>DATLBY010000440.1:0-10241 GCA_035526665.1 Bryobacteraceae bacterium
GGTCTGGCTGCTCGATTACAACCGGCGTCACGGCGGGCGCTTGATCTGGCTGCTGGTTCCGCTGACGGCGCTCTGGGCCAATCTCCACGGGGGCTTTTTCATCTTCCTGGTGTTGCTGGCGCTGCGTACGGCCGCTTGTGCCGGTGAGGCCTGGGTGTGGCCGGACATCCGGCCGGCGCGGAGGTCTGAGGTATTCCAACTGGTGTTGTTGGGCGCCGCTTGCGGGCTCGCCTCGCTGGTGAATCCCTACGGGTGGCACTTGCACGCCCACATTCTCGAAACCCTGCGCTCCTCCTGGATCACCGCGAATGTCAGCGAGTTCAAATCGCCTACCTTCCGGACCGAAGAGATGTACCACTTCATGGTCCTGCTCTTTGCGGGGTTAGCATTACTTCCTTCCCTGGTTCGCAAGAAGAACCTGGTGGAGCCGCTCTGGATTCTCTTCCTGGCCTACTGCTCGCTCACTTCAGTGCGTCACCTGACCATTTACCTGCTGGTGGCGACGCCCATCATTGCGCAGGAGCTTTCCACCTGGTGGTCGGAGTGGGTAGCCGGCCGTTCCGGCGCATCCCTGCCCGCAATGTTGAATGATGTCTCGCAGCAACTCACTAGCGGCTTACCGGGCACGAGCCTTTTCATTCCGGCGGTAATTGTAACGCTGGCATGCCTTCCCGGACTTCACTGGCCGCAAGAGTTTCCAGAGGCGGCTGTTCCGGCCAAGATGATCGAGCGGCACGCCGGCCTGCTGGCGAACGGGCGTGTGTTTGCCTCCGACCAGATCGCCGATTACCTTATCTTCCGCAACTACCCGAGCCAGCGCGTCTTCTTCGACAGCCGGCACAATTACTACGGGGAAAAGATCGGCAACGACTATCTGACCATCGAAGAAGGACAATCGAAATGGCGCAGTGTGCTGGACTCCTACGGGTTCAACCTGATTCTGACCCCCGTCAACTCTCCCATCAGCTCGTTAGCACAGGCCGCGGGAGGCTGGCGCGTGATTGAAAACAATTCGAAGTACATCCTTTTCGAGCGTCAATAGACGGCTGCGCTCTTAACATTCTTAATAGAACTTTACGCTGCCTTAACATAGTAGGCTGCCGATTCGGAGTATTGTCAAAAGGGTATCTGAACCCTTTCCGATGCAGCCTGGCCGTCATAAAAAACACGCTCTCCTCTCGTGGTTGTTCGTCGGCGCCCTCGTCCTGCTATCGCTGGCGCTCGGCGTCCTGCAGTACGGCTGGATTGACGAGCTAAGCCGGGCGGAGAAAGAGCGTCTCCAAAGCACCTTGCACACCAGTCTGCTTCGTGTCAGCCGCGATTTCAACGGCGAAGTCACAGCGGCGTGCACAAACCTGATTTCTTTCGATCTTGAGACCGATCAGCAGGCTAGAGAGGGGCAGTACGCCGCGCGCTTCGAGCAGTGGAAAGACACGAGCCGGCACAACGGTCTGCTGCGCCGCGTCTTAGTTGCCGAACCCGCCGGGAGCTCGCTGCAACTGCGGGAGCTGGACCAGCAGACCGGCAATTTCCATCCGGTCGATTGGCCAGCCGAATGGCGCACGATCCAGGAACGGCTGCTTGCCAAATTGGCGGGAACCGAGGGTCCGCCGTTCCTGGGCGGCGTTACCGGCGATCTGCCCGACCTGTTTGAGATGCCGGTTTTTGACCGGCGATTCGCGCGGGGTCCGGATGGCGGCCGGCCGCGTCCACGTGAGTTGGAATGGATCATCGTGCAGTTCGACCTGGAGTACATCCGGACGGTTGTCATCCCGGCGTTGTTGCAGCGCGATCTTCCTGGAGGTGCCGCCGATTACCTGGCAGCAGTGACTATACGCAATAGCCCCAAGACCTTCATTTATCGCTCGCAGACCGAGGAAAGCAGCAACATTCTGGCGAACGCGGATGCCTCAGTGAATCTCTTCGAAGTGGACCGGGGCCGGATGCAGCGCGGTTCTGGTCCGGGTCCGCCACGCAATCGCGGAATGCGCCGCGGTCCCCCGCCCGAGAACCGAAACTCGGACACCGGCCGCTGGACTTTGTCGGTCCGGCATCGCGCCGGCTCGCTGGAGGCGGTGGTCGCCAAGGCCAAGGCTCGCAACCTGGCTGTAATGGCCGGAATCATTGCGCTGATTCTGGCGACTGTGCTGGCACTGGTTCAGTTCACACGGCGCGCGCAGAGACTGGCCGAGCTTCAGATGGAGTTTGTGGCCGGCGTTTCCCACGAGCTGCGTACGCCCCTGACTGTGATGCGGACGGCCGGGCATAACCTGCAAGGCAGAGTGTCGGGCGATCCCGCGCGGGTGCAGCGATACGGTGCGCTGATCCAATCGGAAAGCCAGAAGCTGACGGCGATTGTGGAACAGATCCTCAGCTTCTCCAACATGGAGGCCGGCCGCGTGATCGGAGAGCGGCAGCCGCTGCAAGTGTCGGCGCTGGTGGATGAGGCGCTAGCGGCGGAGCGCGGCGCCGCCATCAATCCCAATTGCCATTTCGAAAGAAATATTGCCCCCGACCTTCCGCCTATCAGCGCGGACCCCACCACCTTGCAACTGGCACTGCAAAACCTGTTGACGAACGCAGCCAAGTACGGAACGGGCGAATGGGTGGGCGTGTCGGCGTCCCTCGATTCCAGAGAAAGTGGAGGAATGGTGGAGGTCGTAGTTTCGGATCACGGCGAGGGCATTTCGGCGGATGAGATCGGCAAGATTTTCGACCCCTTTTACCGCGGCATGAAGGCAGTAGAGGATCAGGTTCATGGCACCGGACTGGGACTAAGCCTGGCTAAACGCATTGTTGAAGCCCATGGAGGAACACTGAGCGTCAGGAGTGAGGTGGATCAGGGAACGCATTTCATAATGCGCATTCCGGCCGCCGTTTCGCAATCACAACATGAATTCGCAAATTCTACTAATTGAAGACGAACCGGGACTCGTTTTGACGTTGACGGACCTGCTGGAGTCGGAGGGCTATCATGTCGAGACGGCGCCGGACGGACCGGCGGGTCTGGAGAAGGCTAAGTCCCGAAAATTCGATCTGATTCTTCTCGACGTGATGCTTCCCGGCAAGAATGGCTTCGATGTTTGCAGGGAGCTGCGCCAGGATGGAGCCGATACCGCGATCCTGATGTTGACTGCAAGAACGCAGGTGATCGATCGCGTGGTGGGCCTGAAGTTGGGAGCCGACGATTACCTAACCAAGCCGTTCGAGCCTTCCGAGCTGCTGGCGAGAATTGAAGCGCTGCTGCGCCGAGTGAAGAAGGAGAACTTGGCGCCGGCGGCGCGCTTCCAGTTTGAGAAAATTCAAATCGATTTTGAGCGCGGCGAAGTTTTGAAGGATGGAACGCGCGTGAATCTCGCTGGGAAGGAGCTGCAACTGCTTCGTTACCTGGTGGACCGCCGCGGGCAGGTAGTGTCGCGGGAAGACCTGTTGAAGGAAGTCTGGGAGTATCAATCCGCCGTCTCGTCGCGGACCATTGATGTGCATGTCGCTTGGCTGCGGCAAAAGCTGGAAGATAATCCCCAGGTTCCGAAGCACTTTCACACCGTGCGAGGAGTAGGCTACCGGTTCGCTCCCTAGGCCGGAGCAAGCAGCGCCAAGCATCCTGCCTAAGGACCCGCTTTCCCGAAAGTGAGACTCAGCAGGTATTGGATCAGGTCGCTCTTTTCCGCGGGAGTCAGACCAAGAGTCAGGCATGTATTGTAGTGATCGACCACATTGATCAGAGCCGGGAATCTTCCATCGTGATAGAAGTCGCCTTTTGAGTGCGAGAACAGGTTCCCGAGGGGTGATGTCCGGTAGCGGTGATCGGGCGCGCGGTTGGCTTGAAATCCATCGATGCAAATTTCGCCGGGCAGGTGAAGATTCCAACCAGGGTCCGTCCAGAGCGGTTCGACATGACAGTTGTTGCATTTCGCCTTGCCGCGAAACAGCTCGTCGCCGCGAGCCGCCGCCGCTGAGTCGAAACTGCCGGGGGGAGGCTGAGGAGAAGGTATCGCCAGTTGATAAAACTGTAGGGCCGGAAGCTTCGATGTGATCTGATCGTCATCGGGGCTGATGTAGAGTCCATTCGGGAGCCGGAGATCTCCGAAACCGTGGGCGGCGGCGATAGGAAATTGTGCGGCATCAGCTAGGCGCGGATCCCAGAAGCGGCCGGCACCCTGCATTTCAGATTCGCGACGAAGGCGTTCCAGTGAGGAACCGAGCCCCAGCCAGTCCAAGTATGCAGGTTTACTCCAGCTAAGCCAAATGCCGGCGGGATGAGAGTAGCGCCGGAAACGTTCACACCGGTCACAGCGCCATCGGTAATCTGCTGCGGGTTCACAGTCTTGCCGTCGAGCACCAATTCGGCGTCGAACTTGCCGGGTCCCCAAGTGTTGAGGACATTGCGAACGTTCGCCTGGGTTGTATTCAAGAGTGAGGCAAAGGCCGTCAGGTCCGGAGCCAGAGCGATGATGGCGCCGACATTCAAATCACGATTCGCCCAGCCGTCGAGGCGACGGCCAACGCAGCCGGTGCCCGGATTGGGCTGGACGACGCCGGCGCAAAGAGCGGAATGGGAGTTGTCGACGGTGGAGTGACATAAGGCGCATTGAATGCCCACCGATGCCAACGTCCCGGCAGAATTAGAATCCCTTGACGCCGACGACCGCATCCAATTTCAGCAACTGCAGCGTTACAGCGGGATCGTTCAGATCAAGGCCGCCTTGCTGGAGTTGCTGGAAAACATGGGACGGCAAAGCGTCCACGTCGACCTTGAGGCCCACCGTGATAGCCGTTTTAGGACTGACGCCCGAGCCCACTCCACCGAAGCGCGATCCCTCGATGGCCTGATGGAGTTTCAGTGAGCCGCCCCAAAACGCCTGGTCGCCGAAAGTGTCGAAGCGGAAGATCTGGCGTCCCTCGCTGACCAGCCGCACTGCGTTTTCAGCGGCAGAGTCCTTCTTCAGGGCGCCGGGCGCCTGGCTTCGAACAACCGGCGGAAGCGATGCAATAAATGCGATTCCCGCCAGCAAAAATGCGCCTGTCATGAGAATACTTTTTTTCATCGCGATCTCCTCCTTTTAGAGGAAGCCAGTCGCACTGAACCGGGACGCGATGTGGCCCAGCACAAGCGATGAGCATGTAGCGGCCCTTGCACTGCGTGCAATGAAGGCTAAACCGAGCGACTTACTGCTAGAGATTAGACCGAAGTGAATGGAATGAGTGCGATGCGAAAAATGTAAAAGTATTGTGAAAAAGATGACCGTGACATCCGCAGCACCATGCCGGGATGTTCAGACAGAGAGGGGGCAGGCGTTTAGCCTGCCCCGATAGCACTAGCGATTTCTGCCGAAGCCCTCGGGTCCAGGACCACCGGGACCGCGCATTCTTCCGGGGCCGCCGCGCGGCTTCGAATCATACTTCGTCTGCTGATCGGGCGTGAGCAGCGCATAAAACGCGGCATCGGCCTTACTCTCGATGGCAGTAAGCTGACCGCTAATGGTTCCGAGTTCTCTGGCGTATTGATCGATGCCTCCCAGGTCATTCTTCTTCACAGCGGCAGCGAGCGCCGTGTGCGCTGACTGGCTGCTGGAGTGCAGCGCTTGGCCGGCCGTCATGGCATCGGTAAAAATGGTTGCCGCTCGCGCTTTTTGCGCTTCGGTGAGCGTCAGAAAATTTGACAGCATATCGACACGCCGTTGGATCATGGCTGCCGGATCCGGCGGTGTGCCTCCGTCCGGCCGTGGACCCCGCTGGGCAAACACAAGGGCCGCCGACAGCAAGGCGGTCGCAAACAGCTTGTTGACTTTAATCATGGTAATTGCAGATCTCCTGAGAGCATGAACGCGGGAAGCCGCTTCTTCGTTGCGCACGAGGGTGTTAAGTTTCGTAAAAAGTCCTGCAAGTGTTTAACAGAAATAGGTGAGTCGCACAGGGCCGGCGCCGCGTTTGTAGAGTATGCGCCGCCGTCTCCGGTGCATGATTTCCAGGGTCATCTCTCGAATGGATGATGCCAGTTGCTGCTACATCACAGTGCAACGCTAGAAAGAAACTAACATTCCCATGATCAACGAAAGCCGTGCTCTATTCAGCAGAAGAAAAACATTAGCCCTTCTTGGGACCGCGGGAACCGCAGCCCTGGCGGGCAAAGTTTCGGAACAGGCCGCGGAGGCTGCCAGCTGCCTGGTAACACCTCCCCAAACAGAAGGCCCCTATTTTGTCGAGGAGAACTTAAACCGCTCCGACATCCGGGTGGACCCGGCGGATGGATCGATCCGGCCGGGTGTCCTTCTGACATTGCAGTTGACGGTGAATGAGGTGACGGGCTCCTCCTGCGGAGTCCTGCCCGGTGCGCGGGTGGAAATCTGGCACTGCGATGCGGCAGGCGTGTATTCCGACGAGGCGGACAACAACAGCCGTGGCCGAAAGTTCCTGAGGGGCTACCAGATCGCCGATGAAAACGGAGTGGTGAATTTCACGACGGTGTATCCAGGGTGGTACCGCGGACGGGCCGTGCACATTCACTTCAAAGTCCGGACGTACGACGGGGCCACCAAACTCGACGAATTCACCTCGCAGTTTTTCTTCGATGAGTCCCTCACGGATACGGTCTTTGCGATGCCGCCGTACAACACGCGCGGGCCCCGCGACACGCGCAACTCGACGGACGGAATATTCCGCGGAACACCGAATTCCGAACGCCTCCTGCTGAACGTCACACGAACGGCGGAAGGCTACGCGGCGAAAGGCGAAATCGGCGTGAACCTGAAGCGTCCGGCGATCACCAGGGCGGTGATCAGCGCCAACGGGATTGTGAATGCGGGAAGCTACAAACCGGGGGTCGCGCCAGGCGCCTGGGTTGCCATCTTCGGGCAAAATCTGGCTACGTCGGCGCGTGCCATCACGACTGCCGATCTGGTGAACGGAAAGCTGCCGACTACCCTCGGCGGAATCAGCGTGAAGATTGACGGCCGGGACGCGTTCCTGCAATATGTCAGTCCCACACAGATCAATGTGCAGGCTCCCGCCGACAACAATACGGGGACCGTACAGGTCACCATCACCAACGCGGCGGGAACTTCAGAAGCAGCCACGGCAATCCTGCAGCCGATTGCGCCGGCGTTCTTCACATCGCAGGGCTACGTAGCGGCCGTGCGCTCCGATGGAGCGATTATCACGGGAGTTACATCCACGGCCGCGGGGACAGTGCAGGCAGCCAGGCCGGGCGACGTGATCTCGCTGTACGGCAACGGGTTTGGACCGACAGCTCCCGTGATTGAGCCGGGCGGAATTTTGCAGACCGCGGCGGCACTGGCGAATGCGGCGGCGATCACCATTGGCGGGGTTGCGGCTCTCGTGTCGTTTGCGGGATTGTCGGCGACGGGTCTTTACCAGTTCAACGTGACGGTGCCGAGCGTTGCTTCCGGAGATCAGGAGGTCATCGCCCAGATTGCGGGGCTGAGTACGCAATCGGGAGTGCTCTTAAAGGTGCAGGCGGGGTAGGGCGCCGACGGACGGAGATAACGCGGATGACTAAGGAGGCGACGCCGGGTTGCCGTATGATGGATTGTATGGCAGAACTGGTGTTCGATGTCGTTCAGGAGGCCGACGGAGGCTATTGCGCCGAGTGCATCACCGAAAACATTTTCACGCAAGGGGATACGTGGGAAGAGTTGCGGAAAAACGCCGTCCAGGCAACGTCTGCTTTCTTCTTCGATCAACCAAAGCCTGAGCGCATTCGCCTCCACCTAGTCCGCGACGAAATCTTGTCCGTCGCGTGAAGATCCCGCGCAATGTTTCGGGCGCGCATTTTGCGGATATTCTATGTCGGCGGTGGCACTACCGCAGAGTACACCAGGAGGGTAGCCACCTCATCTTGGAAACATCAGAGCCGACTCACCAGCGGATCGCGGTTCCGTCCCACTCCCCACTTCGCATTGGCACCTTTAGTTCCATCCTGCGAACCGTCGCTCAGCACAAAGGTGTGGATCGGGACGTTATCATCGCTACGCTGTAGGGCGACACAAGCCAGCCATCAATGCGGATTTGCAGAGCTAGAGAGAAGGTGCGGGTGTCGCCGTCGCGGCGGGTGACGCGCTCGCGGTCGAGACAGGGACACGTTCGAGGAGGTCTTATTATGCGCACGAGCCCGCTTCCGGAGCTCTGGTTTATTTCGAACTTCGCTCAGCGACTTAAGGAACTTCGCACGGCGCGCGATATGAGGCAAATCCGGGTGGGGGACCTGCTCAACATCAGCCCGCGCGTTTGCAGCCGTTGGGAATCCGGCGACGTCACTCCTAATTTCGACACTAACGTCTATCTAGCTGACACTCTTTAGCTCCCGGGAGGAAACATGGAACCTAATCTGAGTCAGGAACGACCGCAGGCTCACGCGTTGTTCGATATGCTGCCGGCCGAGAAACTCAACGCCGTACGAAGTCTGCTGGAAGTGATAGTGGAGCCGCTCGCGCGTTCGCTGGCTTTGGCTCCTGTGGAAGAAGAAGAGATCACACCCGAGACGGCCGCGGCGCTCGATTCCGCGCGAACCTCACTGGACCGCGGCGAAGGTATCCCCCACGAAGAGATCCTTCGCGAGTTTGGGTTCAACCATTGAGCGAGGCCGCCGCTCCGGAACCGATCGCTGTTACCTGGTCACCAGAAGCCCGTACGGACCTGCGGGCCATCGAGAAAGAGAATGCCATGCAGATTCTGCACTGCATTGATCGCTATCTGTCCAGCCGCAATGGCGACGTGAAAAAGCTCAGGCCGCCACTCGCCGGCTTTCGTCTCCGTTGTGGCGACTACCGCGTGTTCTTCGAACTGAAAGACGAGAGCAGCATCGAGATCACCGGCGTTCAATCATTCTTTCTTCACAATCATCCCATCGAGGGGCTGGTGTATCACCCTTGTGCGGCTGAGTAATGTCGAGTTTTGAAAAAGTCTAGCCCCGGCTCCGCATCCCGCTTTTTGGACCGAACGGCATTCAGATTTATCGCCGTCCTCTCTCTTTTCTCAGATCCTCCCATCTGCCGGGGACACCACGCAGATTCAACGCTTTGGTCTGGACTGTCCCGTCGACATACCACTTTAGCGTCCCTTCCAATCGATCTTTCTTTAGCTCAGCCTCAAGTTGCGGCTTCGGGCTCGCACGCGGGGCTGCCATCCGGACCTTGGAGTTTCGGAGCGATCCTGAAAGCGGTGTGATAACTGGAGAGTACCCTTCATATTCATCCCATTGGCCGGTAATGGACTCGCCCTTCGAGCGACACTGCCGCAGAACGATCTCAGTGCCTACATCGTCTCCACTCTCATCGATATGCTTTAAATCGGAGTACACCCGAACCTCACATGGTTCAATTTGCCTTTTGGCCTTTTGCGAAGTGCCCTCGCCTCCCCGCCCAAAGGCGGTTATCGCAAGCACGAGCACTGCCGTGGCGAGCAACACTTGCGCACAGCGCATCTTGGCAGGCTTCATGGCTCCTCAATCCGGTCGTCCCGCGCGGCGTCTTCGGTCGCGTGGTAGGAATCTATATACTTGCTTCGAAGTAACCAATGCCCGTCTCCGCATCCTTCTTTGCAGGTGAACTGCATTGTGTCATATGCATAGCTCTGATTCGCCGACCAGCTTACGCCATCTGAAATCGTTTGCCCCACCACATTCCCATTATTGCCGGAGCCGTAATCAAAGCTCAATCGCGCCACATTACCAGCAGCCTCAGTGCAATCTCCCGATGGCGCTTGCGTCCGCAGCAGAATAGCCTTTGGCTGTAGTCGAGTGTTGAATCAGGTGCTCTCATACCGCCCGTTTGAAAAACTGATTTGGTCGGGAGTTCCATGAGCCGCGTAGTTCACGCCCGCCACGTAGGTTGCCGCAGTGGCGCCGCCCTGCCCGGTTACCGTGTTGATCCGGGCTGCCGCATCGTTTTGAGCGGAGTTAAAGGACGATGCGGGTGTCGCCGTCGCGGCGGGTGACGCGCTCGCGATCGAGATATTCGAGCAGCGGGATCGCATATTTACGCGAGACGCCCGTCCATTCCTTGAAGACGGGCACGGCGAATCGCTCGCCTTTGCGGGCCGCCAGCAGTTGCCGCAAGGTTTCGAGCGCGGTGTGATGGTAGACAAGATCGTCGCCGATCTTCACCAGCCGGCGGTCGCGAAGCAGGATCTGGAGCAGTGACCGGCCACGTACGGGATCAACGCCACAAGAGGCGATCACCTCCTGCAGAGACGGTACCGCCAGACCGCGGTCGCGGAAAGCA
>DATLBY010000441.1:0-11650 GCA_035526665.1 Bryobacteraceae bacterium
TCTCCATCGTAGGCAAAGGACTCGTTCAACGCGGCGGTTCCCCCGTCTACCGACACGATCCGGTTCTCCACGTCATACTTGTAGATCCGGCCTGGCATCGGCGACGCGTTACCCGCAAGATCGTGAGACACCAACATCTGATTGTTGCCGCTGTTATACCATTCGGACCCAATTGGCGTTCCCGGCGCTACCGCAATTCCGCTCGTCAACGTCTGGTCGGTCCAGCGATTCCCCCAACGATCATACCCGAACTTCTGCTTCCAATTCGTTCCCTCGGCGACCGTCTCCAAACGGTTCCATGCATCGTAGGTGTAACTCTGGCTTGCAGTGAACGCCGTCCCGCTCACCGCGATCGACTGCGACATCACATTCCCGTTGTTAGTGGATGCAACTCCGTAGTCGGGCTGTAATTTCATCAGCGATGAAACCGTGGTCCCGGGCGTCCGGTACATCTGCAGCCTCGTCAACTGGCCACGATCATTGTAATCCCATCTCTGCAGCAGCCTTCCGCTATCAAGCGCCAATCTCTGCATCCCGCCCAGCGGGCTGTAGCCGGCAATTACTCCGGCCGAGTCCGGGTCCGTGCCGTCCACCACTTCCGCATAGACGTCCGTTCCAACCATCGAGTCCTTTTTCAACGACTGCACGCGTCCCGCCGTGTCATAGCAGGTGAATACCTTGCGGCTGCTGACCGGATATTGAATACTTTCCAGGCTTCCCGCCGGATTGTATGTATACACGAACCCATAGCCCTGCCCGTCCGTGATCTGACTGCTCTTTAACACCCGTCCCAGCCCATCGTATTGGTCGTAGCGCACTGCCGTACCACCCGCCACCGCAACTTCCGTCAAGCGGCCTTTGGGATAGCTTGTCCCCGACGCCACGACATGCGCGTCGTACGTGTAGGTCACATTCGGAGTTACCTCTGCGGATCCTGGCGTATATGTTTTTCCGGTCACGCGATTCCAGGTGTCGTAATCCAGGGTCATGGAGGCTCCTCGCGAGTCACTCCGCGAGACCAGGTTGCCGTTGCTATCGTAGTCGTAAATGATCGGGCCGCTCTCCGGATTTGTTGCGCTTGTCAACCATCCGAGCGAGGTGATTGGCGCCCGTGAGGATTACGGGCGAGAACCGCCGGCTCTGTTACAATTTCGCTAGCGGCTAGAGGGAGGTGCGGTTGTCCATGCCGAACCGTCAAACTTTTCCGAGCACGCTGGGCGCCCTTCGCCACAGCGGCTATTCGCAGGATCGCCTGGCGGCGCGGTCCGTCAAGGACGAACTTCGCCAGAACCTGATCTGCCGGCTGCAAAGCGCCGGTCCTTTGTTTCCGGGCGTCATCGGCTATGACGACACCGTAATTCCGCAGGTCGTCAACGCAGTCCTGTCCCGCCATAATTTTATTCTGCTGGGTCTGCGCGGCCAGGCGAAGACTCGTGTGATCCGCCTGCTGACGATGACTTTTACGACCGGCTGCATCCAGAGCGCACCGCGCGGCGGCTGACGCAAAGGTTGGAACGGATCGGCTATGAAGCTGCTCACCGCCCGCACTGCCTCCGTCGAGGTCCAGCCGGACCCACAGCCCAGACGCGGCGGGCCATGCCAGTGTGCCCACTGCGGCGTTACCTGCACTCACACCGGCGGGCCGACCTGCGGCGGGCAGATCCACGCCGCCGACCAGAACCGCTGGCTATTGCTCGCGCTGGGCCAAATGATGCACTCTGTGTATACACGCCAGAAACGCGCTACGTGCTTCAGCACCCCCCCGATGGAATCAACTACATAAATTGGGGGGTTCGAAGGACCGGGTAGATCGCGTGGGGCCATTCGACTGTTTCGCGCACCGCACCTGACTTTCGAAGTTTTCACGCTCCCGGAATAGACGTACAAGCTAGGTGTTTTTGCACTAAGGTAAAAAAGTTCTTCCGAAATCTTCGATATTCCGGTACTCTAATCCAGCCTCTCATGAATAAACTTGTTCTCGGCGCATTATTTGCGTCCACGCTTTTGTGCGCCCAATCAAAAGTAGACCTACGAAGCACATATGAGCGCATTATCGCGGTAGTACCGATGACGGGCTCGGGATCCTGGACGGATCCGAAGCGCCCGCTATTCGCTCCCGCTACAACGCCGCCGCCGGGAGTACGCACTGGAATTCTGGCGTATTCATTCCAGTCCAGCGACGACGGCCAGTTAGCCTTAGTGGAATTTGTAGCCGAGAATAAATCGTCGTTCAGCGCCATTCTCGCTGACGGCCGCACCATAAAGGCCTTTCAAAAAGGCAAGCACAAGCCTGCGGACATTGAAAAAGAGCTGAAGAAATACAAAAAGGACTTTGACTTTAACCGCTTTGGAACGAGGGTCAACTAAATGAAGCGGCTATCGGCATTCCTATTCGCGCCGGCATTGTTCGGGTCTTATGTCTACTATTACTCCGACGTGTTCTCCGGAGTCGACGCCACCAAGTGGACACAAAACGGTACAGTGACTGCTTCGGCGGCCGGTCTCACTGGGGGAAGCACAAATGGCGGCTCGCTAATCTCCAGCGTCCCGGTCCCTACCGGCGCCTACTATGAAGTGAAGTCCACCTTGACTCTGGCAGCCTCGGGCGGGACCTACGTTCAGTATTTCCACGCCAGCGCCGACGCCCTCTCCGGGCCAGCGGCCTCCGGCACCTTCTACGCCACCGAAATTCAGAATCCGACCTTTGCGAACAATACCTGTTCGGCGACGCTTGCACTTTATCAGCGGCTCAGCGGAGCGGTGACCCTGATTGCGTCAACCACGGTGCCCTGCCGGTCCGGTATGGTGGTGCGGACAGTCTATACGACCAGCGGCCAGATCGCGATCTATATCGACGATCAGTTTTTCTATTGGGGCACGAACACCGCCATCGCAAGCGGCCAGCCCGGTGTCGGCGTCCGGGGAGCGCCGGCCGGAAACAGCATCGCGCGGGCCGACCTTGGGCCGCAGGACACCATCGCACCAAACCCGGTCAACTCGCAGTCGGTGAAGACGACCGTGTTTCCCAACTATGTGGACATGCAATGGCAAGGCGTCACGGATGATGTCAACGGAACAGGAGTTGCCCTCTACCAGATCCTGCGAAACGGCGCCTTCCGCCAGAACCTCCGAGGCACTTCCACGTTCACCGACACCACAGTGGCCCCGGGCACAACTTACACCTACACTCTCTACGCCTTCGATTTCCACTTCAATGCGGCCCCGGCGGCCACCTTCACCGTCACCACGCCGCCGGCCGGCGCGCTCGATGCGCGGCAGATCGGCGTGCGCAACACCGGCGCCTACTGGGGTGGAGCCGGCGAGCAGATCGATATGCGCTCGGGCAACTTGAACTACATGATGCCCCTGCTCAAGCCTTCGCGCCGCGCCAGCGCCCCCATACCGTTCTCGCTCAGCTATAACTCGCAGCTCTGGCGTCAGGATCCCGCAGGCACATGGAAACTGGGCGCCGATGTCGGTTTCGGATTCGGATGGCGTCTGCAGGCCGGCTCGCTCACTCCTGAATACGCCGACTACTGGAATATCGATCACTATACCTACACGGATTCCACCGGCGCGGAATACCGCCTCGACGTCAACACCAGCGGCGTGTGGACGTCCCGGCAGGGCATTTACCTCAGCTTCGACACCGCTACCAACCGCCTGTATTCGAACGATGGCTCCTTCTGGGAGTTCGGCGCCACGTCCGCCGGAACGGAAGAGGACGCAGGCACCATGTACCCGACCCGGCTGCAGGACGATAAGGGCAACTACATTACAGTCAGCTACAATAACGGCTCCGGCGCCATCTGGCCGAACTCCAGCGCGCGCATGAGCAGCATTACCGACGTCCGCGCTACCGGGGGAACGCCCAACTATACCTTCAGCTACAATACAGACCCGATCCCCCATCTCACCGGCATCACCGGACCGACCGGCAGTTCGGAGCAATATACTTTCTCGTACTTGGGCAATCAGCCGCTCTCCGCCCCCTTCTCCCCGTATCCGAGCTACGGCACGACCACCCTGCTGCAAACGGTCACCAACAACATTCCGCTATCGAACACGTTCCAGTACAATACGTCGGGCGAGTTGACGAGAGCGACGCTGCCCTACGGCGGATATCTGCGCTGGGACTATACAACCTGGACCTATCCGAACAGCCGGTCGTTCCGCGAAGTGCTGAACCGCTACGTGGCGTATTCGGCCGGCGCGGCCGAAAAGAGCTTTTACATGGAGCGTGATGCGGGCGACCCCAGCCGCGAGATTCACTGGAAAGCCCGCTGGCACGACCAGTCGAAATCCCCTAATCCCTTGAAGGCATGGCTCTTCGTCTATGATACGACACAGTTCAATGTCGGCCTGCCGTATTCGTATGTGGAGAAAACCGACACCGTCTCGTGGCATCACAGATGGTCGGCTACTACCTGGGCGCAGGATGCCAACGGAAATCCATATATCTCGGCGGTCGATTCCAGTCTTCATGTGTCCCCGGCAGGGGCTGCCACCAAGCGCAGCGAGCAGACGCTCGATATCTATGGCAACGTCATCCAGTCAAAGATCTTCGATTACGGCAATCTGACCACGCCGGCGCGAACCTACACCCATACCTATCTGAGCGATCCGCAGTACCTGGCGCTCTACATGCGCAATCGACTGCTGACTACCGATGTCACGAATGCCAGCCAGCAGACTACGCGCCTGGTCACCAATACCTGGGGCGACGCCCTTGGCGCTCGTCCCTGTCCCGCCTACGAAGCCTGGACGCCGGGCACGGTTTGTCCTGGGATGACCTCGTGGGATTCGACGATATTTTCGGCGGCGCGTCCGGTCCACCGCGCCATGCTCTTCACATCGGCGACGCCCGGGTCCACCAGCTACACGCAGTACGATGTGGCCGGCAATCTTACCACCGGGACCGGGGACGGCCTCACGGTCAGCGTCACCGCATCGGCGGCCAACGCCTATGCCGCTCCGTCCGCCATCACCAACGGTGGATTCACGAGTTCAGCTACCTGGGACGCGCTGCTCAATCTCACTTCGCAGACGGGCGCCAACGGCGAGGTCGCCAGTATTGTCTATGACAGCGCCTCGCGGCCCACCAGTACGCAATCGCCCTACGGCGCGACCACGAACTACACCTACACGACCAGTCCGCCCACGGTGAAGGCGTCGATCAACGGGGTTGTCCTGGGAGATATTTGGGATCCGCTTTACCAGACCTGGAATGGCATCCCGGTTGTTCGCTGGACAAAAACCACAATGGACGGCTTGGGTCATACCATCCGGGTGGAGAAGGGGCACGATAGTGTCACCGATTCCATCGTGGACACCGAATACGATGCCTGCGCCTGCTCGCCCAACGGCCGGGTGAAGCGCACCTCATTGCCCTATGCCCCTGGAGGAGCGATCCTCTGGACGACCTATACTTACGACGATGCCGGCCGCACGATCAGCGTGGCGCTGCCCAACCAGGCCGGGACCACCAGCTACGTCTATGAAGGCAATACCGTAACCACCACCGATCCCGCGGGCAAGTGGAAAAAGTTCACCATGGATGCGATGGGCAATCTCACGCAGGTGAACGAGCCCAATCCGGCGGGCGGGGCGGACTACATCACGACGTACAGCTACGATATAGTGAACCATCTGGTGGGCGTGAATATGCCGCGGCCCAGCGGCACACAAACGCGCACCTGGGTCTACGACGCCAACCAGCGCTTGCAGAGCGTCACCAACCCGGAAAGCGGGACCGTCACCTTCACCTACAACGCCAACGGCGATGTCGCGACCAAAACCGACGCCAAGGGCCAGCGCGCCGAATACAGCTATGACGGCAACCGGCGCGTGATCTCTGTCCGGCACTTCGCCACGTTTTATCCACCACCGCCGCTTCAGTCGTATACCGTCGAGCAGACCTGTGAGCAGGTAACCTACGCATACGACAGCAGCCCTTATACGTCGTTCGGGTACGGACGGCTGGCATCACGAACGACCGGCTGCGACGGAGGGAGTCCGGGGCAGTTCACCGAATATTTCAGCTACAACGCACCAGGCGGCCTGACTAATAAGATTCTGAGCGTCCGGCGGAACGGAGTGAATAACCTGCTCTCGGCCAGCATTGGCTATGACAACGAAGGGCGTGTTACATCCGAGTCCTACCCGCTGGGGGCAACCTCCCAGTACCGCATCGATCTGCAAGGCCGCCCCAAGCGGATGACCCAGGGCTCGTTCGATGTAGTGAGGAACGCCGTCTACGGCGCTGCCGGCGAGCTGCGGCAGCTCGAATACGGCGTAAATCAGGTGGACCCGCAGTACGGGCCAACGGCGTACACGACGGAAACCCGGCAATATAATAGTCTGTATCAGCTCACGCGCGTTACGGCAGGCAGCGGACAGGACATTGAGTATCGGTATTCGGCCACGCAGAATAACGGGAAGATCACGCAGATGAAGAACTGGATCAGCGGCGAAGAGGTCAGCTACCAGTACGATGAACTGCAGCGCCTGGCCTCAGCAACGACCACGGGACCCGAATGGGGCCTCAGCTTCGCCTATGACGGCTTCGGGAACCGCACGGCTCAGTCGGTGACGAAGGGTTCCGCGCCGACCGCGAACTTCAGCTACGACACGAATAACAGGATTACAACGGCAGGCTACAGCTACGATGCCAATGGAAACCTGACGGCGATGCCCGGCCAGACGGGACTCACCTATGACACGGAAAACCGTCTCCTCACGGCCACGGGCGAGACCTACGGCTACACTCCCGATAACAAGCGCGTCTACAAGCAACTCGCCAATGGGACGGAATACTTTTACTTCTACCTTGGCAACCGGCAGCTCGGAACCTACGCACTGGGGACGAACGGCTTCGCGCTTGTGAAGCAAAATGTCTTCTTTATGGGCCGCCGGATCTACAGCTACTATGCGGGCGGGCCGAGCATCACACCAATCACCGACCGCCTCGGCAGCGATATCGCCGGAACCAAGTATTTTCCCTTCGGTGAAGAGGCGACCACCAGTTCCCAGGATCGGGAGAAGTTCGCCACGTATAAAAGGGATGCCACCGGGCTGGATTACGCTGATCAGCGGTATTATTCTCCAGGAATAGGGCGATTTATGTCGAGTGATCCGGCTATTGGTTCGGGAACTACGGCGGGCTGGAATCGGTACACTTATGTGGAGGGGGATCCTGTAAATTACTACGATCCCTCGGGTGAGATGGCGCAGGCTGCTGACGGTGGTGGCGGCGGTTTTGGTCTTCTCTCGTTTCTGACGTTCGGCATCTTCGGTGGAGGAGTTTCTCCAGACTATTTTGTGGCATTGTCAGAGCGCGAGATATGGAGGAGAAATCCCGAGAAGAAGGTTCAGGAATGGGATATTCGCATTGCCGCAGCTGCTGCAGATGCCGCTCGGCAGCAAGATGATGATGGGTCTGCACTGCGGTACGTGGATCATTTGCAGGTTGTAAATGATTGCTATACGTTTTACATCGGCTCGATTAAACGAGTTCGCAGCTATGAAGTTCAAGATCAGATGGGCAAAGCGTGGGCTGGCAGTGTAGTTGTTCAGGAATACAATCACATAGCCTACGGTAATTTGGATCCCGAGGCCAGCAACAGAAGTTGGAAGTCGGTGAAATTTGAGGATCTGCTGGCCCGCGGTTACGGAGAAGACATTCTTCAGTACCAGCAGTTTACCGTCACATATACTCTCGGCGGTGTTCCAACCGTGGCGGCAGTTCCGGTTCGGGAGCGAAATGGCCAATTGTACGGCACACAGGGCATCAAGATGATGCAGGACAAAGTGATGATAAATCGCGACAACGGAACAGGCATTCCACGGTGCAACTAGGGTTCATCCAGATGAGAACAAATCCTAAGAAATCTGTTTCGAGAATTGCTGTCCTGTTTGGGCTGACCGGAATAGCTGTTGCGTCATTGTTGGCTGCTGGTTGGTACAGTCCTCTAGTCCTTGACCGTCCGGTGTACCGAAACATGCTTACAGGTGTATCGGTTGTTCTCTGGCCGACAGCTCGTCTGGTTGGAGGGTGGGTCGGTCCCTGGGAGCCGTTTGAATATTGGTTCCGAGTGATCGAAGCGATAGCGGCAAATGGATGCGTCTATGCAGCCGTTGGAGGGGGCTCGATTTCACTGATTCGCCGAATTAAGAATAAAGACCAGCTGCATATAGCGCGAGATCTGTCGTAATTGCGAGAGAAACGGGACGGTGCACTTATCTGACAGCGCCTTTGACGAAGGTATGGAACCTACGGCTACACTCCCGACAACAAGCGCGTCTACAAGCAACTCGCCAATGGGACGGAATACTTTTACTTCTACCTTGGCAACCGGCAGCTCGGAACCTACGCACTGGGGACGAACGGCTTCGCGCTTGTGAAGCAGAACGTGTTCTTTCTGGGCCGCCGTATCTACAGCTACAACGCGGGGGGCCCAAGCATCACGCCAATCACCGACCGCCTCGGCAGCGATATCGCTGGAACCAAGTATTTTCCCTTCGGTGAAGAGGCCAGCACTACTTCGCAGGATCGGGAGAAGTTCGCCACGTATCGGAGAGATGCTACGGGGCTGGATTATGCGGACCAGCGGTATTACTCGCCGGCATTGGGGAGGTTTTTGACGGGGGATACGGGGCCGATGGTGCTGACCGAAACCGCTTCGTACAATCGGTACGCATATGCCTGGAGCGATCCTGTCAATCTGGTTGATAGCGATGGACGGCTGCCCGCGAGAATTGTTTTTGATGCTGGCCCTGGCGGGGCCGAGGATGCGAGGCGCGGATATGTTCCAAACGCCGCATTCTTTCTGTCAGGCTGGTTGCGCGATTATCCGCCACCAGACGAGCAACCGGGCTTTGATCCTAGGAGCTTGTTGAAAAACTAGCCGAAGGGCTGGATTGCTGAAACAGAAATGCGCAAGAATGTTTTTATGCTCGGTGACGATCTTCAGCAAAGTGGAATCTTCAGCTATGTCTCTTTGGAGGAACGGGTGCCCAGCAACCATCCTCTTCGAGCGGTGCGCAAAGCCGTGGACGAGATCTTTCGCTCCATGAATCAGCAGCTCGATGGCTTGTATGCCAAGACCGGCCGTCCCTCGATTCCGCCGGAGCGGCTCCTACGTGGAGTGCTGCTGCAGATCTTCTACTCCATTCGCAGTGAACGCATGCTCATGGAACAACTCGATTACAACTTGTTGTTCCGCTGGTTCGTCGGCATGGAGATGGACGAACCGGTCTGGAACCATGCGGTGTTCAGCAAGAACCGCGATCGGTTGCTCAATCAGGAAGTCGCGCGCAGTTTCTTCGAGAAGGTGTTGGGACAAGTGAGGCCGCATCTGTCCGACGAGCACTTCACGGTGGATGGGACGCTCATTGAAGCTTGGGCCAGCCAGAAGAGTTTTCAGAAGAAGGACAGCGATGGCAGCGGCGATGGAGCACAGTTCCATGGAGATCGCCGCAGCAATCAAACCCACGAGTCCAAGACCGACCCGGATGTCAAGCTGTATCGCAAGGGCAACGGACAGGAATCCAAGTTGAGCTATCTGGGACACGTAGTGATGGAGAACCGCAACGGACTGATTGTGGACGCCATGCTCACCCAGGCTGATGGCACGGCCGAGCGTGATGCGGCACTGTTGATGATGCACCGCAGGTGGCGTCGCAACCGTCGCTGGGCCAAGTCCAAGACGATTAGTTTAGGTGCAGACAAGGCGTACGACACTCGCGATTTTGTATCGACTTTAAAGGCCATGAACATTCGTCCGCATGTGAGCCAGAACGTGAAGCGTTCCGGTGGCAGCGCGATCGATGGAAGGACGACCAGACACGCCGGGTACGCGGTGAGTCAGAAGAAGCGCCCGCTGATCGAGAAGGCGTTCGGATGGATGAAGCAAACGGCAGGAATGAAGAAGACTAAGCTGCGAGGGCTGTGGAAAGTGGGCTGGCAGTTCGTGATGACAGCAGCCGCGTTCAATCTGTGGCGGATGCCGAAGCTAACGTGTGCCTCCACGACTTCATAACCGGCCACCACGTAATTGAGGGTGCCGGGCAACCCGCTCCGGCACGAAACTCGCCAAGGTGTCTGGCGATGGATTGAGCTTTTCAGGTCCGATTTTTCCTCGCCAGCGCCTTTGCTGAGCACTCGGCGAATTTCAAAGCGTATTTTTCAACAAGCTCCTAGGCGATCCACTGGGCACCACCCTCCTTGGCATCCGAGAAACTGACCACTCTCGCGATCCTAAAGAAACTGCTGAGAGCAGCAGGGATCTCGGGCGCGCCGCCTCTGCGCCGACCGGGCGGATGCGAGACAGGGAGCGGCGGGAAGCCGCCACGCGGATATTAGGCGGAGCCCTTTTCACTCCCACGGTTGCCATAGCGGTCCACCAACCACCCCCAGACAACCATGCCGCCACAAATAGCGAATACACAGACGTTCCAGAACCAAATCAGAAGAATAAGTCCGCGCACGTTGAAGCTCACCGGAACAAGCGGACTGACACCATATACACATGCGACCGCTGAAGTAGTAGCGATGAGAAATAGCGCAGAGATCTTCGCGCACGGAACGAACCGACGAACCTGTTGTGACGCGAACGGATAACTCCGTAAGCCTTCCTTCTTCATTGCCCGGGTCCCAGCATTCTTGCCGTTCATGAACAGCCGCCTCCGTTACGGCAAATCGTAGTGGATCGTTATGTCCGTCTCGTAATCCTTCTTCTTCGGCGGCGGCTGCTGCTGTTGCTGCCCCTGTGTCCCCGTCAGTAGTCCCCATATGTAGAGACCTGTCTGCTGGAGTGCAGATCCTAGGCTGTTACCGATTGTCGCGTTGCCGAGAGCGGTCGCCTGTCCTCTCACCGAGGCTGCGTGTATCTGGGCTGCGCGGGTGCTGCGCCGATTGGCGAACTGTAATAGCTGAATTTCTCTGCGAACATTTGGAATCGGCAATAGCCGTTCTGCCACGGCTCCCCCCGCAGTGCCACCTATTCCTGCAGTCGCAGCATTTAGGAGCGTGCTTGGCAGCTCCGTGGCATTCTCGCCCGGATTCGTCAGACTGAAAGCGTCGTTCACACGATGTTGTGTAAAGTCGCCAATTACCGTTGAAGAAGCAGTTACGATTCCGGTTTCTATCGCTCCAGCCGTGGCGCCTGCCCCAGCTCCGATCCCAAGCGTGAACCCGGCGATTCCTCCCGCTAGAGCGCCGCCTCCAGCCGCAGTCAGAATCCTGGCCCCCCTGGTCACGTGTCCCGATGTCCTCACCTGATTGACGTACTCTGAAGCAGCACCGACCACACCGCCAACTGCTGCACCCACCCCCGCAGTGATGACATTTATGGGTACGTCTCCATCCGGGTCCACATACTTCAATGGATTGTTTAAAGCATATGTGTATCCGTTCCAAGACTGAGGGTGGAACAGGGACGCGGTCGCAAACACAGGATCAACAGATGTAAACCTGCCCTGCGCACCCGAGAAGTATCTCGCCCCAAAATAATCGAGGCCCGTTTCATTCCCGTCCAGCAAGCGATCTCTGACCTGCCCCGTAAACATCACGGAAGAAGTCGAACCGCCGTATGCAAATCCGCTCACCCCAGCCCGATTCCCTGCCGTCCCAGGTACCTGCTCACCAAAT
>DATLBY010000442.1:0-31500 GCA_035526665.1 Bryobacteraceae bacterium
CTGGATGGATTTATCCGCGGTGAGACGGTCCACCTGGATCTCATTGTCGAAGTGGCCGATGTTGCAGATGATCGCCTGATCCTTCATCTTCTGCATGTGCTCGAGCGTGATGATGTCGACGTTGCCGGTGCAGGTGACATAAATATCGCCCCGCCCGAGCGTCTCTTCCACCGTGGTGACCTCATAGCCTTCCATGGCGGCCTGCAGAGCGTTGATCGGATCGATCTCGGTCACCACGACGCGTGCGCCCATGCCACGGAGCGATTGTGCGGAGCCCTTGCCCACATCGCCATAACCGCAGATGACGGCCACTTTACCGGCCAGCATCACGTCGGTGGCGCGCTTGATGCCGTCGGCGAGAGATTCGCGGCAGCCATACAGGTTATCGAACTTGGACTTGGTGACCGAGTCGTTCACGTTGATGGCGGGCACCAGCAGCTTGCCTTCCTTCTGCATGGTGTACAACCGGTGAACGCCCGTGGTGGTCTCTTCGGAAACTCCTCGCCATTCCTTCGCCAGTTCGTGCCAGCGCTGGGGACTCTCCGCGTGGATTTTCTTCAGCAGCGCCTTGATTACCTTCTCTTCCAGGCTGCCCGAAGGAGTATTCACCCAGTCGCTGCCCTCTTCAAGCTCGTATCCTTTGTGAATTAGAAGGGTGACGTCACCGCCGTCGTCCACTACCAGTTGCGGTCCCTTGCCGGCTGCGTGGCTGACCGCTTCGTAGGTACACCACCAGTATTCTTCCAGCGATTCACCTTTCCAGGCAAACACCGGAACGCCGGCAGCGGCGATGGCGGCGGCTGCATGGTCCTGCGTCGAGAAAATATTGCAACTGGCCCATCGGACGTCGGCGCCGAGGTCGACCAGCGTCTCGATCAGAACAGCGGTCTGGATCGTCATGTGCAGCGAACCGGTGATCCGCACGCCTGCCAGCGGCTTCTCGGCGGCATACTTCTTACGAATCGACATCAGGCCGGGCATTTCAAACTCGGCAATGGAGATTTCTTTGCGACCCCAGCCGGCGAGCGCGATGTCGGCGACCTTATACGGCGTCTGCACGGGATTCATGATGGTGGTGGACATTGTAGTGGCTCCAGCTCAATAATATCATTGCATCGTGATACGTTGATAGTAGAATTTGATGTCTTCGATCCTGAAATCGATGCGCTTGCTGGCCGAGCCGAACCGAGCCCGTCTCCTGCTGCTGCTGGAGCGGGAAGAGCTTTCCGTGGCGGAGCTGCAAGAGATTCTTTCCAAAGGACAAAGTCAGATATCCACCCTGCTGGCCCAGCTCAAGAATGCGGGGCTTGTCGAGGACCGGCGAACCGGCAAAAGCATCTATTACAAGCTCAAGCCGCAGGCGGAGACTGTCGAACAGCTTCTGCAGCTACTCCGGCGGGCAGCCGAGGAGATCCCGGAGGCAGGCCAGGATATGGATGCACTCCGACTGGTGTTGCGCAAGCGGCAGGACAAAATGCGCGGGTATTTCGACGATCTGGCCGGAAAATTCGGCAAGCACTATGTGCCGGGGCGCTCGTGGAAGGGTCTGGCGGAAGCTCTTCTGCAGTTGCTTCCTCCCATGACGATCGCGGACCTGGGAGCCGGCGAGGGCACGCTAGCGCAACTCATGGCGGTACGCGCGGTAAAAGTGATCGCGGTGGATCACTCGGAAAAGATGGTGCAGTATGGCGCGGATCTCGCGGCGAAGCACGGCATCCGGAATCTGGAGTATCGACAGGGCGATCTGGAGGATCTTCCGATTGAGAACTCCTCGGTGGACCTGGCCTTCTTCAGCCAGGCGCTGCATCACGCGCACCATCCCGAGCGGGCGGTGGCAGAGGCGGCCCGGATCCTTCGGCCGGGCGGGCGCATCCTCATTCTCGATTTAATGCGGCACGGCTTTGCGCAGGCGCGCGAGCTGTATGCCGATGTCTGGCTCGGTTTCACCGAGGTGGAGCTGCAGAGGCTGCTGGTCAGCAGCTGCTTCCGGAATGTGCAAACCTTAGTGGTTCACAAGGAACAAGAGAGTCCACATTTCGAAACTCTGCTGGCGTCGGGCGAGCGGTAATGCCCTGCCCCGCGGCTATTTAGCGTGGGCAGTCTTTTCCACCGCACGCATGACCCGCAGCAGGTTGCCGCCATAGATCTTGCGGACATCTTCGGCCGAATAACCTTTCTCCAGCAGCGCGCGGGTGAGATTCGGGAACCGGGACACATCATCCAAACCTGTAGGAGCGCAGTCCACGCCATCGAAATCGCTGCCGAGGCCCACATGACCGGCGCCGGCGATTTTTACTACATGATCGATCTGCGCCACCACGTCATTCAGGGTTGCAGGCACGATGGCGGCCGCCGTTTTCTCGGCCGCGCGCAGTGCATCCATATCCTCGCCGAACTGTTTCTTCAGCGCCAACTTTTCAGCTTTGCCCGAATCGGCGGATTTCTGGCTCAGAAAGTCGCAAGCAAAATTTATTTGAATGACGCCGCCTTTTTTCGCGAGCGCCTGAATCATCTCATCCGTCATATTGCGCGGCTGATTGGAGATGGCGCGGCAGGAGGAGTGAGACGCAATCAGTGGCGCGCTGCTGACCTCCAGGGCATCCCAGAATGTCTTGTCGGCGGCATGTGAGACATCCACCATCATGCCAATTCGGTTCATTTCGCGAATCACGTCCTTGCCAAAGGCCGTGAGACCGTTGTGATGTTTGACGCCTTCCTTGGTGATGTCCCCCGAGGAGTCGGCCCAGCCATTGGTGTTGGAATGAGTCAACGTCATGTAACGCACTCCCAGGTTGTAGTACTGGCGCAGCAGACGCAGACTGTCCTCTATGGCGTGGCCGCCCTCAATGCCCATCAGTGCCGCGATCTTGCCGCGTT
Source organism: Bryobacteraceae bacterium (assembly GCA_035526665.1). GTDB lineage: Bacteria > Acidobacteriota > Terriglobia > Bryobacterales > Bryobacteraceae > DATLBY01. The sequence continues at coordinate 2,878 of DATLBY010000442.1, forward strand.
TACGAATCGCAACGATGTCGTCGGCGGTCAGCGCCAGCTCGAAGTCCCTGGGATAGCGTTCGATGATGTCGTGCCGGACCGTGTCGATGACTTCGAGGGCATGGTGCGCCGACTGCCTGTCCCTGACGTACTTGCCGGAGACGTAGACGGCAAAAAACTGTGCTGCCAGCCCGCCGGCCTTCATCCGGGGAAGATCGGTGTCCCCGCCTTTCCCGGAACTCCCGATGTCGAAACCGGTAACGGTCTTCATGGGGACATCGTTGTGACTATCGATCAGGAGTGCGGAACGGTGCACGGCCTGCACCTCGGCATCGGAGACTTTGCGGCCTTCCGCCCACAGGCACGCCGTACAAAGGAAGAGTGCGAATCGCATATAGTCCTCACAGTATAGTGGCTGAATGGAGATTGATCCGAACCTGGAGCAGGAAGCTCTGGAAGAGGCTTTTCAGCGGTACCCGGAGATGCGCTCGTTTCATCCGAGGCTGCAGTGGCGAGCCTTATTCCAGGGCGGCGCATTCCAGATCGTGTACGAAGTGCAGCCTCCCCGGGAGCATCCGGACGCGTGGGAATTCCAAAATGCCGCGGTAAAGGCCTATAAACGATTGGCGGGAGCTTAAGCCGGCAGGTTCAGGAGCTTTTTGATTTCCGGTTTGTCCAAGTCGGACTTAGTGACTACTCTGGCGGACAGGTCGAGCCGCTTGGGCGGCGTCTTTCCGTGCAACTTGTCCACTACGGTTCTAACGGCTTCGTAGCCCATCTTGAAGGGATCCTGGACAATCATGGCGTCGATGGTTCCACCCCTGAGGTCCTCGATGAGCCCTTCACTGGAATCGAAGGAGACGAACTTTAGTTTTCCCGAGAGGCCCCGGGCTTTGATGGCATGCGCCGCGCCGACCGAACTGGGTTCCGAGGAAGCGAAGACGCCATTCAGCTCGGGATGCGCCGTCAGGATGTTTTCCGTCACGGACATGGATTTTGCCCGATCGCCGCTACCGAACTGCGAGGCAGCAATCCGCATGCCGGGAAATTCCTTTGCCATCACCTCGATGAACCCCTTCTCGCGATCCATGGTGGAGGCGCTCCCGGGAGCGTGCATGATCATGGCGACAATTCCTTTCGCGCCCAGAAGTCCGGCCAGGGTACGCGCCGCCAGCCGGCCCGCCTCCACGTTATCCGTCGCTACATAGCTCAGGTAGTTGGTGGAATCCAGGCCCGAATCAAAGACGGTGACCGGAATTCCGGCGGCAATCGCACGATCGAAGGGCGCGACCAGCGCCTTGCGTTCGGCGGCCGCGAGCGCGATCCCGTCCACATGACGAGCGACCATGGAGTCGACGATCTGGATCTGCCGGCTGTACTCGGTTTCCAGGGGAGCCCCGTTCCAGAGAATTTCGACGTCAAACTCTTTACCCGCGGCCCGAGCGCCCGCTTCAACAGCGATCCAAAAAACGCTGGAGGTCCCTTTCGGAATTACCGCGATCGTCCGTTTCGTGCTCCGGTTACAGGCCGCCAGCCCGAGAGCGGCGATGGCCGTGAACACCTCCCGCCGGGTAGTTCGGCTATTGTGCACACCAACCGCCGTCGATCACAATATCGGTTCCGGTGATAAATCCCGCCTCCGGGGAACACAGATATACGGCTAGTTCGCCGATTTCCTCTACCTTTCCCCATCTGCCGAGCGCAATTTTGGAGACGAACTGTTGATTCAGCTCCGGATTCTCCATCACCAACGTATTCATTTCGGTGGCGAACGGCCCGGGGCTAATTCCAACGACGGTGATCGCGTCCGGCGCCAGCTCGAGAGCGAGAGCCCGCGTGAGTCCCAGGAGTCCGGCCTTACTTGCCGAGTATGCGCCTCGCCCCGGCAATGAGACGTGACTCATAATGGACGTCATATTCAGAATGCGGCCATAGCCGTTCCCTTGCATATGGGGAACAAATGAGCGGCACATCAGGAAGACGCTGGTGAGGTTCGTATCCATCACCAGGTTCCAATCCTCCCGGGTGAACCCGGTAATCGGCTTGCGAACATTGACGCCGGCATTGTTAATCAGGATCTGAATGTTGCCGGTGGCCGCCGTGACGTCCCTTTCCAGTTGCAGCACCTGGGATTCCACGGTGACGTCGGCGGTAAAGATATGCGCATCGGCGCCGGTTGCGCGAACCGCCGCGGCAGTGTCCTCCAGGTTCGTTTTATCTCTTGCTACCAGCGCCAAGGTGGCGCCGGCGGATCCAAGTGCAATGGCCATGGCTCTTCCCAGGCCCTTACTCGCACCGGTAATCAGGGCGGTTTTCCCGCTTAGCTTTTTAGGTGTCATGATTGGTCAGGCAATTTTGTGGGCGGCTTCGAGGATCTGGTCGGCTATACGCTGAGGATGGTCAACGCTTTGCATCGTCAGGCGGCTGGTTCCGCCGGCAGTCTCAATCGAGATATCGCCCATTCCCAGCAGCCGCTGTGCTACAGACTGATCTACCCGCACATCCTGGACCTTCTGAATCTCCATGGTGCGCGTGGATTTCGACAGCATGCCGGATTCGTAGCGAAGCTTTCCCGCGTCGATAGTCAGGCGCGTGAAGGAAAGCCGGACGTGGCGGAGGATTGTCCAGAGCAGCAGAAGTCCGGGAAGGAGGAACATCCAATACTGCGGCTGGGCAAGGCTGTTGTTGTAAAGCAGAACGAGGATACCGAGAACTATCGCCACCAGGTAGAAAGGCTGAATCAGCTTTGTACTAGGGTGGACAGTGAGCACGTTAACTCCGTATTGTACAGGAATCCGGAGGCGGCTAGCGGAGATCCCTAGATCATGATTCCATTTCTTATTCGTCGCACAATGGAGTCATGGTCAACCTGGACACATTGCGCGCGGAAAGGCGGGAAGAGATCCTCCATCTGCGGCGCGAAGGGGCGCTCACGACTTGCGCGTGTTTGGCTCCGTGGCCCGCGGTGAAGCCAATGAGAGCAGCGATCTCGATCTGCTGGTTGCATGTGAGCCGGGCCGGAACCTGATGGATCACGCTGGCTTGGTCCAAGACCTTCAGGAGTTGCTCGGCATGAAAGTCCACGTCGGGACCGAGAAGTCACTTCACTGGTACGTGCGCGACAGGATTTTGCGTGAGGCCACGCCGCTGTGAAGGATGACCGCCTATACCTTCATCATATGCTGGAGCGCTGCCACCGAATAAGCCGCTTCATGAAGCCGGGCCGATCATCTTTCATGGTCTCTGAGCAATTGCAGGACGCTGTCATACGAAATGTCGAAGTAATCGGTGAGGCGGCTAAGCGGGTTTCTGCTAAGCGCGAGGTCGCCTAGTCTCACTCGATTGGAAGGCGATCTGCGGTATACGCGACGTCCTGATACACGATTACATCGGGGTGGATGTCGAGGAAGTCTGGAACGTGGCCTGCACCGGATACCAGAACTTCAGGCCATATTGGAGCAGTACCTGGATGCCGGAAGTCCGGATACCTCAGCAGGCCCATGACAGCCTCCCCCGGCAGTACCTGCACCGCCCGGATGCGAAATCCGGCGCTGGTTTAGTACGATAAGACCTGCCAGGAGGGGATTTATGTTTCGCAAATTTTTACTAGGATGTGCGCTGACATCGCTCTGCAGCAGTTGTCTGATGGCGGATTTCAGCTACGAGCAGACGTCCAAAATCACCGGTGGAATGATGGCCACCATGATGAAGTTTGCCGGCGCTTTTTCCAAGAAGGCGCGGGAGCCGATTGTCAGCTCCGTTCTTGTGAAGGGTGACAGATTGGCGAACGTGGGCTCGGAATCCGTGCAGGTGATCGATCTGGGCAAAGAAACGATTACCGATCTTAATATGGCAAAAAAGCAATATTCGGTCATCACCTTCGCGGATATGGCTCGTGCCATGGCTAAGCTACAGGAAAAAGCCGCGCAGAAGGCGCCTAAGAATACGGCGGACCCGAATGCCCAACTCGATTTCAAAGCTACCTTGAAACAGACAGGCGCCACGAAAATGGTATCGGGCATGAATGCAAAAGAGGCTGTTCTGACGCTGGATATGCAGGGTACGGATACCAAGAGCGGGCAGACCGGCGGCTTCGCAGTGGTGACGGACATGTGGCTGGCGCCGAATATTTCCGGCTATGAGGAAGTCCGCCAGTTCCACCGCAAAATGGCAGAGAAGATGGCGTGGTCGCCCAACTCGGGGCTGATGAATGCCATGGCTTCCCAGCATCCAGAGATGATGAAAGGGATGGCGGAACTTGCCAAGGAGGCCTCGAAGCTCGAAGGTATTCCGGTATTGCAGGTCATCCGGATGGGCGCGCACGGTGAGGGAGTGGACATGACGGCGGGAGCTCCGGGCGGCGATCCAGGAGCGGCTCCCCAGCAACCCATGCCAACGGCGGGCAGTGTGGCGGGTAACGCGGCAGGAAGCGCCGCAGCCGGAGCGGCTTCGCGCAAAATCGGCGGCCTGGGCGGTTTGGCCGCGGGCGGCCTAGGCGGATTCGGCGGGCTCCGCAAGAAGAAGACGGAACAGGAGGCCCCTGCCCCGCAAGCTGCGCCTCCGGCACAGGCCGCGCCACAGGCACAGCCCCAGGGCGCACCGGGAGCCGCTTCCGGGCTACTGATGGAAATGACCACGGAGATGACGTCGTTTTCCTCGGGTCCGGTGGACGCTTCGAAGTTCGAAGTTCCGGCCGGGTTCAAAAAAGTGGACAGCGAGTTGGAGAAGGCACTCCGGTAGGGGGCGGCCGAATGGAAATGGAAAGGGCGCTCGCCAGTACGGGAGCGCCCTTCGTTTTTGCGGGGTGGAGTTACTCTATATCCTTGCTGCGTTTTTTGCGGTTACGTTTTCGCGCCAGGGCTTCCTTGGTCCGCTTCTTTTCACCAGGCTTCAAGTAGAAGGAATGTCTCTTGATTTCCTTGATGATATCTTCCTGCTGCACTTTGCGTTTGAAACGGCGTAGGGCGCTTTCGAGCGTTTCGCCATCCTGCAAATGTACTTCTGCCAGTAAACTCACCCCCTCTTTGACAAACCTCTATCATAGCTGATGTTCCCACCTTTGGTTCAGCTGTTTGTTATTGAGGGAATAAAGACTGTGTAATGATGCGCTTGGGGTATCCCAGGGCGCTTTGGTAAGCGAAGAGTCGGCATCTCATGGAAAATTTATTCGGCGCCCCGGGGGTGCCGGCAGGATATGCGGCCTACCGGCCCGCGGTTCATCCCTGCGTGATGGAGAAGGTTTACAAGGCGCTCGACCGCCCCGGTCCATTTTGCCGTGCCTTGGACGTGGGGTGCGGCGCTGGGGTGTCCACAAAAGCGCTGGAGAATTTCGCCTCCCATTGCGTGGGCATCGAGCCGGTGGAGTCCATGCTGCGATGGACGCGCACAGTTGCACCCCGGGCGGACTTCATCGTGGGTTGTGCGGAGGCCATACCCGCGGGCGATGGTTCCATAGACTTGATGACAGCGGCGGGATCGCTGAACTATGTGGATCTGAAATCATTTTTTTGTGAAGCCGCCCGGGTCTTGTCGCCTGCGGGAGTTTTAGTTGTTTATGATTTCCTGCCGGGAAGAAGATTTCGGGAGGGGGCTGAATTAGAGGATTGGTTCTTGAATTTTAAGAGCCAATATCCCCCGCCCCGCCAGCACGCGCGCCCGCTCGACCCAACGATTCTCGCGGAATTGAATCTGGGGTTTCGCGTGCGAAGCCACGAACATTTTGAGATTGGAATCCGCATGACGCCGGAGTTCTATCTGGAATACATGATGACGGAAACCAATGTGGCGGCGGCACTGAGAGACGGCGCAAGCGATTCTGATATCCGGTCGTGGTGCGCTAAAAGCCTGGCCCCCGTGTGGGACGGCGGACCGAGGGAAGTGCTATTCGAGGGTTACTTCGCCTGCATGACCGCCGGCTGACTGCCCTGCTATACACTTGAGCAGATGGAAAATGTACTCGCCATCCTGCTGGCCGGGGGAGCCGGAGAGCGACTCCATCCGCTCACGCGGAATACTGCTAAGCCCGCGGTGAGCTTTGGCGGAACCTACCGGATCATCGATTTCACCCTGTCCAATTGCATCAATTCCGAAATTCGACGGATCTTTGTTTTCACGCAATACAAGTCGCTCGACCTCATCCGCCACTTGCGGGAGGGTTGGAGCTTTTTGCCTCGGGAACTGGATGAATTCATTGAAGTGATTCCTCCTATGAAGCGGGTGCATGACGATTGGTATCTGGGAACCGCGGACGCAGTCTTTCAAAACGTAGAGAGTATCGAGGTGGAGGCCCCGGAGCAGACCCTCATTCTTTCCGCCGATCATATCTACAAGATGGATTACGGAGACATGATTGACTGGCATCGCTTCCACAAGGCCGACGTCACCATTGCCACGATACAGGTCCCGCCAGGCGGGGCGCCCCGTTTCGGGGTGGCCGAGATTGAAGCTAACTACCGCATCACGGGATTCGAGGAAAAGCCCCAGCACGGACGCCCGGCGCGCTCCATCTTCAACCCGGAGCAGATAAGCGCCTCCATGGGGATTTACGTCTTCAATACCCAAGTTCTATTAAACGCGCTGGCAGCTGACGCTGCCAAAGCGGACTCCTCGCACGATTTTGGAAAGGATGTCTTGCCGGCGTGCATTCAGAACTGCCGCGTAATCGCCTACGATTTCCGCGACCTGAATGACAAAACGGCGCGCTACTGGCGCGATGTGGGGACGCTGGATGCCTATTACGAAGCCAACATGGATCTGGTGTCTGTGATCCCCGAATTCAACTTGTATGACCAGAGATGGCCCATTCGCACGCGGCTGGTTCAACAACCTCCGGCCAAATTTGTCTTCGCCCAGGAGGGCAGGCGCATGGGAGTGGCAGTGGATTCCATCGTTTCATCGGGATGCATCGTCTCGGGCGGCCGGGTGATTCACAGCGTGCTTTCGCCGGGGGTGCGGGTCAACAGCTATTGCGAGATCGAAGGATCCATCCTCATGAGTAATACCCAGGTAGGGCGGTATAGCCGAATACGCGGAGCTATTATTGACGCGAACATGGTGCTGCCCGATTCGACGGTGATTGGGTACGACCACGAGCAGGATCGCGCAAATGGATATCTGGTGACGGAGTCCGGTATCGTGGTCGCGAGCCAGGGCTAGCTTCTACCTGACGAGCTTGGCAGTGATTTCAGCGACGTGTTTGCCTTGAAAGCGAGCGATGGCCAGTTCATTTCGGGTCGGCTGCCGGTCGCCGCGGGACCCCGCCAGTGTTCCGGCGCCGTATGGGCTCCCTCCGGTAATCTCATCCATGTTCATGAGCTCCTGACACGAGTACGGGACGCCCACGATGACGAAACCGTGATGCAGCAGGGTAGTATGAAAACCGGTAATAGTGGTCTCCTGGCCGCCATGCTGGGTGGCGGTAGAGGTGAACACACTGCCAACTTTCCCGATGAAAGTGCCCTCTATCCACTGTTTCCCCGTCTGATCGAGGAAATTGCGCATCTGGGCCGCCATGTTGCCGAAGCGGGTCGGTGTGCCGAAGATCACCGCATCGGCGGAATTCATATCTTCGGGCCTAGCCAATGGGATCCCAGCAAAGCCGGCTCGAGCCGCTTTCGCCCCGGAGCGTTCCAGTGCTTCCTCGGGCACCAGCTCCGGTACTTGCAGCAGGGTGACTTCGGCCCCGGGAACCTGCCGGGCGCCTTCGGCGACCGCTTCGGCCATTTTGTAGATGTGGCCGTACATACTGTAGAAGATGACTTGAATTCGCATGCGCTAAGTAGACTCTGGAGATGCAAAAAGTTGCACCTTTCTGTACACGGGGGTGACGCTTATCACGTCTGACGAGAATACTTTGCAGCTTGACGGCCCCGAAATAGAAGCCTAAAATTTAAGATAGCTCCAGGTGTATGGAGTTGAGCCAGGAGTGGCAGTCCATGACAGTTAGATCCTTTTCGATAACCCTTTCGTTTGTCGCCGCCCTTACGGGTGGATCGCTTTATGCCGCCAAAAAAACGCCGGTCGACGGGCCGCGAGAAACGGTGGCAAAGCCCATGTCGGATAAGGAGCGCAAGCGCCGGGAAGACAAGCTCCGCAAAGAACTGGAGACCCCCTACCGGAAGTGGCTGAACGAAGACGTTGGCTATATCATCACGGACGAAGAGCGGCAGGCCTGGAAGCGCATGAGTACCGATGATGAACGGCAGAGTTTCATCGAGCAGTTCTGGCTGCGGCGCGACCCTACCCCGGATACCGCGGAAAACGAATACAAGGAAGAACATTATCGCCGGATTGCCTACACGAACGAGCGCTTTGCCTCGGGCATTCCGGGCTGGAAGTCGGATCGTGGCCGCATCTATATTATGTTTGGCCCGCCGGCGGAGATCGAATCGCACCCGTCGGGCGGCTCCTACGAACGGCCGATGGAGGAAGGTGGTGGAACCACCTCGACCTATCCGTTCGAGAAATGGCGCTACCGCTGGCTGGAAGGAATCGGCACCGACATCAATATTGAATTCGTGGATCCCACGATGACCGGTGAATACCGCATGACGATGGATCCTTCCGAAAAAGATGCATTGATGATGGTGCCTGGAGCGGGGCTGACCATGATGGAACAGATGGGCCTTGCCTCAAAGGCCGACCGCTTCAACCGCACGGATGGAACGCGGCTTGGAACCGGCAATCAGCCTTTGTCCGCCAACATGAATCAGTTCGAGCGCCTGCAACAGTTTGCCAATTTGCAGAAGGCTCCCCCGATTAAGTTCAAGGATCTGGAGGCGGAAGTCAGGTCGACCATCAAGTTCAACCTTTTACCCATGAAAGCGCGAGCCGACTTCATGCGGATGACCAACTCCACCATCATGACCAACCTGACGCTGCAATTCGATAAACGCGATCTGCAGTTCAAGTCCAAGGACGGAGTCTCGACGGCAATCATCAACATTTATGCGCGCGTCACCTCCATGTCTCGCCGCGTGGTGAACGTCTTTGAGGACGTGGTTACGTCTGAGGTGGCTACTGAGTTGTTGGGAGAAGCCTCTAAGGGGTCTTCGATTTATCAAAAATCGGTGCCGCTGCCGCCTGGCCTTTATCGCCTGAATGTGGTTGCAAAAGATGTGGTGAGCGGGAATCTGAACAACTATGAAATGGCATTGAACGTCCCGCATTTCGACGACGAAAAGCTCTCTTCGAGCTCGATTATCATCGCTGACCTGATTGAAAAAGTTCCCACCAAGTCCATCGGCACCGGTCAGTTTGTGATCGGCACCTCCAAGGTCCGCCCCCGGCTGAATGAAACCTTCCGGCGCGACGAGAAGCTGGGTTTCTATGTTCAGCTCTATAACTTCGGACCGGACGAGAAGACACAGAAGCCAAACGGCCAAATTGAGTACGAAGTGATTAAGACCGGCAGCAACAAGAAGGTATTTGAGTTTACCGAGGAGATTGGAAAAATCGACAACGCTTCGTCCAATCAAATCACAGTGGAAAAAGTGCTTCCCCTGGGCTCGCTGGAGCCGGGACAGTACACGATACGGATGAAGGTGCTGGACCGTAACCGGAACCAGACGCTCACCCCGTCTGCGACATTTACGGTAACATAGGTTCAGTGTTCGTCAAACGGACACGAGATGGAAGGCCGGAAATGGACGGCCCTTTATGATAGCCAGGAAGGTTCGCGGCGCCCTTACAAGAGGTTCTGCCGTTAACGCGGTGTTTGTCCTGCTGCTGTCCAGCAGCGCCAGCTTTGCGGCAACTCCGTTAAAGTTGTCGGGAGCGCTTTCCGGTTCGGTCCGGGACATGGCGGGGGTGCCCCAAATGGGCGCAACCGTCCTTCTCTTCAATCACTACGATAAGCTGATCCAAACTGCACTAACCAATGCCGGCGGGGCCTTTGCCTTTGATTCGTTGGCCTCGGATACCTATTCAGTAAGGGTGACGCTGGCGAGTTTCGTGCCCGCCCTGAAGCACAACATCGCCGTACAGCCGGGCATGCAAAGCGTCCTTGCCATTAATCTTGCAAGCTTTCTCAGCTCAATAGAACTGGTGGGTACCCGCCCGCATAGCAGCGGTGCGCTGATGAGCGATGACTGGAAATGGACGCTTCGCAGTTCCATGGCGACTCGTCCCGTTTTGCGGCTGGTTCCGCGGATCGACATCAGTGACCCTGACGACCGGCCCAAGCCGGGCAGTTCGGCGTTCTCGGAAACGCGCGGAGTTCTCAAGGTTTCGTCGGGTGAAAGCTCTCCCTTCACTGAGTTGGGCAACCAGCCGGATCTGGGAACAACCTTTGCGCTGGCCACTTCGTTGTATGGGGCGACACAACTTCACTTTTCCGGCAATATTGGCTACGCAGCCAACTCCAATCTGCCCGCCAGCGGTTTCCGGACCACGTTCAGCCGCAACGATGTCTCAACCCCCGAAATCAAGCTGACCATGCAGCAGATTTCCCTGCCCAGCACCGGCGGGCTGCTGGGCGGCCAGCAGCAGGAGAACCTGCCGGCTGTGAGAACTATGTCACTGGCGGCAGTCGATCGCATCGACATCACCGATAACATCGATTTTGATTTTGGCGTCTCGCTGGATTCGGTGAGCTTCATATCGCGGCTGCATTATGTGAGTCCATTCGGGCGGCTCAATTATCATCTCGGCAGGAACGGTACTGCATCGGTCGGTTACAGTTCGGGCGCGCCGCCTGTAGAACTGCTGAATCGAGGCGAGGACAGAGATGAGACTCTCCAGCAGGATATCGCCGCGCTGGGACTGTTTCCGCGTATTTCGGTTCGCAACGGCCGCGAACATGTGCAGCGAACGGAGAACGTCGAAGTCGGCTACAAGATTGATATTGGCAGCCGCTCTTACAGCGTTGCTGTCTACCGGGAAGCAGTATCCAACGCGGCCCTCACCATGTCGGCCCCGGAAGGCTTTTACGATTCCGGTGAACTGCTGCCCGAACTCTCCTCGCGCAGCTTCATTTTCAACGTGGGCGGCTACAAGAGAGCCGGCTACACCGCGTCTGTCCAGCAGTCTGTGGGTGATGATTTTGCAGTCACCTTGGCCTATGGTAGCGGCAGCGTGCTCCGGACGGACGGACGGGAGTTGCAGACTGCCGACCCGCAAGAGCTTCGCCGCATGATCCGCCCGTCGCGCCAACGCTGGGCGGTGGGCCGCATCTCCGGCATTGCCCCTGTCACCGGTACCCGCTTTGTGACCAGCTATGAATGGACCGACTACCGGGCACTCACACCTGGACACGTTTATCTGACGCAGACTGTCTATCCGGAGGCGGGGCTAAACCTCCGGCTGCGCCAACCACTGCCCGCGTTCGCCGGGCTGCCCGGCCGCCTGGAGGCAACTGCCGAAATGCGCAACATGTTGGCCCAAGGCTATCTTTCCATTAAAACGGCTGACCGGCAAAACCTGCTGTTATCGCACTCTCCCCGTGCCGTTCGCGGCGGCGTCAGCTTCATATTCTAAAAACTTAGACTGGATTCCAGGTCGGCTGCATACTATAATTCTTCTCCGAAGGAGTAGGTATGCACGTTAGACTTACGCTCGCAGGATTGCTTACAGCCGTGCTGTTGTTCAGTCAAGCGGCTGCTCCGAAGAAAACGGGTTCGCCCCATCGCTCTCATCACGCTGTATCCTCCAGCAGCATGCAATGGGCCCCGCCGCCGCCCTCTGCCGTCCAGGGACAGCCCCCGACGGATTTTCCGGCAATGCGCAGTCAAATTACCGTCTTGGAAGGGGATCCCTCGAAGGCCGGTGCTCCATTTGTGGTGCGCCTGAAATCGCCGGATGGAGAGAAAATACCTCCGCACTGGCATCCTCAGGATGAACATCTCACCATTATCAAGGGGATTTTTGTACTGGGGGATGGCGAAAAGTATTCAGATGCCGGGACTGAACTGAAGGAAGGTGATTACGCGAGTATTCCCAAACAGATGTGGCATTACGGGCATATCAAGGGCGAAACCATCCTTCAGATCCATGGTATTGGACCTTTCGTGATCAATTTTGGTCCACTGCCGGGTAAACCGGCACCGAAAGCCACCGACTGACACGCACCCCGTGCGTAACTAGGCAAAGCTGCCAGGATGCCTGTGCTAGCCTTGCCCTGATGTCGACTATAAATTTCGATCTCCCGGCGGCTGCGCACGAAGAGATGATCCGCAATGGATTTCATCCCGACTTCCCAGCGGCTGAACGCAGTCAGGTAGCGAAGCTGGCAACTCAGCCGATTCAACTGGGCGGTGATCTGCGCGACCTCCGTCACCTGTTGTGGTCATCCATCGACAATGACACCACCCGCGATCTGGACCAGGTTGAGTTTGCCGGGCGTGCCGCGAGTGGGGTCCGGCTCCTGATTGCGGTCGCGGATGTGGACCGGGATGTCACCGTGGATTCTCCTATTGACAGGCACGCGGCCTCTGAGACCACGAGTGTCTACACGGCAGTCCGCACCTTCCCGATGCTGCCCGAGGAGCTTTCCACCAATCTGACGTCGCTGCTGGAGAGCCAAGACAGAGCGGCCGTCGTTATCGAGCTCATGCTGGACTCAGCGGGTTCCATCGCGAGCTCCTCGATTTATCGTGCGCTGGTTCGCAATAAGGCGCAGCTTACCTATAACCAGGTGGGTCCATGGCTGCAAAAGACAGCGGCGGCTCCAGGCAAAGTGGAAAGTTCGCCCGAACTGCAGCAGCAGTTGCAATTGCAAGACGAAGTAGCGGGAAAGCTGCGAGCTAACCGGCTCCGCCTGGGCGCTCTCAATTTTGATCGCGTCGAAGCGCAGCCCATCGTGAAAGACGGTAAAGTGCAGGGTCTTACCGCGCGGGTTAAGAATCGGGCAAACGACCTGATTGAAGACTTCATGGTGGCGGCGAACGAAACGATGGCCGCAACTCTGAGGAACGCCGGCGTATCCACGATCCGGCGTGTCGTCCGATCACCCGATCGCTGGCCACGCATTGTCGAGATCGCCGGCCGCCTCGGAGATGCCCTGCCGGAGAGGCCCGACTCAGCGGCCCTCGGCCGGTTCCTCGAGAGACGCCGCGCCGCAGATCCCGTGCACTACGAAGACCTGTCGTTAAGCGTGATCAAACTGCTGGGTCCGGGTGAGTATGTTTTAGCCCGGAACGGCGATCCCGAGGAGGGGCATTTCGGTTTAGCCGCGCATGATTACACGCATTCCACCGCTCCGAATCGCAGGTTCGCCGACCTGGTGATTCAACGGCTCATCAAAGCTGTAATCGGCAAAACGAAACCTCCCTATTCCGACGAGCAGTTGGAGTCAATTGCCCAGAACTGCACCATGAAGGAGAATGCCGCCCGGAAGGTGGAGCGTGTCATGGGTAAACGGGTGGCAGCCGTGGCTCTTCAAAATCGAATTGGGCAGACATTCTCCGCGGTCGTGACAGGAGTTGCCGCAAAGGGAGTGTTCGTTCGCGTGATCGATCCGCCCGCGGAGGGCCGCTTGATTGGCGGGGAAGCGGGGGTCGATGTTGGAGATAAGATACAGGTGAAGCTGTTAAGCACTGACGTAGAGCGCGGCTTTATTGACTTCGGCCGCTAGCGGGCATGTTCAGTCGAGCTTCTCAGGCTTGAGCTCGATCTGCTTTTCGCCGGCAGCCTTCTTCTCCAAATACTTTTTGACCCAGGCCTCCCAGCTCTTACCGGCGGCGGTGTCACGGCCGGTGAATGCCAGGCCTACGATTTGTGTGTAAGGAATCGCGATTTTGGCGGGATTGTCTTTCGGGATGATGCGAACGAAGGAGTTGGACAAGGTCTTGCCCGCGCTGCGATCGAAAATATAACCTTCGAGCTTTGTACCGTCTTTTCTGGTGATGGTAATGTCACCGCGGTAGTCGAATGCCTTCTCCAGCGCGGCACGGAGCTCTTCCTCGCCTGCCGGCTCAACGGCGAGTCCCTGCAGGTTTTCATGGATCGTTCCGGGAGCCAGGCCCGGGTCCTGCTCCCGGCTCAAGCTTCGATCTCTTCGGCAGCCTTGGGAGCGATGGTGAGCGTGACCAAGCTGTTGGAGTGTCTTGACGGCCTGTCCAGCGCCGCCAGCGCTTCTGGATCCGGATATCGGGAAAAGAGCGTGGCCCGCACGGTGGACAGAAATCCGCTCAATGAGTTGAACGTGTCGTGAACGGCGGACGCCTCATACCCGCTATGCACCATGCAGTTAGCGCATTTCGGGTTACCCGACTCAGTCCCATAGCGATGCCACTCGGTGGTTTCCATCAACTCGGCGAAAGTGTCGGCGTAGCCGTCCTGCAGCAGGTAACAGGGCTTCTGCCAGCCGAACAGGTTATAGGTGGGCATGCCCCAGGGAGTGCACGCGTAATCGCGGCGGCCCATCAGGTATTCCAGAAAGAGCGGCGACAGGTTGAAGATCCAGCGTTTTTTGCGATTCGACAGGATTGTCCGGAATAGCTCTCGAGTCCGGTCTTTACCCAAAAAGTGCTGCTGGTCGGGAGCCTTGTCATAAGAGTAGCCGGGCGAAAGCATCATGCCCTCGACGCCCAGGTCCATCATCTCGTCAAAGAAATCGCGGACGCTTCGCGGGTCTGCGCCGTCAAACAGAGTCGCATTGGTGGTCACGCGGAAGCCACGCTTTACCGCTTCCTGAATGCCTTCCACCGCAAGCTCATAGCCGCCCTCTTTGCACACCGAGAAGTCATGGTGTTCCTTCTGCCCATCCATGTGCACTGAGAAAGTGAGATACTTGCTCGGCTGGAACAGGTGAATCTTCTCTTTCAGAAGCAGGGCATTGGTGCAAAGATAAATGTACTTCTTGCGGGCGACCAGTCCCTCGACAATCTCCTGGATCTGCGGATGCATCAGCGGTTCGCCGCCGGGAATGGAAACCATGGGAGCGCCGCACTCATCCACCGCGCGGAAGCACTGTTCCGGACTCAGGTTCTGCTTCAGGATGTGGGCCGGATACTGAATCTTGCCGCAGCCGGCGCAGGCCAGGTTGCAGCGGAACAGAGGTTCCAGCATGAGCACAAGCGGATACTGCCGCTTCCCGGCGAACTTCTGCTTCAGCACGTAGCTTGCGACCGTCCACATCTGTGAAACGGGTACACCCATCCAGAACCCTCCTAGCAGCGCAGGCACGCACCTGTGCCGTCCGGCTATGACTTTCCTCTATTGTCCCATTAGTCGGAAGTATTTTCATCCTGAGCCGCTATTTACCGTGGAGGTGAGGCCACGATATCATTTACACTGCAAACTATGCACTCTTCCTTAAGGGTTCGCCTCAGCCTGATGATGTTCCTGAATTATGTGGTGTGGGGGGCTTGGTACGTCACCTTAGGCACGTATCTGACAGCCACCCTAAAGTTCAGCGGGACACAATCCGGGGCGGTGTTTGGAACGGCTGCGCTCGCCTGCATGATCTCGCCGTTCTTCGTCGGCATGATCGCCGACCGCTACTTTTCCTCTGAACGACTGCTCTCCGCTTTACATCTGCTGGGAGCGGTATTTCTGTATCTGGTGACGCAAGTCACCAGCTTCGGCGCGGTCTACTGGCTGCTGCTGGCACATTGCCTCTGCTACTTTCCTACTTTCGCGCTCACAAATTCCCTCACTCTCAGGAATGTCAAGGACGCCGGCGCCGAGTTCCCGCTCATTCGCGTCTTCGCCACATTGGGCTGGATCGCGATAGGCGTTACGGTGGGACAGCTCGGAGTAGAGACGACGTCGATGCCGTTTTTACTTGCCTCCGGGGCAGCCGTCGTGATGAGCCTCTATAGTCTGACGCTGCCGCACACGCCGCCGACGGCCAGAGGCAAGAAGGTTACCGTCAGCAATGTTCTCGGCCTGGACGCATTGGTGATGCTGAAAGACAGATCGTACCTGGTGTTTGTGATTGCGTCGGTTCTGGCCTGTATCCCCCTCACATTCTATTTTTCATTCACGAACGCCTATCTCAATGAAGCCGGTGTGGCGAACGCCGCGGGCAAGATGACATTGGGGCAGGTTTCCGAAGTGGTCATGATGCTGGTGATGCCGTTCGTGTACCGCCGAGTCACATTGAAATCCATTCTGCTGTTGGGACTGCTGGCCTGGGCGGTGCGCTACACGCTGCTGGCATACGGCAATCCCGGACCCGGTATGTGGATGTTCTATATCGCGATCATGCTGCACGGCGTCTGTTTTGACTTCTTCTTCATGACGGGGCAGCTCTATACCGACCAGGAGGCGCCGGCTCATTTGCGTGGAACGGCGCAAGGGTTCATCACTTTCCTTACGTATGGCGTCGGGATGTTCATCGGTTCACTGCTCTCGGGTACGGCCGTAGACTACTTCAGCACTACTTCCGGAAGTACGGTAGTCCGCAACTGGCAGGGGTTTTGGCTAAGCTCGGCCGGCGGCGCCTTCGCGATTCTGCTGCTGGTAGCCGTATTCTTCCGGGACCACAGCAAGATTCAGACGAAAGAAGCCGTCGCGGTGGCCGCCGATTGAATTTTCACTGCGTGAAGGTCAGGTGTCACTTTCAGCATTAAATGGCGTAGTTCCGTCAACATTAGTTGGCATGTTTGGCCTTCCTCGCTGACGGAGGCGTCCGGGCAAGAAGCCTACTCACAGTCGCCGGATGAATTTTGAACAGCCGTGCGGCGTCGGCGGCCGTCTTGTCGCCCTTCGATACCATCTTGCGAATTTCAACCTGCTGTTGAAGCGCCAGCTTCGGACGGCGCCGCCGATACGTCGCTCTTCGCGGGCGGCGTCCAATCCGGCCCTGGTCCGCTCTTTGAGCATCGCCCTTTCGAACTCGGCGAACGCCCCGACCATCTGCATCATCATTTGGCCTGCCGGTGTTGTCGTGTCGATGGCCTCGGTCAGGCTTCGGAGTCCCGCCCCGGATTCCCCGAGTCGCTCCATGATCGTAAGCACATCCCGCAGCGAGCGAGACAGCCGGTCGAGTTTCCAGACCACGAGCACATCACCCTTGCGAAGTTGGTCGAGCAGCCGGTGAAGTTCAGGCCGATCCCAGCGCCCCCCGGAGGCCTTCTCTCTAAAGATCCGCTCGCATCCGAGCGCCGCCACTTGGATGGCGGCATCCTGATCGTCGGTGAGACCTGGCGTAGCCGATCTGCATTGCTCAAATGTATCGCCAATCGAAACAGTAACGCAATACGTTTTTGCAACGCAAGAAGCCCAGCAAATCAACTTCCTGTCGGATCGTTGCGAAACCGAAGGTTTCCGCAACGACACGAGGAACTCTGCACAAGTCACCGACGATCCGCTCGGAGCAGTTCGCTAGACTCTGCGCTGTTTGCGGGTTCTATGGTGGGAATTGGCCTAACAATCTGGCGCGCCGGCGTCTCGGAATCTGGCGACCAAGACAGTTCGCGAACACCTTCATGCAACAGTATTCTATTTACATAAAGACGATCAACTGAGTAATACGCGTGCCTTGGTTCTGGCTGGTGGTGGCTACGCTGCGAGTGCATGGGAGCTTGGCCTCGTTACAGGAATGGCTGACGCGGGTCTCGACATCAGAAACGCCGACCTTTTCGTGGGAACTTCTTCTGGCTCCAGGGTCGCGCTACATCTTGCAAGCGGAGACGCGCACGAAGACGCATTTCACCGACGCCTGCAACCCCTGCCGCCGTCCCCCGGGCGGCCTCCTGTCGTTGACTGGGTAGCACTTCGCGAGGGCATCGCTAGCGCGAAGCAAGCCGGTGGCAGCAAGACGGAAATTCTGCGAAGAATCGGGTCGTTGGCGTTAGCAGCCGCTTCGGGCACGAGTGGCCCGAGCCGGCGGGAGATCGTCGCGGCCCAGCTGCCGGTGACGGCGTGGCCGGAAAAACGGGTGCTTATCGCTACCGTCAATGCCGACACGGGAGAGCGGCGCGCCTTCGATCGTGACAGCGGCATCCATCTGGTAGACGCGGTAATTGCGAGCACTGCTTCCTTTGGTGCGCCGCCCGTCCTGTTTCAAGGCGAGCATTATATTGACGGCGGCTTCTATTGCACGGACAACGCGGATCTGGCTACCGGCTTCGATCGTGTGATGATCCTCGCGCTCAAACGCCCCCCGGAAATTCCGTCCATGAGCGTAGCAACGCTGGATGAAACTGTGAAAACACTGCAAGACGATGGCGCTCAGGTTGAAGTCATCCAACCCGATGAAACCACGTTGGCAGCCCTCGCGGCGGCTGGTGGCCTTCTGAATCCGGCGATCTCCGCGCCGGCGGCAAGGGCTGGGCGCTTACAAGGCGGACGTATCGTAAGCGAACGTATTTCGTCGTTTTGGAGGTAGAGAGCGCCGGAGCGTTCGGTGGCTGCTCCAGAAGCTCCTGGACAGTTTGGCCGAAGGATCGATCACTCGCCATCAATTGCCAAAGCGTTTACCAAACCATTCTGGTGATTTCCCCGGCTTGCTCCTGGATCACGGGGTACTCTTGAAAGAGCGGCTTCCACCTGTCTCTCGGTGCCAAATAATTATGAAAGTGACAGTCAGGACCGGCGTCTGCTGTAGTGTCCGCCGCCAACCAGGCCCAGATCCAGAATGACCGCCACCCCGATCACCACAAAGTCGAAGGCGTCGAATATCTGATGAGTCTTAGTCAGCCAGGTATAAGCAATCAACGTCAGGGGCATGAACAGGAACCCCAGAAGTGGAATCAGGATGCCGTCATATACTCCACGAAAAAAATTCGTGAAGAAATAGAGCAGCACGATCGCTAAGCGGGGAAAGGCCAGGACGAGAATCAACGCCAGACAAGGCATGTCCTTTCTTACCACAAAATCGTGCTCCGGCATCACCAGTTTGCCGAAAAAGCACTTCGATAGGGTCGCTAATGCGCGGCGTTATGCGGGACCTTCTTAGCGCACCTGATCCGTTCTACTGACCTTGCAGTCTCGTGAAAAACACAAGAATCACGGTAGAATGATTCGGCAGGCGGTGGAGGTGGTTCATGAGTACCGTCAAGCACAAGACTAGGCGGACGCGGGTTTGCGGCGTATCAATCGCGCTGAGTATAGCCTTCGGGTTTCTTGGCGCTTCGTTGCAGCGACTTTCAGCGGAAGCTCAGACAGCGTCCGGCACGATGTACTCCTCCAAGCGGATGGCCGACGGCAAACGGTGGACCACCCAGAATCTAAATGTCATCATCTTGCCATCCTATTGCTACGAAGATGCGGAACTGAATTGCCGCCGGTATGGCCGTTTGTACACGTGGGAGTCGGCCCGGCGAGTATGTCAGTGATTGGGAATTGGATGGCGCTTGCCGACGGACGACGAGTGGCGGCAGCTGGCGAAGGGCTACGGTGGCGGCAGCGCGGATTCGGCCGGAGGCAGCTCGGGATTCAATGCCTTGCTAGGCGGTGGCCGCTCCGATGATGTTCAGTATGCACGATTGGAAGCTCACGGGTTCTATTGGACGGCATCAGAGAGTGGTCCGGCCTGTGGATGGTACTACAACTTTGGTCGAGGCGGGCAAGCTCGCCATCGCCAAAGCGATGGAGAGAAGCAGAGGGTATTTTCCGTTCGGTGCGTCAGGGAGTGACGACTCAAACCCTCTCCCATGGGGATCATGTGAAGCCGGATGAACGGCCTGCCTTCGCTATGGCGGCCCTTGATGGCGCCATGTTGCCGCCGAAGGCGATGTTGAAATGACACCCATCAGCTCAAACCGCATCCTCCAACTTCCCGTTCAGACGAACGAGTTCTCTGCCGCCTTCAGTCCGGATCGGTCGCGTTTGCTTACAATTGACGATCGCATTGTTCAGCTCTGGGAGACGGAAACCCGCAAATTGCCTTCACACGCTTACCGGGCACACCGGACCCGTTTCTACTCTCGCCTGGACCGCGGATCAAAAGTGGGTGGCTTCGGGCGGGCATGACGACCGGTCCATTCGCCTTTGGGATGTTAGCTCGGGTGAATGCGTTCAGGTGTTGGGTGGCAACCGGTCCTATGTCCGTTCTCTGTATTTCAGCCATTCTCAGGAGCAAATTTTGTCCGGGTCCGGGGATGGGATGGTCAGTCTTTGGGAGTTGCCAAGCGGGAAGCTGCTGCAGCGATTTCAGGGTCACACCGATGGCGTGTACGATGCCGTTTTCGACGCGAGCGAGAGTCGAATCCTGTCAGGAGGCCGTGACCGGACCATTAGACTCTGGGACGTCAATACCGGGCACTGCCTGAATGTATTGACCGGATCGGGATTCCATATTTTATGTCTGGCCTGGCATGTGGATCAACGACGATTCCTTTCCTGCGCCGGCGATATCCGGCTCTGGGACTCCGAAACGGGCGACTGCCTACAGGTGTTTCATGGCCATCGGGACACCATTCGAACGGTCGCTTGGAGTCACGATTACCACCATGTTCTCTCGGCTTCCCATGACCGCTCGGTGCGGATTTGGGATGCGGAGACAGCACGCTGCACTGCAGTGCTTCAGGGGCACGAGGACTGCGTCGTCAACGCCATCTGGACCCTCGACCGCAGGTTTGTGATTTCCTGCGATTCCAGCGGTGAATTGCGATGGTGGGCAATTACCGGAACACGAGGTTTCGAATGAGCACGCCCCTGCCAGGCAGCGTACCTGCCTAACGTTCGGCTTTTGTGCCCTTGCTCAGTCTGCGGAAATATTCGGCCACGGATTCGGCATACCCGGCCGGAACACGTTCGTTGGTTCCCGTACGCACCTGGCCCAGCTGCTTGTCTTCGAGCTTGCGGCGCAGCTGCATTTCCAATTGTTCCAGGTTCGGGAGCACCATGGTCCGGAGCCGGTCAATCACTTCCGGATTGCCGGCAAACTGGGTTGGATTGAACTGCTGCATCGCGCGCATCACATCCTGGATCTCGCGCGACAGCTCCGGGTTGTCCTGCATGGACTGGCGGAGTTGGGAAAGCTCTCGCATCCCCTCGCGATAGGTCTGCTCGATATTGCCGCTGCCCTCAGCCAGGCCTTCACCCGGCTGCGGATTGGCCGAGCCGCGATACATGCCCCGTATATCACCGTTGCGCGCGCCACCCCAGGATCCGGCGTTCGGTCCGGCGTTGCCTCCGCGTTGGCTGCCGCCCTGCGAGTCTCCATTCGCGCTACCGTTCTGCGCCTGTTGTTGACCCTGTGAGCCCGGCTGGCCGCTTTGCTGGCCTCCCTGTTGACCCTGTCCCTGCTGGCCGGCCTGCTGTTGCCCATTCTGCCCGGACTGTTGTCCATTTTGTCCGGCCTGCTGTCCCGGGCTTTGTTGACCGGGCTGACCATTCTTGCCGGGCTGCCTGCCTTTTCCGGTAGCTCGTTCCATCTGTTCACGCAGGCGCTCCACGCGTGACAGCGCGCGTTCCACTTCGCTGTTCCCTTCCTTGCCTTCGCCACCTATGGCGGATTGGGCCTGTTTCACCTGCTCGTGGAGCTGTTCCAAGCCCTGCGTCACCGGAGTCTCGCGCGGACCCACATAGGATCCCAAACCCCGGCGGATCCAGTCGGCGCCGTACTTCATCCGGAGCTGCAATTCCTTCTGCTGAACATCCCCCAGCGCCTGGCGGAGTTTCGATGAGGCGCTTCGCTGCCCGCCGGCAAGATTGCGAACGGCGTCCTGCATGTCCTTTTCCAGACGTTTCAATTCACTCGCCATTCCCTCTTTCTCGCGAGCCAAAGCTTCTGCCTGCTGGTTGGTCTGACCGGGCTGTTTCACTCCGCCTTCCGGAGGGAATGCCTGCTGCAGGCGCTTCACATAGTCCTTCTGCTGGCTGGCAAGCTTTTCCGATCGCTTGACCAGATCGTCCATCTGCTGTCCGGACTCCTGCTGGCGCAATCCGCCCAGCATATTCTTGGCTTCGTTTAAGCGGTCAGCGGCTCTTCGGGACTCGGCCGCACCCTCCTGTGGATTGCCATTTTGAGGACTTGCTGCCTTCCGCATATCCTCGGTGGCGCGCGAGAGCTGCTCGATAGCACGCTGCAACCGGGGATCGATGGCGCCTTGCTGTCCTGCGCGAGTGGAGGCGCTCTGCTGTCCCTGTTGTCCCTGTGGCTGGCCTTGTTGGCCGCGTTGGCCCTGCTGTCCTTGTTGTCCCTGCTGTCCCTGTTGTCCTTGCTGTCCTTGTTGCCCCTGTTGTCCCTGCTGTCCCTGTTGTCCTTGCTGTCCCTGTTGCCCCTGCTGAGATTGCTGGTTACCTTTTGCCATCTGCTGCATGCGCTTCTGCAGCTCTTCCGCTTCCCGGCGGAGCATCTCCTGTTGCCAGCGCTGCTGAGGAGTCTGATTTTTTTGCGCCTGCTGCTGTGCCAGCTCCTGTTGCCGGCGGGCGAGCTGTTCCAGCTTTTGCAGAGCTTCATCTACATCTTTGGAGCCCTGTTCGCCGCCGCTCGATTTCTGACCGGTCTCATATTGATTCTTCTCGGTATCCAGTTCGAGATCAAACAAGTTTTCCAGATCGCGGGCAGCGCCTCCGCCTCCTCCGCCTCCGCCTTTTTGACGGCCAAACGCCACTTGAATCTGGCGGAAAGTAGCTTCGGCGCGGAGAAGGTACTGCAGGGCCTTCTGCTCAGGCGACAAGGCATCGTTCCACGATTGGGATTTCAACTTGTCCACGGCTGTGCCCATGGCTTCGGCTGCTTGCTGCATATCCTTGGAGAAGGACTGGAACTCTTGGTTATTACCGGAAAGCTGCCGGCTCTCCATGCGGCGTGCCAGTGATTTGCTCTGATCCCGCAGCTTCGACTGGACATCCGTTAGAAACTTGGCGTTATCCGCGGCGGCGGCCTTGTTTCCGGTCTTATCGCGTACCTGATTGAAGGTTGCGGCAATGATCTCTTTCTGGCGCTGTGAAATTTTGGTTTGATCTCCCTGCTCGCCGCCTGCGCCGCCCTCACCGCCCCCTTGCTGGGATTGGGAATATTCGCGCTCGAAAGGCTCCGCCTCGATAAAGGCCATATCGGAGCGCGTCACTGTTTTCGCGTCTTTCGCGGTCGCATATATGCTTACCACGTCACCCGGAACCAGCTTGAAGTCCTCCAAGGCAATCAGCGTCTCGCCATCCGACTTCTTTGCGCCCTTCTGCGCCAGCAGAGACACCACTTTCTCCGGACCCGCGTTCACCGAATAATGCAGGGCCACTTCCTGGAGCGCGAAATCATCCTCCGCCTGCACGCCAATCGTCACCTCTTCAATGGGGTTCACCTTTGCATCGCGCCCGGGACGAATTATTTTGACGGTGGGCGGGTTCTCTTTCTGCGCTTCTATAAAGAAATCCTCGCTCATCCTTACGTCTTCGTTCTTCTCCACGGCAGCGATGTGATACATGCCGTCCTTTTGAATCGGAACCCTGGCAGTCAGCCAGTTCCCTTCCCCCGGCTGCAGATCGATGCGCGTGCCGTCGTCCAGCCGGAGGACGCCTTTGGTCAAAGGGCGATCGGTTTGAATGGATACATCGGCCTGCGTGCCTTCCACGGCGCGCAAATCTCCGCCACGCTCCTCCACCACATCCTTAAGTCCAGCCCAGCCCGGGAAATGATAGGTAACGCGAACTTTTTTAACGGCGGGCAGATCGATGACGCTAAGCGTATACTCCTTGGAGCGGACGCCTTTCGCTTCTACGAAATACTGAACAGTTTCCGGTAACCCAGCGAAGAGGAACTCGCGGCCGCTGCCGGATGGTTGTGGCTGCATGGTAACCTCCTCCCACTTAGAGGTTCCCAAATATTTCGCAAACAACGTGACCTTGCCCGCCTCAAACCCAACGAGTTGCGCGGCTACCAACTGATCGGATTTGCGCCGAACGGTCCGGCTGCCCGGCGTCACCACGATGTCGTAGAACGCCCGGTTTACACCGGCACGAGGGGTTCCCGCCCAGAGCAGCGACGCGCCATGACCCATGTATCCGGGACCGGCAACAATCAGCCACACCAGGGTGCCGGCGGCGACCGCGGCGGCGGACAGCGAGCCGAATATCCAGCGGTTTCGTACAATCCTGTGCGGCTCCACATCCTCGGCAACAGTCATGGTGTCGGCGGCGAGCAGTTCCAGAAACGGATCGGTCTGCTGCTGCCTTTCGGCGAACGTGAGCAGCCTTTCCTTGAACTCCGGGACTGACCGTTCCGCCAGCCGGGCGGCTTTCCGCCGGTTCATGCGAAGCAGCGGAATGACCAATCCAAAGCTCAGTGCAAATGCCAGCGAGAGAAACAGTAAAAGACGTGCCACGCGGAGGCTTGGCTCGGAAAAGGCCAGGGAGTTGATGAGGAGCACCAACCCGACGGTTGTCACTAAAGCAGCGATGGCCGTAAGTGCAGTCCCGCGGGAGAACGCGGTCCAGCGGAGACGCGTTTCCAAACCGTGCAAGTAACTGTTCACCTGTTCAAGCGGATTCATGCTGCCTCCTTGCGCGCTACTACTTCGTTTTCCACAGCCAGATAGCGGCTTGCAATCCAGGATTCAAGCAGCGCAACCAGGAACAGCGCGAAAACAAAATACCACCATAAGCTGTAGGGCTTCGGCTCCGATGGCTGACCAGCGCCGCCGTTACCGTTCACCTGACCGGCGCCCTGCCACAGGGCGAGCGTCTCTGTAGGTATGGTACCTAGATCCGACTCCCGCCGGTCGGCGTGAACCGCCGCGATCTCGTGCCGGCCGCTGCTACGGCGAATCTCGTAATAGCCTTCGCGGCTCACCCGAAACGTCTGCGCGCTTGCCGATTCCTGTAGCGACAGACTGCGCTTGCCGTCCGGATCCAGAACTTCCACGCTCGCGCCCGTATCCTTGGCCGTCCGCAATTCCATGTAGGAGTCGACCGGATAATTGGACGGTGTTTGGCCGATACCGCTCAAATACTCTGCCGTCTCTTCGGCAAATGGAACGAAGGACGTATGGAGAGGAAAATCATTGGAGACGTTGTCGAAGGTCGACGTGTAGACGATCGCACGTCCCTCGCCTATCTTTTTGTCGATCAGCAGAGGCGTCTGATCCGACAAGCGTGCGATCACACGATCACTGCCGGCGTCCACACGCACCGCATGGTAAAACTTAACGCCGTCCATGCGATTCGCGCCATGAATCGTCGGGTGGCTGGCGTCTAGCGACGTCGCCATTTGGAAACGATCTCCGCCGCGCGCCGCATACCGGGATTCCAGGACGGGTTCACCGGCTATGGGCACGCGCGGCCTGGTTGCCGCTACCGGACCCAGGGCGATCAGCACCGATCCGCCGCCCTGCACGTGTTTTTTCAGGGAATCCTCGAAGGACGAGGGAAGCGATGCTACGTCGGATAAGACTACGAAAGAGTATTTCGTCGGTGAGATGTTGGCAACCTGGTCCGTGGTGACGGCTTCCAGAGTAAAGGCGGCGTTCGGGGCAGAATCGAGCGCAGTCCGGTAGTAGAGCGCGCCATTCCCCTGGCGGGCTTCGTGCACAAAGAGCACACGGCCGGCCTCTTTACGTTCCAGCGCAAAAAAGAATTTGTCGTCTTGGGCTAGAGCATCGCCGGGCGCGATCCGTACTTCTCCACGATTTAATCCGTATGGCGCATCGTTGAGGAAAAACTCAACTGTCATCCGCCCGCTGGCGGGAACCTTCACCTGTTTGGAATCCAGCGTGCGTCCATTCAGCAGCACCTCCACCTTCCGTTCGGCTGCTGGAGTCCCTGCTCCGGCAATGGTCGCCTGTACGCGTACTTTTTTTGCCTGATAGATGGTGGCCGGGGCCTTCACAGATTCCACGAACCAGTTCGGCTCCATGGCTTCGGCCGGCGCGTGCAATCGCAGGCGAGTGTTCGCGGCCAATCCCAATTCGGAGAATGGCGACGGCAGCGACGAACGTTGCATATCACTGAAGACGTGCGCCTCCACCGGACGTTTGGAAGCCTGGCCGATGGACCGGAGTGTCCGCGAGATCTCCCCATAGGCGCTGCGCCCATCGCCCTGACTGATGGAGCGGATAGCGGCCCGGAGTTCGGGGACGGAGTCGATCGGCTGTGTCAATAGCTCCACATGGGAATCGAAAGCGATCACTTGAGCCAGGTCGCCCGGCCGGAACTCCGACAGCGTGTCCACGGCCTGCTGTTTGGCCGTATCGAACCGGTTCCCTGCCCGCATACTGAACGATCGGTCCACTGCGACCACAAGCAGCTTCCTGCCGTCCGAAGCGGGGGCGGCCGTCCTTCGGATATAAGGATTTGCAAAGGCGAGCGCCAGCAGCAAGAGAAGTAGCAATCGAAGCGCCAGCAGCAGCAGATACTTCAACCGCCGGTGCTTGATGGAACTTTGCGTTCGCCGCTCAAAAAACATCAGCGAGCTGAATGGCAGCGGAATGCTCTTGTGCTGCCGCAAGAGATGAATATAGATGGGCAGACCCACGGCGGCAATGCCTGCCAGAAACCAGGGGGCGAGGAATCCCATTTACATTCGTCCCTGCCTGACGGTCAAGTATTCCCGCAGTGCCTCGTCCAGTGGGCGAGCCGTGTTGAGCATGAAGTAATCCATGCCGGCCCGCTGAGCGGCCTCTTTTAGAGCGGCGATATGCGCGTCAATCTTCTCCGGATAGTCGTGTTTCACGTAATCCGGGGTGACCTCCATGGCATCACTCGTCTCCATGTCGATCAGCAGCTTCGGCTCGCCCAGGGTCGGACGGATTTCCTGCGGGTCGAGGATGTGAAAAAGCACGACCTCGTTGCCGCGGAAACGGAGCGGCTCCATCGCCTTGATGACCTTTCCGGGCTCCTCATAAAAATCCGACAGAACGACGATCACGCCGCGGCGGTGGAGAAACTGCTGGCAATGGAGGAAGGGCTTCGAAAAGTCGGTCCGTGTTCCCGGAACGGCATGTTCAATCGCGTGCACCATGCGTGCAAACTGCCCCTGCCGCGAGGATGGAGGCACGTAGTTCTGGATCTCATCGTCAAATATCAGAATGCCCGCCGCATCGCGCTGCTGATTGGAGAGGTACGCAATGGACGCCGCCACGTAGCGCGCATAGTCGAGCTTGCTGACGGTATGCGACCCGAAATCCATGGATTTGCTGGCATCCAGGAGAAGGGAAATCTGCGTGTTCGTCTCGCCGCGGTAGCGTTTCAGGTACGTCCGCTCGGTACGCGCGAACACGTTCCAGTCCACATGCCGCAGATCATCGCCTTCCGAATAAGCTCGATACTCGGCGAACTCCTGGCTGAACCCGAAGTCGGGCGAACGGTGCATGCCCGAAACATAGCCGTCCACCACGGTCTTGGCGATCAGCCCCAGACCGGAGATGGACGACAGGACTTTGGGATCCAGGAAGCGCTGCATTATTTTTCTCGCGGCGCGGGCATCGCCTCAAGCACTCGCTTGAGAATGTCGTCAGGAGTCAGCCGGTCCGATTCCGCGTGGAAATTGAGCAGCACACGGTGCCGCATGATCGCCGGCATCAGCGTGATGATGTCTTCATAGGTGACGTGATAACGCCGGCGCATGAGCGCGCGAGCCTTGGATGCCAGCACCAGGTTCTGTGCGCCGCGTACACTGGCGCCAAAGTTGACGTACTTCTTCACGAAATCCGGCGCGGTCGCATCCGTCGGCCGCGTCGCGCGTACCAGGTCGATGGCATAGCGCGCCACCGAGTCGGCGATCGGAACCATACGGACCAGCTGCTGAAATCCCAGAATTTCTTCCGACGTAGTGACCGGATCCGCATGCGCCACATGCGTCGTAGTGGTGAGCCCGATCACTTTCATCTCGTCTTCAGCCGCCAGGTAGTCGAGCACCGTGTTGAAGAGAAAGCGGTCGAGCTGCGCTTCCGGTAGCGGGTAGGTGCCTTCGAGCTCGATAGGATTCTGCGTCGCCAGCACAAAAAACGGAGCGGGCAGCGTGTAGTTGTGGCCGCGGACCGTGCAGGAACGCTCCTGCATCGCCTCAAGCAGCGCCGACTGCGTCTTGGGAGGCGTCCGGTTGATCTCATCGGCAAGCATCACATTACAGAAAATAGGACCCGGTACAAAGGTCCATGCCCGGCGCCCCGTGGTGGAATCCTCGTCGATGATGTCGGTTCCCGTAATGTCGGAAGGCATCAGATCGGGCGTAAACTGGATGCGCTTAAACGCCAGGCCCAAGGTATCAGCCATCGTCCGGACCAGCAGCGTTTTCGCCGTACCCGGCAGTCCGGTAATCAAACAGTGCCCACCGACGAACAGGGAGATCAGCACCTGCTCCAGCACTTCCTCCTGACCAATAATGACGCGGCGTACCTGGTGCACGATCTCGCTTTCGACCTGCTGGAACCGCACAATCCGTTGTTTCAGTTCGGCGGAATCTAATGTGGGAATGGAAGGATTTGTCATTTATTGATTCATTTCGAGTAGGAGTCGTTGTGCCGGCCGGTATCCCGGCGCTGCTTCTAGTGCTAAGAGTAGTTGTTCTTTTGCGTCATTAATGCGATTCGCCAGGCGGAGCGCCCGGGCCAGATTGTAATGCGACGTTGCTGGATCGATCGATTTGCCGGCAACCACTGCCCCGTACTCCATAATTGCGCCCGAGGTGTTGCCGGTCGTCATCCAAAGGTCGCCCAGCCGCCGGTGCAACTCGTCATCCATCGGGTAGATATAGTTCAGCCGCTGCAGTGTCGCCGCTGCTTCTGCTTTCTTCCCCGCCTCTTCCTGCAGAGTGGCCAGCTTCTTAATCACTGCCGGACTCCTGCCTCCGATAGACGAGTAGCGCTCGAGCTG
>DATLBY010000443.1:0-9459 GCA_035526665.1 Bryobacteraceae bacterium
ACCTTGGATCTGCGGAAGCGCCTGGCTGGCCGGTGTACCGCGGTTGAGCTTCCAACCTAGCCCGTTTTACGTTCCTCGCTACGTCACGACTTTACCTCGGGCTTGCATCGTGGTGTAACACGTTGCATACTACACCTGTGACGCTGACCTTGGAGCGTGACTCATCATGATTCCGTTCCGGCTTACCTTCATTCCCGGGATTCCCGTGCACGAGCAAGTGGCGTTTGCCGCGAAAAAGGCCATGATCTCGGGCCAACTTCGTCCCGGAGACCCGTTTCCCTCCGTACGCGTTCTCAGCCAGGCCATGAAGATTCACGCCAATACCGCGCAGAAGGTAGTCGCGCAATTGACGGCGGAGGGCCTCCTGGAGGTCCGGCCCGGAATCGGTACCGTGGTGGTGCGCCCCCCTCCCTCGACTCGCGCGGAGCGCAGCCGCTTACTGGGGCGTGAGCTGGAGCAGTTGACGGTGGAAGCAAAACGGCTGCATCTCACGCTTGCGGATCTGCACGCGGCCATCGACGAACACTGGCGCCTGTTGGAAATCAAGGAGGAAAAACGATGAGTAGCCCGCTGCGAACTGAACAACTCACCAAAGTATTCCCTTGTGTGGAAGCGCTCCACAATCTAACAATCGATGTGCCGGAGGGCTCCGTCTTCACTCTGATGGGTGCGAACGGAGCCGGCAAGACTACGGCCATCAAGACGGTGTTGAATATTCACTCACCCACGTCGGGCTGGGCCGAAGTTGTCGGCACGGATTCGCGCTCGCTGGCCGCCCATCAGTTCGCCCAAATCGGTTATGTCTCCGAAAACCAGCAGATACCCGGCTGGATGACGGTCGGCTACTTCCTCTCATATGCCCGCAACTTTTACCCGCACTGGCGGGACGAGGACGCCGCCGAACTGGTACGGCTATACGAGTTGCCACTGAATCGCACGCTGAACGCGCTGTCGCGGGGAATGCGGTTGAAAGCAATGTTGGCTGCCGCTCTGGCGTTCCGCCCTCGGTTGATTGTGCTGGATGAGCCGTTCAGCGGCCTCGACGTGTTGGTCCGTGAGCAGCTCGTCGAAAGCATACTCGCGAGGACGCCCGAGGCGACGGTATTTCTGGCTTCTCACGATTTAGCCGAGATTGATAGTTTTGCCACCCACATTGCTTATCTGAACGCCGGCAGATTAGCTTTTGTGGATGAGATAGGCACGCTGCTCGACCGCTTCCGCGAGATTGAGATCACGCTGGATGTGGCTCGGGATCTGCCTACTGAGTTGCCATCGAACTGGTTGCTCCCCGATCAGTCGGGCGCCGTCGTTCGCTTCGTCGATTCGCACTTTGACGCGGATCGCACACCCGCCGAGATTCGCCGGCGATTCCCGGCGCCGCGTGAGGTAATGGCTCGCGCCATGCCTCTGCGGTCCATTGCGCTCGCGTTGGCGAAATCGGCTAAAACGCTGGAGGCGTCAAAATGACGGGCCTGTATATGTCGTTCACTATCTTCCGGAAAGACGTTCGCCGCCTGTGGTGGGCGATTGCGGCGACGCTTGCGCTCCTGGCCGCTCTGGCGCACGTGGACCGTTGGCGTGCCGACTGGCTTGCCGGGTCCACTGAAGGATGGCTGAATATCCTGCTCCCGCTTGCGTGGGCCTGTCTGCTTGGCTTGGTCGTGCAGCAGGAGCCGTTGGTAGGCGACCGCCAGTTCTGGCTTACCTGGCCCTACCGCAGGTCCTCTCTGCTGGCTTCCAAGGTGCTCTTCGCGATTGCCTTCATTCATGTCCCGCTTCTTCTGGCCGGCGCCGCGATTCTGCACCTTCACGGATTCCATGTATACCGCTGCCTGCCCCAGCTTTTCTATCAGCAACTGCTGCTGGCCGCCTGCTTCACCGCGCCCGTTCTGGCGCTTGCGCTGCTGTTCGGGAACACGGGACAGTTTCTGTTTGCGGCGATCCTGCTCGGTAGCACCGCCGTTTATCTTGCGGGATCCAGTGGGCGAATGCACGTCCCCTGGGTCCCCCCGAATGAAGTGCGGCTGGGCCTTTCTATTCTCGTGCTGGGGCTGGCGGCGGCAGCCGTCATTGCGCTGCAATACGCGAGCCGGCGGGTGCGTGCGGCCCGCACCGTGGGTGTCAGCGCGGCGGTCACGGCGGGCCTGCTGTTCGGATACCTGCCATCCACGTTTACCACGCGCGCCCGGGCGCTGATCCATCCCTTGGACGGGCGTATCTCGATCCAACTGGCTACTTCGGGCCATGAGGCGCCTCCTCCGGTTCCGGGCTCACGCAACCGGTCCGCTTTCGTCGTGATTGCGCTGCCCGTCGCCATTTCCGGAATCGCAAGTGCACCCGCCACTCAGTTCGACGAGCTGACCGTGGACCTTGCGGCGCCAGGCGGCAGGCATTACCGGACTGGAACTCCCTCAGGCCGCGGCGGGTTCGAAAAATTTGACCTGCATGCCTATCCCTATCCAGTCGGCGCCATGCCGAAGTGGTTGGTCCTGCAGCTTCGGCGGTCCATATTCGACGACATCAAAGACAGCGCAGTGGAGCTGCAAGGGCTGGCTGCAGTTAGCTTCCATCGCCTGGGCGAGACGGCTTGGATGCCGGTCGGAGTGACGCAGGACGTACCAGGGGTAGGACGCTGCTCCAGTACTCTCGTCGAGCCGCAGAGTTCTTACCAGCAAAGCATGCTGAAGGTTCTCTGCGAATCTCCGTCCCCGGTTTCTCCACAAACCAGCGTCCGGCTTTGGCAGCCGGAGACAGGGTCGGAATGGACCCACCGGCTGGGTGACGCCGCACCGGATGTGGCAGGTCCCCGGGAAACATGGCTGTCACCGCTCCACCGGCAGCAGACCTATTTTCAGCTCGCTTCCGGGATGCCCAACCAGGGCGCTGGAAGCCGCTGGTTAGTGCCGCAAGAAGCAGTACCCACCGCCAAACTGGCGATCACTCCGAACGTCGTCACCGCCTGGGCTGCGGTCGACTTCGATTTGCCGGATATCCGGCTCCGCGATTATGAAATCAAGCCGGCACGATAGACGATCTAGCCCGGCCATATGCAGCGCGCTGGACGGTAAACCTGCTTCCTCAACTTCTGGAAACTGTGTGCGGGTGTGCTTTGTCAAATCGATTGAATGCTTTCCGTTAGCTGAGGGTTGCAACCTAAAGTAGGGAGATTCGCTACGGCATCCATGCAGTTTTCCTAGGGCGATGGTAGCGCTACTGCATTCGGCTAGGTAAGCTACGATGGGAGCGAAGCTTGCCGAGGGAAGTGGTAGTGCAGGCAAACGTTATGACGATTTCCGCAAAATACGAGAACGGCGTCTTTCGGCCGCTCGAAGATATAGCAATTAAGGAAGGTACGGTTGTTGAGGTGCATGTTCCAGCCGAAAGCGGGCAACGCCCCAAGGGCCGATCTATTAAAGACCTTCCCTTTTACGGCATGTGGGCTGACCGCGATGACATCACCGATGGCGTTACGTATGTGAACACACTACGGAATAATCCCCGGGTCTAGCAACAGCCGCGAAGTGCCATGGAACGTTACTTGATCGACACCGACGTCATGGTGGACGTCTCCAGAAGGAATGCCGCCGTCGCGACATATCTGGATTCCCTCGAGGACATTACCATCTCGATAATTACCGCTCATGAGCTTATCGTCGGCGCCAGAAACCAGCGTGATGCAAACAGTGTTGACAGTCTCATCAACAGCTATCCTATTCATGCGGAACTCGGCGCGCAGGTTACGCGGTTAGCTTACGAATTGCTGAAGCGCTACGCGAAATCGGACGGCCTGCGAACATTCGATGCTCTGATCGCCGCGACTGCTATTGAGCAGGGCCTCACGCTCGTTTCGAAAAACCAAAAGCACTTCCAGATGATCGGCGACCTGCATCTTGAAGTACCCAATTATTGAAGCACATCCAGGGCCCAAGCCTACTACTTTGGAAGATGAAGCGCGCTGTGCCTATAGGTTTCAGTCGGGAAGCGGAGTTATCCTGGTGCGCCCGGAGGGACTCGAACCCCCGGCCTACTGGTTCGAAGCCAGTCGCTCTATCCAGCTGAGCTACGGGCGCGCACTAGCGGTCAAGCTGCGGCCATCATAGCATGCGTCCTTGCATCCATTAAACTCACTGCAGAGCCAGTTTTCCTTCAGAGGAGGTCACTTGCAGAAAGATGGAGAACTTTACTGCGACCGTTGCGGGCAGAAGATCCCGAAGACGTCGAAACTATTCAGCCGCGAGGAATCGGGCGATATCTGCCTGCCGTGCCGCATCCAGCAGGCCGAAAAGGACAAAGGCAGCGAATGAGCGCTCCCGGCCAGCTTGAGAACGAGATTAAGATTCGGCTGACCGACGCCGGCGACGGACAGCGCCGCCTTGAAGCCGCCGGGTTTTCTTTACGCCGTGAGCGGGTCTTCGAGGTCAATATACTCTATGACTCGCCCGACGGAGCGCTCAGGAAATCCGACCGGGTCCTGCGCTTGCGCCGGGTGAACGGCGCCTGCCTCCTAACGTTAAAAGGTCCAGCGGAACGGGAACGTCATAAAAGCAGGGAAGAACTGGAAACCGAGACAGGAAATTTCGAAATTACGGAGGCTATTCTCTGTAGGATGGGTTACAGTCCAGTCTTTCGCTATGAGAAGTTTCGGGCGGAGTACGGAAAAGACGAGGAACCGGGAACAGTCACCCTGGATGAGACCCCCGTGGGCACGTTTTTGGAACTTGAAGGCGAGCCGATGTGGGTCGATTCGACTGCCGGGTTACTGGGCTTTTCCACTAAAGACTATATTTTTTCCAGCTACGCAAGAATTTTCCTGGATTGCTGCGCAATTTCCGGGGTTACGGCGACGAACATGGTCTTTCGTATAGGGAAATGATACGGTTTTGGGCACTAAAACCACTTAGTACTGGGGGATGGCCTTGTACTCGGGAATCAACAGTGGTAACCTTCTAAGAACTGGCATTGGAGAAGTACCTATTGGGAGTGAGCTCAGTCCCGTGTTAACTAGCATTTTTATTATCGCTGTTTCTCTCATACTGTTTGTTTATTGGTTCCGCTATACCTGCGTCATCGTTCTTAACACACAGGTAAAGAAGGACTACGCATCACAAATTGCCAGAGCAAACCAGTTGCGATTTTTGGAAACGCGGACAGCTCTCATGTCCGGTCCCCAGCCCGCTGCTCTCGACACCCTGCAACGATCGCTCGATCAGGATTACCGGCTCTTGTCCTACTTACTGGAGCACGCTGCCAAGTTCAATGTAGGTGATATGGGCTTTGAACAGGTACTTCTGAAAGCCGACTTCAAACTCATGTCGGTCTGGTATAGTGTGGTCCGCCGTTTTTCTTCTAATCAGGCCAGCAACGCCCTTCTTGAGATGACGTCCATCGTCGCCCACCTTGCCAATGCAATGGGTGAGCGTGTCGCTACTTCCAGCCGCGCTTAAAATCCTCTTTATTGGTTAGCTTTCCAGCTTGCACTACAATCAAGAAGTGCGCACAGAGGCAGATCTCAAGCAAGCGGTTTCACGAATCAATACCGTCCGGAATGAAGTAGCGAAAATCATCGTAGGCCAGCAGGACGTGGTGGACGGAGTCCTCATCTGTTTAATTGCGGGTGGCCATGTCCTCCTGGAGGGTGTGCCTGGTCTGGGCAAAACCACCTTACTGCGAACGCTCGGGCGGGTGCTGCATCTGCGGTACTCCCGGATTCAATTCACGCCCGACCTGATGCCGGCCGACATTGTGGGCAGCATGATGATCGAAACGGACGACCGCGGCGGCAAGGCGCTTCGTTTTCAGCCTGGACCTATTTTCTCAAATCTTGTACTGGCCGACGAGATCAATCGCGCTACGCCCAAAACGCAATCCGCCCTGCTGGAAGCGATGCAGGAGCACACGGTCACCAGCGGCACCACCACTCACCAGCTGGACGCTCCGTTCCTGGTGATGGCGACGCAGAACCCGATCGAAATGGAGGGCACCTATCCCCTGCCTGAAGCCCAGCTGGATCGTTTTCTGATGAAGATTCTGGTGAAGTATCCGTCGCGCGCCGACTTGAGCGCCATTGTGGAACGCACCATTCAGCTGGAAGACACCAGCATCAGCCAAGTGCTGGACCGGGATGGGATTTTAAGCATCCGGGCCGTCTGCCGCGATGTCATGATTGCGCCTCACGTACAGGATTACGCCGTGGATCTGGTAATGGCCACACAGCCTGACAGCCCGGGCGCGCATGAGCTGGCCACCAAATATATCCGCTACGGCAGCTCGCCCCGTGGCGCGCAGGCGCTGATGGAGTGCGGTCGCGTCCATGCTCTGATGAATGGTAGATTCCACTTGAGCACAGACGACTTAAGGACGGTAGCCGCCGCGGTCTTGCGGCACCGGATTATTCTCAATTTTGATGCGCAC
Source organism: Bryobacteraceae bacterium (assembly GCA_035526665.1). Classification (GTDB taxonomy): domain Bacteria; phylum Acidobacteriota; class Terriglobia; order Bryobacterales; family Bryobacteraceae; genus DATLBY01. The sequence goes on from DATLBY010000443.1 coordinate 6,412, forward strand.
GCCGATGGGCAGACTCCGGAAACGCTGCTAAGCAAAATTGTATACAGCGTCACGGCCGCCGCGTCGTAGGTTTATGGCCCAGGAGCCGCTGATCCGCCAACCTTTTTTGGAGAAGCTGGAACGCCTCACCCTGCACTGGCAAAAGTCGTTTCCAGGGCTGGTCGGCGGCCGCAATCCCTCGCGCTTCTCCGGCGCCGGCCAGGAGTTCCTCGATCATCGTCACTTTCATCAGGGCGATGATCTCCGGGCCGTCAACTGGCGCGCTTACATGCGGCTGGAAAAGCTGTTCCTGAAAATGTTCCAGGTGGAGCCGAGAATTCCGGTGCGGCTGCTGTTGGACGTGAGCAAGTCCATGGCAACCGGCGCCGAGCTCTCTAAGTTCGATTATGCGCGCAAGCTGGCAGCCGCCCTCTCCTATGTTGGTCTGGTCCGCTTGGATACCATTACGCTGCAGCCATTTACCGAAAAGCTGGCCGAATCATTTCGCTGTGGCGGTGGGCGCCACCGGTTTATGCCGGCGGTAAATTTCCTGTCTCAACTGGAGCTGTCGAGCCGGACTGATTATCTGCAGGTGTCACGCCAGTTTGCCGGAGCCTATCCGCAGCCTGGTCTCACGATTATAATCTCCGATTTTTTAACTGACGGCGAAGTCGAAAGGCCTCTCCAATATCTATCCGATTTTGGACACGAGCTCTTGTTGGTGCATGTCTGGGCGCCGGAAGATCGTGAGCCGCCTTGGGACGGTGAGATGGAGCTGATCGATTCCGAGACAGGGGATCGGGTCGAAATGAACCTGGATGCCGACGCTCGCGCCGCTTATACGGATGCATTTGACGCCTACGCCCGCCGTCTCCAGACCGTGGCCCACCGCGGAGGGGGCCGTTACGTTGGTCTCCGGAGCGACACTTCGCTGGAAGAGGCGATCTTCGGTCCCCTGATGCGCGCCGGGGGATTGCAGTAGCACCTTATGTTTTTCGTCAATCTCAGCTTCGCTGAATTCCTTGCGGTCTTCAGCGCCATTTCTGCCCTGGTGGTGACCCTTTACCTGCTGAACCGCGCACGCAGGAAACAGACCGTGGCGACATTGAAATTTTGGGTCCAGGCTGCTGTACCGATCTCTGCCCGTCAGCGGCGCAGGATACAGCAGCCCTGGTCACTGCTGCTGCAGTTGCTGAGCCTAGCCCTGCTATTGCTCGCTATAGCGCAGCTGCGGTGGGGTTCGCCCAGACAATCGTCGCGGGATCATGTGCTGGTGCTCGATACGTCATCCTGGATGGGGGCGCGCTCCGGGCGCGGAACACTTCTCGATGAGGCGAAAAAGGCCGCCCGCGGCTATATACGTGCCCTGCCTTCCTCTGATCGCGTGATGGTGGTGCGAGCCGACGGTCTGGCCACTCCGGTCACTGGACTCGAATCCAATCGAAGAGTGGTGGATGCTGCCATCGGCGCTTCGCGTCCCGGCGCCGATGCCTTGAATCTGGAGCAGGCGGTTTCCTTCGCGACCCAGGTACAGCGCCTGCATACGCAGCGCATGGGCGAGGTAGTACTCATCAGCGGCGGCCGCGTTCTCGAGGAGGAGAGCGGATTCCAACCTCCCGCCGACGTCCCGCTCCGTGTGCTTCCTGTCTCTCAGGTGACGGAGAACTGCGGACTGAGAAAGATTGGTTTGCGCCGCTCCGATAAGGACCCTGCCGTCTGGGATGTATTCGTCTCGGTGCGCAATTACGGCGCTCTCCCCCGCACCGTACCCGTGGCTTTGCAATACGGTGGCGCTCCCATGGCCAGCCGAATATTGCAACTTGGGCCGGGTAAGGAAGAGGAGGTCACCTTCGCGTTTCGCACGCGAGCGGCGGGCTGGCTGGAGGCCCGTCTTCTGCTGGAGGATGCCCTGCCGGATGACAATCGCGCGGTGCTCGAATTGCCGGCCCTCAAAACGCTGCAAGTGGCGGTATACACCGACGCTCCCGACCTGCTCCGGCCGGTTCTGGCTGCTAATCCCCAGGTGCAGGCCCTCTACCGCCTGCCCTCCGAATACGATCCGGCAGTAGGCGCGCAGATCGTCATATTCGATGGTTTTCGGCCCGCGCAAATGCCGGCAGCCGGCGTCATTTGCATCCAACCTCCCGCCAATCAATCTCCCGTGAAACTTCGGACCAGTGTAAGAGCCGCTCCGATCATACGCTGGCGGACAGACCACGCGTTGGGTGTGGGCCTGCGGACAAAAGAGCTGCGCCTAAACGAAGCCGACGTGTATTCGCTCTCGCCCGGTGATATCAGCGTGGCGGAGGTTGAGGCTGGTCCGGTAATCCTGGCTCGTCCGGGCCCGCCGCGCCTGGTGATGCTTGGCTTTCATCCGGGAAAATCGGATTTGCGCAATGAGCTTGCCACGCCTCTGCTTTTCGCAAACATACTGGGTTGGCTGGAACCCGAATCCTTCCGCCATTGGGAACTGAACGCCGGAACTACCGGCGCGGTCACCGTGCCATTGGAAACTGAACTCGATCCAGGCAAAGTACGGGTGATTTCAGACACGCAGCAGCAGCTTCCTTTCACCTTGAAGGGCAAAAGCCTGAGATTCTTCGCCGGCAGCCCGGGCGTCATACGAGTCATCACCGAGGGGCGGGAGCGCGTGTACTCATTGACTCTACCGGAGGTAGGCGATGCGGTTTGGAAAACCCCAGTCTCCGTCCGTCAGGGCATTCCTTCGAGTGTTCAGGAGGCGATTGCCCGCGATCTGTGGCGCTGGCTTGCGGCTTTGGGGGGACTCGGGCTGCTGATTGAGTGGCTGCTGTTTGGCAAGACATCCCCGGCTAGCGCGACCTCCAGCCCGCCTTCGCTGGGCCGGACCTGGAGGAAGGCATCATGACTTTCGAACGCCCTTGGGTTCTGCTGCTTGCTCTCCTGCCCGTTCTCTGGATTGTGATTCAGTACCGGCGCGGGGAATCGCGGCTGGGAACGCTGCTGAAGGGACTGGCGCTCACTGCCATTCTGATCGCCTTGGCCGAGCCGCGTTTGGCGGTTCCGGAAACCAAAGTGGCCGCCGTCCTC
>DATLBY010000444.1:0-7230 GCA_035526665.1 Bryobacteraceae bacterium
CTTTGCTATTGCTGCCGCGCCTCTGACCATAGCGCTATCCATCGGGAACGCCCGGGCTGCCGAGCCTTCTTTGACGCTGGACAAACCGATGGCCGCCCCGGCATGGGCCTTGTTCGAACGGCAGTTGCTGCGGGCCAACTCGGTTGCCTGCGAACGTTTCGCGGAAAAGTATCTGGACTCCAGAGGATACCTGTTGCACACGCCGCGCTGGGGGACTCTGGATGGGCCGGACGATGCCATTGAGACATTCTTCAATTGGACGCTGCTCCACGCTATGGGAGGATCCGATTCCGTCCTGGCGCTTTATAAAAAAGCATTGGACGGACATTACAAGCAGTACGGCGAACTGCGCACGACGCTCACCAAACTGGCGGCGAACGGAGCTTACTACAAGGAGTTCGTCACCCAATCCGATTGGTTCCACACCGGTGAAGGCATGCGCGCATTCATGTTCCTTGGTCTGTCCGATCCGAATAACAGCATCTATCGGGAGCGTATGAAACGGTTCGCCGGCATGTATATGGGCGAGGATCCCGAGGCTCCGAATTATGACGCGAAAAACAAGGTGATCCGCAGTCTCTGGACCGGCAGCAAAGGACCGATGCTGACGAAGGCAACCGAATACGACTGGGTGGGCGACCCTGTTCCCGGCAGCTTTCATCTGCTCCACAACAAAGCGGGCCGCAACAAGCTGTTGAACATGGAAACCTACTATCCCAAGATGCTGGCACACTGCCGGGAGTACCTCGACAGCGTCGGCGACCATCCATTGAATCTTGCCACCACTAACCTTGGCTTAAATGCGTTCGCGCTCACCCAGGATGCCAAGTACAAGGATTGGGCGGTGGAGTACGTGACGGCCTGGAAGCAGCGTACGGAAGCTTGCGGCGGCAACATCCCCACCAACGTGGGCCGCGACGGAAAGCCGGGCGGCGAGTATGGCGGGCAGTGGTGGAAGGGGACCTACGGCTGGAATTTCACCATTTACGACGGAGAACTGGATGAGATAGCGCATCGCAACACATTTACAGCAGGAGCGTGGCCGGGGTTTGGAAACGCGCTCATGTTGACCGGTGACCAGAGTTTCGTAGGCGTGCTCCGGCGGCAGCTGGACAATATCTACGCGCAGAAAAAAGTAACCGGCGGAAAAACTTTGTTGCCGCAGATGTACGGCGATCCGCGCGGCTACAAACAAAACGGCAAGCCGGAATGGTACCACTTCACCGGCAACCTGTTTCACGACAAGCTAACTGAAATTTACTTTTGGTCGATGGATCGCAAAGATCTGGAACGGGTTCCCAAGGAGGGCTGGATCGGCTTTCTCGAAGGCCAAAATCCCGATTACCCGGTAGCTGCACTACAGGCAGGTCTCGACCACGTGCGCAGCAACATGCGCGAGGTCGAAACCGATCCCACCACCGCCGACACCCGCCTGGCCGATTATCTGCTCGGCATCAATCCTGTGTCCACCCACGCGCTCGCCAACCTCACGATGGGAGCTTACTTTTCGAACAACAGCATCTGGACACTCCACAGCCGGTTTCGCTATTTCGATCCTGTGCGGCGCCGCGCCGGTTTACCCGAGGACGTGGGAGCGCTGGTGGAAAAACTGGAAGCCGGCGCTGCCACGCTGGTGCTGGTGAATGTGGATCCGGTACAACCACGCGATGTGATTGTGCAAGCCGGAGGATACGGCGAGCACCGGTTTGATACGGTCGAGGTCGACGGGAAAACTCAGAATGTCGGCGGGTCCCTGATGCACGTGCGCCTCCAGCCGGGTTGCGGAGCCCGGATAAGGTTCAAGTTGGCGCGTTACGTAAACCCGCCCACGCTGGCCCATCCGTGGGACCGCGGCTGGTTCGGCAAGAGTGAAGCGCAATAAATGCCAGAGCCCTGCCTACAATAGGCTTATCATCCATGACATTTCGAATCACACTAGTACTGTCGATCGCACTGCTCTGCGGCTGTGGAAAGAAAAACCCGGAAGAACGCGCCCTCACGCCGGGCGATTCGCTCAAGTCCATGCGCCTCAGTGAAGACTTTCACGTAGAACTGTTCGCTGCTGAGCCCGATGTGATGAGCCCGGTCGAAATGGTTTGGGATGAGAACGGCAAGCTGTATGTCGCCGAAATGATGGATTACCCCGACGACCCCCTTCCTGGCAAGCCCGTCCGCTCGCGCATCCGGCTGCTGGAGGATACCGACGGCGATGGCAAGATCGATCGCACCTCTATTTTTGCCGACAATGTCCTGGCCGTAAGCGGCATCATTCCCTGGAAGGGCGGATTGATTGTCACCAGCGCGCCCGACATTCTCTTCATGAAGGACGAGACAGGCGATGGCAAGGCGGACATTCGGAAAGTACTCTATACGGGCTTCCCCAAGGTGAACCACGAGTCCCGCATTACCAATCCCCGCCTGGTGATCGACAACTGGATCTACTGCTCCAACTCCGGATCCAATGGCCGCATTACCTCGCCGGACCATCCCGAGGTGGCGCCGGTGTTGATCCGCGGTACCGATTTTCGCTTCGACCCAGTGAGCGGGAAAGCGGAAGCCGCATCCGGCCCGGCCCAGTTCGGGTCCACCTTCGACGATTTTGGAAATCAATACATTTCTCAGAACACAACACACATCCGCCATGTAGTTGTTCCCATGAAGTACCTGGCCCGTGCTCCTCTGCTCGAAGTGCGCGCCATGGCACAGGACATCTCCGATCACGGCCGTCCTTCCTCTCCCATGTATCCGTTGACCGGGCCTCAGGAATGGCGTAAGCAGCGGACAGCCATCCGCCAGCAGCGCTATAACGAGAATCAACTGCAGGTCACCGAGCGCGTGGGCGGCTGGTTTACCGCCGCATCCGGCGGGACCGTGTACACGGGCGACGCTTTTCCAAAGGAGTACGCCGGCAGCGTCTTCACAGGGGATGTCAGCGGAAACCTGATCCATCGGGACACTCTGCGCCCGGATGGCGCAACCTTTCTGGCGCATCCCGCAAAGGACAAGGTCGAATTCCTGGCATCGACTGACGTGTGGTTCCGGCCCTGTAACTTCGCCAATGCGCCGGACGGCAATCTCTATCTGACGGACATTTACCGGCAAGTCATTGAAACGCCCGAATCCATTCCCGAGGAGATTCGCAAACACATCAACTTCTACAACGGCGACACCATGGGACGCATCTACCGCATTGTTCCTAATCATCCGTTGCGCCGGGGCGATCTGAAGCCAGGTCTTGGAGCCCTGAGTTCGGCCCAGTTAGTAAAGCATTTGGCCAATCCGAATGGCTGGCACCGCACCACGGCGCAGCGCCTTCTGCTGGAACGCCAGGACCACTCGATCATCCCAGACCTCAAGCAAATGGCGGCCAACGCGCCCACAGCCGAAGCTCGGGTTCATGCACTCTGGCTCCTCCAGGCGTTTTCCGCATTGGACGTAGCCGAGGTAGAGAAGGCGATGAAGGACTCGGATCCGCGAATCCGGCGGCAAGGTCTGCGTCTGAGCGAATCGTTTTTGGCGCAGTCGAAGCCCCTCTCCGCGGCGGTTCTGCAGATGACCGGCGATTCCGACTCGCAGGTGCAGTTCCAGGCCGCACTGACTGCTGGAGAGTTGAAGGACCGGCGTATCCTGCCTGCGTTGGCCGAACTGGCGCACCAGCGATCTGCCGATCCTTGGTTCCGGGTGGCCATCCTGAGCTCAGCGGCCGACATGGCATCCCCGTTTTTTCACGCTCTGCTGGCCAAAGGCGATGGATGGACCGATCCCGAGATCCTGGTGGATCTCTCCGCTCTCATTGGCGCCCGGCAAAATAAAGGCGAGATCTCGCAGTGGTTCTCAGCTCTCCCGAAACTGAGCGACCCCGCCAAATTCCTCACGGGCCTGACGCGCGGCCTGAAGCTGGCGAATACCAGAAACCTAATGGTCCCAGGAGCTGAGCAGGCTCTCATGCGTTTGCTGGTTTCGAGCAGCGAGCCGGTCGAGCACGCTGCGTGGGAAGCGTCCCGCTACTTCGAATTGGCCGCTCTGGTGCGCCAGGCCGGCAAGGATGCCGTTGCCGAGGGAGCCCCGGCTCCCAAGCGGATCATGGCAATCCGCGCCTTGCGGGGCGGACGGTTTGACGCGGTGGCGCCGGTGTTGGAGAAGATTATTCAGACTCACCCGCAGCCGGAGATTGAATCCGCGGCCGTCGATTCTTTAGCTGCATTCGACGAACCCGCCGCCGGCAAGACCATCCTGAACAACTGGCGTGGGTACAGCCCCGCAAGCCGTAAGCACGCGATCGATGCCATGCTGGCCCAGAAGAATCGTGTTCCCATGCTCCTCGCCGCCGTCGAGGCCGGTCAGGTGGAACGCTCCGCCCTGGACGCAAGCGCGCGTTCGCACCTATACGACAACACCGACCCTGCGATCGTGCAAAAATCGCGCCAGTTACTCGAGAGCACTTCCAGTGACCGGGCAAAGGTAGTCGCCGGCTACCACGATGTGCTGACGATGCAAGGCGATGTCGGCCGCGGAAAAAAAGCCTTCGAGGATAACTGCGCCAAGTGCCACATGCCGCGCCGCCAGGGAGGCCGCGTGGGTCCTGACCTCTCGGGCATCAATAACAAGACGAAAGAAGAGCTACTCACGTCGATATTAAATCCGAGTTATGCGATCGAGCCCAGGTTTGTGAACTACATACTCACCACCACCGACGGCCGAATGTTCGATGGCGTGATCGCCAACGAAACCCCAGGCTCTATTACGTTGCGCGGCGGCTCTGAAGAGGGCGATCAAACCATCCTGCGGAAAAATATTGCCGCGATACGCGCCTCTTCGGTGTCGCTGATGCCGGAAGATCTGGAGAAATCCGTGAACAAGCAGGGTCTCGCTGATATCATCGCCTATCTGCGCGGCGGCCTATAGACGCCGCGCGAGGAGGGCGCTAAGACATTTTCAGCACGCGTGCTGCGTTTTCGTACAGCATTTTGCGGAGGGCCTTCGGATCCGGCGCCAGCCGCCGCACAGTCGCCAGTTGTTGCGATCCGGAACACTTATCGCCCGCGCCTTCCTTATCGCTGCAGTCGCTGCCGTACAACAGCTTGTTCTGGTGCCGCTTCAGAAATTCGCGTGCATGGTCCTCATCGCGCAAGAGCGCGTTAAGCCCCGACCCAGCCGAAAGATCTCCATACATATTCGGATAATCCGCCAGCAGCCGGTCCGTGATGCCGCCGGGTGTTACTCGCCCTTTGGGATACATCACCTCTTGCTTATGGTTCTTATCGATGTTTCCCCACCAGGTCTGTGCGTGCCCGATAAAGTTCACTGTCGGATACTTCTTCAGCATCGTATGGAACCGCTCAAAGGCCAGGTTATAGGTTTCATGCTGGAAGTGCATCAGCACCGGGACACGGTGGGCCTTTGCGATATCGGCGATCAGTTGCATTGCCTTGGAATCACAATCGACATGAAATTTCTGTTCGCCAATGCCGATCGCGCCAGCCTTCAGATACTTCTCAATCACCGCCTTGGTCTCCGGAATATCCGGCAATTCGTTGGCGAAGAAAACGTACTCCTTCGGATTAGCGCGTGCCAGCGCAACCACCGTGTCGTTTCTGCCCGCGCCGGCCGCAAGTCCGAACTTCGAGCCGGCTGGGAGCAGCACTGTCCTGGTGATCCCCATGGTGCGCTGATGCGCCAGCAATTCCTGGTCGCTGCGGCCGCTGTAGTTGGTGTGTTGATGGATGTCGATCACCGGTTCGGGGCCGGCCCCCGCGGCTAGCGCCGCTCCTGCCATGCCTAAAAACGTTCGTCGCGAAAGTGTAGCCGATGAGTGCATGCTGGAAAGAATATCATCCCCTCGATCCCTGGCTGTGCGGCGCCCCGGCCGCTGGAATTATGCGAGCTTTCGAAAAAGCAGAAGACCTGCATCTGGAAGCTGTCGAGGAACATCATTCGGAGGTTCTGAAGAGGGACACGAAACGGTAACCCGGGCGACTCTACTTCACTCCGTCTGGCAGCTTAAAACTAAACAGAGAGGTCCCCGCGACCACGGCAATATATTGCTTGCCGTCCAGCAGGTAAGTGATGGCGGGAGCCGTAATTCCGCCCCTGCCCCGTGCTCCGGCCCCGGTTTGAAACTTCCAGAGCACCTTTCCGCTACGCGCATCGAAGGCGATGAAATAGCCGAATCCGTCACCCAGAAACACCAGGTCACCACCCGTCGCCAGCGCCGACCCGCTTTGCGGCTCCAACATCTTAAACTCCCAGGCTAGCTTCCCGGAGGCCGCGTCGAAGGCTCGGAAGGCTCCCCAACCCGGCTGATTGGGATCGGACTCGGTAGTGCCCGCCATCCACATATAGAACGGGGTGGGCTCCCCGAGATCTTCCACGAAAAACAGGTCGCAACTCTCCTTGGAGGGAACATATACCATGCCGGTCTGAGGGCTGAACGCCATGTGATTCCAATTTTTCCCTCCACCCAGCCCCGGACACACCGGCCTCCCTTCCTTCGTTGGCTCCATGTCCGGTTCCAGGACCGGCCGTCCATTTGCATCCAGCTTTTTAGCCCACGTCTGCTTGACGAACGGCACGCCGTAAACGAATTTTCCGTTGACACGATCGAGCGCATACAGAAATCCATTGCGATTTGCCTGCAGCAGCAGCTTGCGCGGAACGCCATTCACCAGCACGTCGGCTAACACCGGTTCGTTCACTCCATCCCAGTCGTGCACGTCGTGGGGAGTGAACTGGAAATACCATTTCATCTTGCCGGTGTCGGGATCCAGCGCCAGCATGGAGTTGCTGTAAAGGTTGTCTCCAGGACGCTGGCTGTCATTCATATCCGGCGCCGGGTTGCCGGTGCCCCAATACAGTAGGTTCAGTTCGGGATCATAAGATCCCGTCACCCAGGTGGACCCGCCGCCGCGCTTCCAGGCATCGTTTCCATCTGACCAGCTTTCCGAGCCCCGCTCGCCCGGACCCGCAATCGTCCAGGTGCGCCACAGCCTTTCGCCCGTCGCGATCGAATACGCGTCAATGAAGCCGCGATTGGCGAATTCCGCGCCACCGGCTCCTACAATCACCTTGTCCTTGACAATCTGGGGCGCGCCGGTCCCACTGTAGCCCTTTGTATAATCCGCGATGGTGGTGTCCCACAGCAGTTGACCGGTTCGCTTATCCAGCGCCAGCAGATGAGCGTCGATCGTCGCCAGCAGCAGCCGGTTTCCTGAAAGCGCAAACCCTCGATTC
>DATLBY010000445.1:0-7733 GCA_035526665.1 Bryobacteraceae bacterium
TTCAAAAGTCGGCAGCGGAGTATTCGCACCCAGCTTTTGGGCCGCAAGCTGATCCAGTGAAGTGCCGCCAGAATCCAGATCCCGCGTGGACCGCTGCACATAGCCGCCGGAGAGCCACGCCGGAACCTTCGGCCAGTGTCCGTTGCGGCCGGTGGTGTTCTTATGCCAGAGATTTTCCAGCAGCAGGAACTCGCTCTTGAGACTCTCCAGCGGTTTCAGGTGAGGTGTGAACTCGTAGTCCTCTCCATCGCCCGGCGGCGTCCAGTAGTCCGGCCGTACGCCATTCGGCATGAACATGAACGCCGTGCGGAGCGGAGGCTCGGAAAGCCTGTGCGGTCCGCCGGTGGGCGCTGCCGAGGACATCGCCTCCAGCCAGGGAAGCGACAGAGCCGCGCCGGCGCCGCGCAAAAGCGTTCTTCGGGAGATCGGCTTGAACATGTTAGTCCCCGCTTCGACTACTGATTAGCCTATCACTGCTACTTCTCCTCGGGTGGACGCGGGCGCTTTCGCGTCCGGGGCGGAGGCGGCTCCACGGGTGAAAGGCCCCCCTGGCTGTTTCGGAAAGGAATGCTCAGCACTACATTATGGATCAGCATCCGGGCGCCGTAATTGATTTTCTGTAGACTATCGACCAGCTGTTGAACGGTACACTGATCGGCATCTTCCAGCCGGCGTCCCAGCGCGTACCCGAGCGTCTTCGCTGCCACGTGACGCAGAAACTCGTCTTTGCGGCCCAGCAGCGCCTGGCGCAATTCGACCGGTCCGTTGAACTTCTCTCCGCTGGGGAGCTCGCCGCTGGCGTCGATCGGCTGGCCGTTATCCTCCTTATCGCGCCAGCGCCCCATCCAGTCAAAATTTTCCAGCGCGAAGCCAATCGGGTCCATGAGCTTGTGGCATGCCGAGCACGCCGGGTCGGCCCGATGTTTCTCTACTGTCTGCCGGATGGTGAGCGGCCGGGTTTTGTCCCTGCGTTCGAGCGGCGGCACGTCGGGTGGAGGCGGTGGAACCGGCGTCCCCAGCAAGGCATCGAGTACCCACGCGCCGCGCAGCACCGGGCTGGTCTGCTTGTAATGCGACGTCATGGCGAGAACCGCCCCCAATCCAAAGAGGCCGCCGCGGCGTTTGTCCGGCCACTGCACGCGCTGGAATAGATCACCTTCTATGCGTGGAAACGAACTCTCCATTTCATAGAACTTCACCAGGCGCCCTGTCAGGAAAGTGTAGCCGGCATCCAGTAAATCCAGCAGGCTTCGATTCTCGCTTAGGATGTGATGGAACATCAGCACGGGCTGCTCGCGCAGATCGGCCGCCACTTCCGGCGTATAAAAATGCTGGAGCTCGGTCAGCAGCGGAACCACGCGCCCGCCCACATCTTCGGTTCCGATCCACTGGCCCATGAAGGCGTCCGCGAACGATCGGGACCGCGGGTCGTCCAGCATACGCTCGACCTGCGCGCTGAGTACCTTGGCGTCCTGCAGTTTCCCTTCTGCCGCCAGCCGCCGCAGTTCTTCATCGGGCATCGTCGACCACAGAAAGTACGAGAGCCGGGACGCTAATTCGTGCTGGCCAAGTGGATGAATCCCCGGCTTCCCGGATCCCTCTTCGTTGCGAAACAGAAAATTCGGAGACACGAGCACGGCCTTCAGAGCCAGCTTCACTGATTCTTCGTAGGCATCGCCGCGCTCCATCGTCCGGTCATACAGCGCCAGTACGCGGTCCACTTCGGCGCGGGTTACGGGTCGCCGGTAGGCCTTCGCCATAAACTCGCTGAGCAGGCGGTCAGCGGCTTTCCGAGGCTGCAGCGGCGCCTTTCCCGGTTCCATGCCAAACAGACGAAAGTGCACCGCTCGCTTCTCCGCCGAGGGCTCGGGTTGACGCTGCTCTACGGTCAAGCTGTACATATCAACAGGGAATTCACCGGCTTTCACCGAAATCGTATGAGCCCCGCGGGACAGACGGAAGACCTGCGCGCGCGTCGTCGGGCCGCCGTTGGCGTCCTTCTGAAATGTCAAAGAGCCTGCAGGGAGGCCATCTACCTTCACCTCCATCTGGAAGGGGTTTTCGCGCGGACGCTCCACGGACACGCGCAGGTCATACTGCCCTTCAAGGAAGATCGGCAGCGTTGCTGAGACCTCCTGGCCCGCGGATAAGATCCGTCCGGGCTTCACGCTCGCTTGTGGCGGCTCCATTTGAGCCGATGGGAAGGCGCGGTGCAGCGGCGGCGTGATGATGGCGCGGTCCAGAACCTGTTGCGCCGCCTCCATATACTTCTCCATCAGGATGGGCGGAATATAAAGAGTTTCGCCATTGGTGTCAAAGCCCTCGCCGCCCGACCCGTCCCTGGGGAAAATGTCCGCCACAGGCAGATCCACGCCCAGCAGGTCGCGAAGTGTATTGTGATACTCGCGCCGGTTCAGGCGCCGAACGGTGACCGTACCGGCATAGTCCCCGCCGCTGCACGCCGTCGTGCGTAAACGATCAGTAATCCAGCTCGATATATGTAACCGCTGGTCTTCCGTGATCTTGGAGGCTACCGGCGGCATGGTCCGGTTCCGCAATTGTGCCGCAACGCTGCGCCACATCCCTCGATTCTTTTCAATATCCTCCGCTGTCGCGGCTTTTAGAAAATCGATACGGTTCTTCGGATTGTCCGGGCTGTGGCATCCCCCGCAATTTTGCGCCAGCACCGGCCGTAGCGATTGCGAAAATTCATCCGATGCGGGAGCGGCAAGGCTCGCCAGGGGGAAACAGATGCCGAAAAGATGGAGCAGACGCACTGTGGCAAATCTACACTGGTCAAGTACGCGGTGCAACTGGTAAATGCGACACAATCTCTTCCGCGATGGCCAGCGACGCCGTAGCTCCGGGACTTGGCGCGTTCAACACGTGTACTGCCGCTTCACTTTCCACAATTGCGAAATCCTGGACCAGGTCGCCTCGGGATGTCAGGGCCTGGGCCCTAACGCCCGCACTCCCGGAGGAAAGATCCTCGGGTTGGATCTCGGGAACCAGCCGCTGCAGCGCCGCGCAAAACAGCTCGCGGCTGAAGGAGCGGCGCAACTCCGCCAGACACATCCTCGGATACCGGCGGACAAAGTTCCATAGCCCTGGATACGACAGGGCATCAAATAAGTCCCGCAGATTGATATCGGTTTTCCGGTAGCCTTCGCGGGCGAATGCCAGGACGGCATTCGGACCCGCCTCCACACCCCCATGAATCATGCGCGTGAAGTGGACCCCGAGGAACGGAAATTTCGGATCGGGTACGGGATAGATCAGGTTGCGCACCAGGTATGCGCGCTCCGGGCGAATCGTATAATACTCGCCGCGAAACGGCACAATACGTAGATCTCTCTGGATGCCCGCCAATTCGCCCACGCGATCGCAATGCAAGCCCGCGCAGTTGATGAGCCAGTCGCCGGAAAACTCACCGGCCGTGGTCTCCGCCAGCCATTTGCCGTCCACACGCCGCAGTCCCGTCACCCGCGCGTTCAGAACCACACTTCCGCGTACTTTCGATCGCAGTATCTCGCAGACCTGCGGATAGTCCACGATTCCCTCTTCCGGGACACGGATTGCCGCGATTCCGGCCACATGCGGCTCGATCTCGCGCATCTGATCGGGTGTTAGCAGCTGTAGTCCAGTGAGGCCGTTTTTCTGGCCGCGATCAAGCAAATCGTGTAGACGCGGGATTTCTTCCTCTTCAGTCGCCACCACAAGCTTGCCGCAGATCTGGTGCGCGATTCCATTCTCCTGGCAGAAGGCGATCATCTGGCGGATTCCTTGTACCGCCAGCCGTGCTTTTACTGACCCCGGTTTGTAATACAGGCCGGCATGCAACACGCCGCTATTGTGCCCGGATTGATGCCGGCCCACGGCGATCTCTTTTTCCAGAACAGTAATGGTCGCGTCTGGATACCGTTGTCCGGCGCGATAGGCGGTCGCCAAGCCGACGATACCGCCGCCTACTACGAGAATATTCCGCATCTGGATCAGACGGCCGGGATCGTCTTTTCTCGCGGAGAGATGCTGTCGGAATCATTCACCTGGGCGCCCGGGGGAGCTTTTACGGGACCCTTCAACAAAGGATCGCCGGTTCGCCGCATCCAAGCGTCCAGCCGCCCCCGCATTTCGTTCAACGTTTTGCCTAAGGCGGCATCCATAGCCAGATTCCGCCGTTCCTCGGGATCGAAGATCAGGTCGTAAAGCTGTTCGGGAGGCACCACGCGGTCGCGCCATCCGAATTCCAGCCAAACATCTTTGCTGGGACCGTCATCACAGTTGGGCAACACAGGCCGCCGCCGTTCATCGTAGTTGCGCATGTAGCTCCAGCGCTTCGTCCGCACGGATCGTTTCGGCTCATAGGCCGCATGGTAATTCACTTCCGCGAAGATTTCGTCGTTTATCTCCTGCCTGGTTCCGCGAATCAACGGCATCATCGATTTCCCCTGCAGCCACTTGGGATGGTCGATCTCAAGTAGATCGCAGACCGTGGGAAAAATGTCGATCTGCGATACCAGAGCATCGGAAACCTTGCCGCCTGAGAACCCGCCCGGGCCGCGCATCATCAGCATGACGCCGGTACCGTGATGGCTGAGATCGCACTTCATTTCGGGAAACGCGATTCCATGGTCCGTGGTGCAGATCACCAGCGTGTTCTGCGCCAGACCGGCGGCCTCCAAGGCCCGCAGGATGTCCCCCATGGCTTGGTCCAGAATACGCGCCGTTGCATGGAACGACGCGATATCCAGGCGCGTTTGTGGCGTATCCGGCAGCGGCTCGGGGGGCACGCAATAGCGTGGATCATCTTTCGGTCCGGGCGCGGCGAATTCGCGATGGGTCTCCTGGAAACCGATGTCCAGGAAGAAAGGCTGCTTCGGTCCGTTCTTTAACCATTGGACGGCGGCCGGTCCCACGTGGGCCGCATGCGTGTTCTTGATAGGAACAATTTCGTCGTAGCCGATCTTAGCGGCCGGTTGCGCGACGTGCTGTACGCCAATCAAGGTCGAGCGGTATCCCGCTTGCCCGCGCAACGTATGCACGATGTGCTGCCGGTAGTCGTTCAGCGCGAATCCGCGGTGCGCAAGGCCGAGCATTCCGTTGCTGTGTGGACACTGCCCCGTCAATAGACTCGCCCGTGATGGCGAGCATGTGGGCGCGGCGTCAAATGCGTGCCTGAAGAGCACCGCTTCCTCGGCAAACTTCCGCAGGTTCGGTGTGGAAACGTCGTATCCATACGGCTCGATGTGGCGTCCTGTATCATGTGAATGCAGATAGAGAATGTTCGGCCGCGGGCGCGCCGGTTGCGCCTGTGCAGCTGCGGGCAGCGTAGCCAGACCGCTTACAATACTCTTCACCGCATCTCTTCGGTCCATGGTTGTAACCTCTCGCTCTGGTAGCATACTACCCGCTCGACCCTACTCTGCTTTCCGAACCAGATCTTCTCCGATTTCCGTGAGTAAAGGGAAGTGATCGGATGCTTCGCGCAGTCCGGGAGCATCGCGTACCACCGTGCAGCGCTTCAGCCGGGCAGCGAAAGCCGTCGGAACAAACGCATAGTCGAGCCGCACGTGCGGATCCCATGTCGGAAAGGTGAATCCTTCATCCTCGTGGTGCATCCGGTAGCCGTCGGTGTAGCCAGCGTCCAGCATGAGGCGGATGGTGGTCCAGCGGAGAGTTCCTCCGGTCATCCAAACGACAGCCCGCAGCCGCGCGGGCAGCCGGCGTAACTGCAGGCGCTCGCCCGGAGCCAGTGTGTTGAAGTCGCCCGCAACGAGATGAAAACCGTGCTGGTGCTCCGCAATTCCGGAGAGCAGCGATCTCAGTTCATAGGATCGGCGCCACTCGGTCAGGTTTGAATGGACGGCCGCAAGGTGCACTCCGAAAATCCGCACGTTGGATCCGGCCAGCAATACTTCGAGATACCGCCTTCGTGCAAACCGCACATGGCGCCACGCGTGGTGCGCGATCTCTATTCGGCTCAGGAAGGCGAGCGATTGCCCACGATCGGCCGCCCACGCTTTCATCCCGCAGAGTGAGGCGAGACGCTGTACAACGTCGGGACGAACGGCCTCCTGCAGAATCACAATATCCGGGTCGCAGGATCTGATGACCTCGGATAAGGGCTTCTCGCGGTTGACGCCGCCCAGGCGAATGTTGTAGCTGAGGAGCCTCAGACTCACGATTCCGTGACGCTTCCGCAGAGCGTCACATACGGCTGTTCCAGGATTTCTCCGCGAAAGTACTGCACCCAGTCACGTGTGCCCTGGATGTTGACCGGACGCCCTACCATCTTCATCAGTTGCTCCCTCAGTGGAACCAGCTCGGGAGCGATATCCGGATCTTCCTCGCTCAAGGGGCGCGAATGAATTCCCGGAATCCAATACCCGTCGGCCGAATAGTAGCGGAGAACGTCGCTTCCCACCAGCGTCAGGTCCAGGTCGCTCGTGCCGGGGCCGTCGCTGTCGAACGGCGCGCCATCCTTCCAGCGGCACCCCGTGACCGCGCTGCCTCGTAATACGATGGCCTTGGCATCAGGCACTGCCTCCCGGACTATCTCGCAGAACTGTTTGAACCGGGCTGCATCGCCAGCGAAGGCAAGACGAATTACGTTGTCCCGTTTCTCTGCGTCACTAGCACTGGCCGTCGAAATCGTACCCATCGCGTCCCCCCGATAGTCTGACCTCAAAAGGGACCAAAACGTAACACGGGTGAAGCTGAATTGCGTTTCAAACATTCGGATTACGGCTCAATTTCGCAACCGCTTCCTGAAGCAATCGTGCGGCCTCCGCTGCTTCCATGGACGGGTCGAATTGGAGTGGCTGCCCCACCCGCACTACGATGTGGCCCGATCGGAACCATCCTCGTCCCTGTTTCTTCAGCTCTCCCAGGCCGGCAAGGTAAACAGGCAGAGCGGCAGTGTGCAAGTCCTTCCAGAGTAGTCCGGCGCCAGTTTGAAACGTTTGCATTCTGCCATCGGCGGATCGGCGGCCTTCCGGGAATACCAGCACGTGATAGCCGCGGTCCATCGCTCGCCCCGCATGCTCAAAACTCTGCCGGAATGCCGTCTTCTGGGGTAATGGGAAGACATTTAAGAGCGCGGTGATCAGCCAGTAGCCAGCTGGAGCCACGAAGTTCAGGAACGAACTGCCGAAGTTCTTTCCCTCACGCAGGTCCCGCAACAGTTCTCCACTCATGGCCGCCGCCACGCGGGTGCGCATCCGGCGGGGCAAACCGTACAGGATGAGAGGTGCGTCATAGGCGGTGACGTGATTGCTCACGATGAGAAGGCGTTGGTCCAGCTCCGGTGGCAATTGCGATTCCACCCGCGGTGCGGCCAGTAACCAAACCAGGGGACGAATGACGACCTCCAGAAAAACCGTCCGGATCTGTTGAGCGAACCCACTCCAGGGCCAGACGTAATAGATGTGCTCGTCTGTTCGCACGGGCACTGGCTGTACTTCAGGCTGGATCCCTGCCACGGGATGCAGCAGCGGCCGTAAATCGCCGATCGTACGGACGTGCTCCCATTCCGCGTCGCCGATTTGCAGTCCGAACGCGGTTTCCAGCCGTGATTGCAATTCTACGCGACCCAGGCTGTCGATGTGTAGATCCTCGGAGAGGAGGGTTTCATCGCTTCGAGCCGAAATATCTTCGCCGGTAATCTGCTGCAGGATGCCCGCCAATGTCCCGCTACTTCCCGTGGAAACGTCCGAATCGCTACTGGAGCCCGC
>DATLBY010000446.1:0-8864 GCA_035526665.1 Bryobacteraceae bacterium
TCGATGGAATAGCGTCGTAGGGGCGGCGCGCGCCGCACGGTTGACTGGTGACGACAGCAAAGCTCGTGCGTTCTTTCTCAATTTGCAGCGCCTGGGCGAACATGCTGAAGCTCCCAGACCGGAATTGGCCGAGGCGCGCGCGTTCCTGAGCGGCAGCAAATAGTTCTGGTTCGCCTTTTTCGCAGTTTTTCCTTTCGGGTACGCATTTCCTGGTAGCTGGCGGCGCCCAGAGGCTGGCCGCCGGGAGGCGAAAAATGAGAAGTCTGGTGACCTGTAGCGCGATTTACCTGCGCCATATTACAATCTGCGGTCTGGCCGCCTCGATTGCCGCTACAGTACCTTCCATCTGTCGCGGTCAGGCCGGCGTGATCACGACGGTGGCCGGCGGCGGTACCCTCACCGGGAGCGCTGCCAATGGGCGTCCCGCCACCAGCGTCCGGCTGATGGGGAATGCGCTCGGTGTCGCGGTGGATAATGCCGGGAACTTCTACATTGCCGATGGGAGGGCTGCCCGTGTATGGAAAGTGAGCGCGGCCGGCATTCTCACGACTGCCGCCGGCGGAGGCGCCGCTCCTGGATCGGGAGACGGCGGACCCGCTACCAATGCTCAAATCACGGTCTCGGGAGTGGCCGTGGACACGGCAGGAAACCTCTATATTGCTGGGGCCCGTCTACGGAAAGTAAGCCCTGCCGGCGTCATCAGCACTCTGGCGGATATCAACGCCACCAACGTCGCAGTCGACGGGGCGGGGAATCTCTACCTGGCCGATATTCTTAACCACCGGATACGTAAAGTGGACCCGGCTGGCGTAATCACCGACTTGGCTGGGAGTGGCGCGCAGGGCTTCTCCGGCGACGGCGGACCGGCCACCAGCGCGGCGCTGTTTCTTCCGCAAGGCGTGGCCGCCGACGCGCAGGGAAACGTCTACTTCGCAGATGCGGGTAATGGTCGCGTCCGGAAGGTGGACACTGCGGGCATTATCACGACTGTGGCGGGAAGCGGGAGCCCGCTCTCTTTAGGTGACGGAGGCCCCGCCACCCGGGCGGGCATGACACCGACCTTTGTAGCCGTAGACAACGAGGGCAATCTCTACATTGCAGATACTGGCAGCGGCCGGATCCGGAAAGTGAACACCGCGGGTAATATCAGTACCGTTGCGGGCGGCGCTCCGCCAGCCAATCCCAACCTGGGTGATGGCGGGCCGGCCACCAGCGCCTGGCTTTCCGGTCCCCGAGGCGTCGCGGTTGATAACGCGGGGAATATATTCATCTCGGATGACAATAACGCCCGTATTCGCAAGGTATCGTCCGGCGCGGCCGGCTCGCCCATCCAGGCCACTCCTGCCGCCCTGTCATTCTCTTACACGGCCGGTGGGTCACTGCCTCCCGGGCAGACCGTCGTCATTTTTAGTCCCGGTGCCTCTTTGATTTTTAGTGCGGCCGCCTCCACTGCTTCCGGCGGCAGCTGGCTGTCAGTGAGTCCCGTGAGCGGGAGCGTGGGGACAACGCTTACAATCACCGTGAACCCCTCTGGCCTAGCCCCCGGCGCCTACACGGGCGCGGTCACACTGGCGCCGAGCGGCACTGGCAATACGCCGCAGACAATACCAGTCACGCTGAACGTCAACGCTGCCGGTAGCCAGGCAGTGATCACTACGGTGGCGGGAAATGGCTTCGGGCCAATCCCCTTCACCGGGGAGGGTGGCCCCGCCACCAGTGCGACGCTAGGGCCCAATGGGGTAGCGGTGGACGGGGCGGGGAATTTCTATATCTCGGTCATGGCGGGTAATCGTGTCCTCAAGGTAGACACAGCCGGCATCATCACTACGCTCGCCGGTAATGGAGCCTATGCCTTTGCCGGCGATGGCGGTCCGGGCGCCAGCGCCTCGCTCTTTAGTCCTGGCGGCGTGGCAGCGGACAATGCCGGCAACGTCTACATCGCGGACACCATCAACAACCGTATTCGTAAGGTCAATACAGCGGGACTCATCACAACAGTGGCGGGCAACGGCACGATGGGCTTCGGAGGCGATGGGGGCCCGGCTACCAATGCTTCCCTCTCTAGTCCCCTTGGCGTGGCGCTCGACAGTGCGGGGAACCTTTACATCGCGGATGCCAGCCGTGTCCGCAAGGTGAATTCTGCCGGGATCATCACGAATGTGGCGGGCACTCTGGTCTCCGGCTTTTCGGGCGATGGCGGACCAGCCGCGAGCGCATCGGTCTTTCTACCCAGCGGTGTCACGGTAGACGCCGCGGGCAACATTTACATCGCCGACGTCGGCAACAGTCGCATTCGCCGTGTGAATACCGCAGGCATCATTAACACCATTGCCGGCAACGGAACCAAGGGCTTCTCCGGCGATGGCGGACCGGCCACCAGCGCTTCACTGAACCTCACTTCGGGACACATGGGCATGGCTGCCGACAGCGCGGGCAATCTCTACATCCCCGATGTGGGAAATCATCGTATCCGCAAAGTGGATCGGGCAGGGGTGATTACGACAGTAGCCGGCACTGGCA
This sequence comes from Bryobacteraceae bacterium, assembly GCA_035526665.1. Lineage (GTDB taxonomy): Bacteria > Acidobacteriota > Terriglobia > Bryobacterales > Bryobacteraceae > DATLBY01. Next base: position 2,521 of record DATLBY010000446.1, read on the forward strand.
TCGGCGGCTTCTCTGGCGATGGCGGGCCTGCGATTACCGCTGGACTCAATAATCCTACCGGCGTCGCGTTGAATAGCTCCGGCGACATGTACGTTGCCGACACTACCAACCTGCGCGTCCGTAAAATAGCAGGCGCAGCGGGCCAATCTCCTTCGGCCGGAGTCTGTCTGCCGTCTATCGTAAACGGCGCCAGTTTTCAGCCGGGGATCTCCCCGAACTCCTGGGCCACCATGCAAGGGTGCGTCTTCGCATCGACGGTCGAGACGTGGGACAAGTTCATCGTGGATAGACGGTTACCTGTCACGCTCGGCGGAGTCAGCGTGAACATAGGCGGTAAGCCGGCGTTCTTGTACTATGTCAGTCCGGACCAGATCAATCTCGTTGTTCCAGACGTGGAGCCTGGACCCGTACAGGTTAGCGTCACCACGGCGTCCGGGAGGAGAGAACAGTTCATGGCGACAATAAGTGCCTATTCACCGGCGTTTTTCCTCTGGCCGGCCAACCAGCCGGTCGCCACACGGCAGGATTTCAGCTTCGCAGCCAAGGCCAATACTTTCTCCGGCGCAGCCACGGTCCCGGCAAAGCCCGGCGAAGTCGTCATTCTTTGGGGGACGGGCTTCGGGCCCACTGCTCCGCCGGCGCCTATAGGCGTTCAGCTTCCAACGGACAGGACGTTTTCCACCAGTACGCTTCCGGTGGTGAGCATCAACAACATTCCGGCTACCGTCTTTGGGGCGGCATTGGCGCCCGGCTTTGTCGCGCTGTACCAGGTCGCCATCCAGGTTCCGGCTTCGCTCCCGGACGGGGATTGGCCGGTGCGCGCGACGGTAGCCGGCGCGGCGTCGCAAGCTGGGGCCGTGCTGTCGGTTCGGCGGTGAGTTTGGTTTGAAGGACTACACGTTTTTCGGCTCGACGATTGATTGATCGGGAGCGAATCGATTCGCTGTACGAGATTGCTCGGCCGCGGCCAGCATACTTCTAAGCAGTCGATCTCCCTCGCCGGGGTACGGATATCCGGAAAACCCCCCATCTGCTATAGTTTCGCAAGGAGATCCGTGTGCGATTTTACCTTGCAACTCTAGTAATGCTGGCTCTGGCGCTTCCCGCTTTTTCACAGCGATCCACCGCCACTATCGCCGGTTCCGTTCAAGATCAAAGCGGCCATGCCGTCCCGGATGCCGCGGTAACAGTACGCAATACTGCCACCGGCGTGGAACGTGAAGCACGCTCCAACCAAGAAGGCTTTTACACTATCACGGCCTTACCCGCCGGCCCCTATTCAGTGTCGGTGAGGCGCGAGGGCTTCCAGGTCTACTCCGTTCCGTCGGTCGTGCTGCAGGTGGATCAACAGGCCACAGTGAACGCCAGCCTGCAGGTGGGTGCAGTCACGGAAAGCGTGACGGTTACTGGCACCGTTACCCCGGTAGATACGCGGGGCGCTACCCTCAATACCGTCATCACTGAAAAGATGATGAACGATCTGCCGCTCAACGGCAGAAATGTGATGCAGTTGCTACGCCTTACACCCGGCACGCTTTCCGCTCCCGGCACCTTCAACCAGGCGGCTACCCGGCCCGAGACCGCCGGAGAACTCATCTCCGCCAGCGGCGGGCGCGGTAATTCCACCACGTTTGTCCTGGACGGAGGAATCCACGAAGATCCCTACACAGAGGTCGCGAATGTACTACCGAATCCCGACGCCGTTCAGGAATTCAGCTTCCAAACGAACAACTATGGCGCCAAGTTCGCGGGCCGGGGTGGAGGCGTGGTGAATGTGGTCACCCGCTCGGGTAGCAACCGGCTGCATGGGAGTCTTTTTGAGTACTTGCGGAACGGCGCCATGAACGCGCGCAACTTTTTTGCTGCCCGGGATGACGGTCTAAAGCGCAATCAATACGGCTTTTCTCTGGGCGGACCCATCCGGCAGAACCGCACCTTCTTCTTCGGCTCATGGCAAGGCACCCAGGTGCGGTCTTTGCCCGCAACCAGCACGGCAATCACGCCCACCGCGGCCCAGCGCCTGGGTGACTTCTCCGCAATGTCTACACAGTTATTGAATCCGCGTACCGGAGCTCCTATTGCCGGCAACCGGATACCGGCGGCGGACCTGGATCCCATTGCCTTGCGCATCCTGGACGTGGTGCCGCTACCCAATTCCGCCGACGGCCTGTTGCGTTATCAGCGCGCGGACAAGCAGACCGACAATCAATACATAGTGCGGGTGGATCACCTGCTCAGCGCTAACCAGCAGATGTCGGGCCGGTACTTCTACGATCAGCTCGAGATCCCCACCATCGTCGATCCCAAGAACGTGCTGACCGCCGTCGCTTCGCGCCGCTGGCAGAGTCAAAGCGCAGTCCTTAACTACACCTGGACGGTGTCTCCATCGCTGCTCACGAGTTCCAGCTTGAGCTATAACCGCGCTTCGAACATTGCCCACGCTCCGGATTTTCCGGGCCATCGTGCGCTGGGGATCAAGGTGCCCATCATGTCCACCGGCGATACTTTCCGCCTGGGCGTCAACGACTACTTCAGTAACTCCTACAACGCGCTGTATCGCGTGCCGCGCAATCAGTACAACCTGCAGCACGGCTGGACCTACATCTTCGGCCGTCATGAATTGAGCTGGGGCGGCGATATTCTGCGCGAGCAGAGCATTCTCGATCAGGACTTCAACTCCGATGGGACATTCACATTCGGCGGGCGCTACTCAGGCAACAATCTGGTGGATTTCCTCTATGGGAAACCGAGCGCCTTCACTCAGATCACGACGCTTTACAACAACCTGTTGCGGAACCTCTACGGCCTTTATCTCGAAGACAATTTCAAGGTCACGCGCCGGCTGACTCTCAACCTCGGTGTGCGTTGGAATCCCTTCATCCCGTTCACCGATCACGCGGGGCGTCAGTTCTCGCAATTCAGCGAAGAGGCCTATCGCGCCGGCAAACGCTCGCAGCGCTTCCCCAACCTTCCGCCCGGCCAACTCGCTGCTGGGGATGCCGGCGTGCCCGAATCCGGAGTGAATCCTGTCTGGACGCTTTTTGACCCCCGCCTGGGTTTTGCGCTGGATGTGTTCGGCAATGGCAAAACCAGCATTCGCGCCGGCTACGGGCGTTTCCACGACCAGATGCCGGCCTTGACTTATAACCGGCAGGTCACGTCCCCGCCGAACTCCGTCCGCGTGGATTTCACCGCTCCCTACAGCCTGGGCGATCCGTATCGGGACCGCGTGAATCCGTTTCCGGTGGCGCGTCCCATCCCGAGCTCCCAGACCTTTCCCGGCCCCTTCCTCATCGTGGGTTTCGATCCCAAGTTTAACTTCCCCACGACGCATCAGTGGAACTTTACCGTGGAGCAGGGCCTAGGCAGCGCAACCGTCGCCCGTGTCGCCTATCAGGGATCGCTGGGCAGGAATCTCTTCCACACCGCTGAACTCAATGCGGCCGTCTTCGGTCCTGGGGCCGATCGCACGAACACCGATCTCCGTCGCCCGCGCCGCGAGTTTACCCAGATCAACTTCGCCGGCACCTACGGGCGTTCGAACTATCACGCGCTGGTGCTAAGTCTGGAGCGCCGCTTCAGCCGCGGCCTTAGCTTCCTCACAGGATTCAGTTGGCAGAAGAGTATGGATCTGCTCTCCAACACCGCCTTTGAAGGCGCCGGCAACACCCATCCTTATGGTCAGATCGAGCAGGACTACGCGGTGTCCAACTTTCACCGCAAGGCTCGATTCACGGCCGCTTTTAATTACGAGCTTCCGAAGCTCGCCAAATCTCCGCTGCGCTTCGTCCTGGGCGACTGGCAGACCAACGGCATTGTTGCGCTGCAGACCGGCGCGCCCTATACCGTTGCCACGGGCGTAGACAATTCCTATAGCGGTATTGGGCAGGACCGGGTTGACATCGTCGCCAATCCCAATTTACCGGGCGACCGCAGCCGTGGTGAGAAGATTGCCGCCTACTTCGATAAGAATGCCTTCCGCGACAACGCTCCCGGCACCTTTGGCACATTGGGCCGCAACACGATGACGGGCCCCGGTCTCGCCACCTTCGACGCGTCCATATTCAAGGGCTTCCGCATGCCCTGGTCGGAATCTCACAAATTAGAGTTCCGGGCCGAAGGGTTTAATGTCTTCAACCGCGTCAATCTGAACAACCCGACCGCGACGCGCAGCAGCGCGCTCTTCGGCCGTATCACGGGAGCCGGCGACCCCCGCATTCTGCAACTCGGCCTGCGCTACGCCTTTTGATACCGAGGGGGCCGGTTTGCAATCGGCCCCCCTGTAAGGCCTATCGCGCCTGCTGCATTTCGCGTAGCATAATCTGGACCGCATTGCCTGAGATCATGTGGCGGGGTGACGAATCGTCGATCTCGAGACGAAACCGTCCCGGTGAACCGGCGGCTTGTTGCACTTTCTTCTCGTAAACGCGCATTGCCGGCTCGTACGCTAATCCCGTACGGGCCGTTTTATGTTGTGCCTCCCCAAAGCAGCAATCGTCATGCCGGTTCAGGATCTGAATCTGCCTGCGGCCGGGGCGATCCGTGCCTAGCAGATAAAGGTCGGGATATCCGGCGAAGCTGTAAAACTCCTCCAGATACTGCTCTTTGTCTCCCACGGAGCTGCCCGTACGCAAGTACAGGGGAATACTGCCGGCAACCGGAAAACTCAGCCGGATACTCGGGTCCACCGCCGCATATAGCGTGGTTGTCCAACCTCCGCCGGAAAGGCCTGCCATGTGAATCTCCTTGTAGCGGCCCTTCAGTTCGTTCAGGCTGATGGCCACCGGTTCCAGGAAAAACTTCAGCTGGCTGCCCGACTTCAAGGCGAGATCGAACATTTGACCGTGCGGAACCGTCCGGCAGTCCCCCGGACGCATGTGCGGCATGTAGGCCGCGAGAACGCCATAGCCTTCACCCAGCAGCGTGTCGATCGCGCTCGCCATCCCGTAGCCGCGTGGGTCCTGTGCGTCGTCGAAGGTGCAGGCGTGTCCGTGCTGCAACACCACCAGCCGCCCGTTCTTCCGCTTGGGGATAAAGTGGTGCGTCGTATTCTCCTGGTCTGCGTCCATTCGGATCGTGAATGTCTCCACGCCGGCGGCATTCTTCAGGTCTTTCACGGGACTGGCGGCGTTCTTCTCAATCGCCGCCGGCTTGGTGCGGGGAAACCCGGCCTCTCCCCAGATGTAGCGGATAATCTCTTGCCGTTTCTGTTTGGCGTTATCGAGGCTTGTCGAGATAGTACGGTCATCCACTAGCACGGGCGGCGGCAGCGCTAGGACGTTGGCGACGTGCGGCGCCAGTCCGTCCGCCATCCATTGGAACCCCAGGTCATTCGGATGAACGCCATCCACCAGGCCGTCCAGGCGGTCTGGTCCCAGTAGCGCCGGTCCTTCCACCAGGGTCAGCAGCCTGTCGCCGGCAGCGATGCGGCGCTTCACTACATCACTCACATGCTGCCTCATCTGATCCAGCCGCGGCGTCTCGCGCGATGAAGTGATGGCCGTGATGGCGATGATCGGAGTTTTGGGATACTTACTGCGCAGTGTCGTTAGAAACGGCTCGTAAACTTCGCGCAGCGATTCCACGGTGGGATTGTTTTGGGAAAAATCCAGCACAAAGGCGGAGGCGTCGATTTCAGCCACCATGCCGGCCACCACAGGCTCGCCTTTGCCATTCCCGGAAAATCCAAGGTTTACGTAATCGATGTTGAGCTGGCGCCCGAGGATCGCCTGATAGCTGAGTCCGGAGCGGCTGGCGCAACCGCCCTGGGTAATCGAGGTGCCATAAAATACTACGGGTTTGGAAACGGCGAAGCGCCGCGCCTTACTGACCTTGGCATCCGAGTCCAAGCCGATCCCGAGCACCCGCACCGGTTTATAGAGCGGTAGGTAGATCGTCAGCTCCCGTTCCTGGCGCGGGAGATTTTCAAAGAAGACATGTTCCACCGGCGTGCCGGGCGTGGCATCTTTGGGAGCGATTGCGGTAGAGCGGTACACGCCATCGACGTAAAGATCTACCCCGGTCTGTCCGAAGGCATGCATATTGGCCATATTGGGCGGCGACGGATAGGCGAGCTGGATCGCAACGCGCGTTGAGTCGGTGCGGAACCGGATCCGGCCTCCGCTGGGAGAATTGCCCAGGCTCCAGACGGCGGGCGGCAGTTGGTCCTTGAGCCGGGTTGGCAAGCGAATCAATTCGCCCTTATTTTCAGCGAGCCAGGGAAGGCCATGGGTATCGAAGCGGGGATCCTGCGGGGGAATCCAGCTGAGTGTGACAGCGGCGAGAAGAATTGGCAGCATGTGCGTACCAAGATACTGCATCTTCAGTGGCTGGTCGCGCTGGGA
>DATLBY010000447.1:0-3302 GCA_035526665.1 Bryobacteraceae bacterium
CCGCCGCGATAGTGCGCCTCGGTGGCGCGCTCCTGAGGTCCACGGTCTGAATTCATGGTGCCCCGGACCATGAACACCTCGCCCAGCCAGCCTTTCTGCGCGGCTTCAATGGCCGCCATTACGCCCTGATGCCAGCGCCAAAGATAGCCGGTTTGCAAGAGTAAGCTCTTACTGCGCGCATTCTCCACCAGGTCTTTGAAGGGGCCCCACTCATTGCCCGGCGGCTTTTCTAGATGCAGATGCTTACCCGCGGCGATAACCTTACTGCCCCAGGGCACGGCTTCCCAGGCGCGGCATTCGACCACAATCAAGTGAATGGACGGATCTTTGAGTAGATCCTCTTCACTCAGCCACTGGAAGGAAGAGTATCGAGGATCGTTCTGCATTCGCGCTTTGGCGCCGGGATCGGCCTCGACAATGCCGGCGATTTCGTAATCCGGCGACTCCATCATGACCTTTAGCTTGCCGGAGAAATGGCTGTGACCCGTCCCGAGCATCCCAGCCCGGACCTTCGGGATCGCTGCGTTCGCCGTCAGGGAAGTAAGCATTACTGCACCGGTCTGTTGAAGAAAATTGCGTCGGTCCATTTTGATCCTTCCGTCGGTCGCAGGCTGATGTCATCCAAGCATGTTGCACGCCAGGAGCAGAGTCTCCTGCGTGATGAGATCGTGTTGCGGAGAGTAAGACGGCATTTCTCCTTTGCGGATAATTCGGGCCATTTCCTGGAAGTCGGGCGCATAGGCCGGACCCGGCGGCGCCGCCGGCTGCAGTGTCTGCCCTCCTGACTTGTAAGGTCCAGCCGCCTCTTTGAGATCGACCATCAGGCGCAGCGGAGCGAACGGCTGCACTAGAGCCACGCCATTGCTGCCGGCAATTTCGAGCCTGCGGTACTGCCCGCCATTAGGTTGAAATGCCGCCACGGAAATCTCCGCCATGGCCTGTTCGTATTCCAGAAGTGCCAGCGTGTTGTCCGCCAGACCGTCCCGCAGTTTTGAATCGTGGCGGAGAAATCCGGCTACTTTCGCCGGCTTACCGAATAGCGCGGTGGCGCGGTCCACTAAGTGGCATCCTTCCGAAAACATCACGCCTCCGCGGAAGCGCGCCAACTGCTGCCTTTCCTCTGCACCAATCGGTTTATCAATCGACAAGCGCATCCGATGCACCTGTCCAAGCCAGCCATTGCGCGCAGCTTCCATGGCGGCCTGCATGCCTGGATGGTACCGCCACTGATATCCCATCTGTACAACGCGCCTGCGCTCGCCCGCTTCGCTCAGCATCGCGCGTAGTGCGGGCAGATCGGCGCCCGGCGGCTTATCCAGATGTACGAATTTCCCAGCTCGTACACATTTCTGCGCGTAGGCCAGGTTACGCCCAGGAAACGATTCTACGGCGACGAGTTCAATCGATGCGTCGCCCAACACTTCGGCCATCGGCATCCAGCGAACGCCGCGAAACGCCTCACCTTCGTTCGGCTCATCCGCGTCGGGCCGGCATATGCCAACAAAATCGTACTCGGGCAGCATCCGCAAAGCTTGGACTTTGCTGGCGGCGTGACCGTGTCCTGTACCAATCATGGCAACGCGAATCTTGTCGCCCGATGCGGCTTTACCGATGGCCGCAGCTGTGGCGCAGAACGTTCGCCGGCTTAGATTCACAGATGGAACTTCCAAAACTTACCTGGCATCGGCTACATCCTTGATGGGGGAGCCTGAACCTGAATTATCTCCGTCGCCTCCGCCTCTCCCATCACCTCAAGTCGCGCCGGACCCGTGATGAAAACGGTATCTTTCTCACCCGCAGTGTAAGTAGTCTGCTGGTCCTTGACACGCAAGGCGCCTTTCCAGACAAACAGCACTTGTTCTCCCCCGGCGGCGACCTCCGTAGAGAAACTCTTCGACCGTTTCAGATTCCGGTGAGCGGCGGCGGCACGCTTCGACCCCATCCCGGGATGCGTGAAAAGGCCGTTTGTGCCCGCGAAATCGATAGTCTTCACGGCGCCCGGCGTGATGACTCCATTCGGCGGCGCCGCACCCGGCTTGGAGGAATCACGAGCCCCGGTGTAGAGGACCAGGTCGGGCGGTGTCTGAAAGCTGATCATGATGGTGTCGCCCGGGCCCGTGGTGATGGTGCCGTGGATTTGGCCCGCTGGCACAAACGCGCATTGACCCGCATGGTAGGGAACGCGCGAATCGCCCTGCCGTAGATCCATCTGTCCTTGCAGCACCAGGATGGTGTCGTCGGAATTATCGTGAACGTGCTGGGAAAACTCCGATCCGGCCTGCGATATCGAATAATTGAGCGTGGTCTGCTTTGCTCCCATATCGGGATGCACGATGCGCCGCGAAGTCACTTTACCCATCTGGAAAGGCTTGCCCTCGGAAAATCGAATGACGCGTATGCTCTGAGCCTGGCTCACAGACGCTAATGCCACAAATGCGATCGCGGCAGGGGCACGAAAATTCATATGTTGGGAAAAGCTCCCGGCTCCTATGCCCGACGATGCTATCATACTTGCGATGCGCCGCCGGACGTTACTGCAGTTTCCTGCCGCCGCCGGACTCCTGCAGGCCAGAACCACCGGATTCAAGCTATCCGTACGAGTCGAGCCGATGTTCCCGAAACTGTCGCTGGCGCGGCAGATAGAGCTTGTCGCCAGGGCTGGTTATGAAGGATTTGAATTCGGAGACTGGCGCGCCGCCGACCCCGCGTATATCACCAAACTGAAGAACCAACTTCATCTCGAATGCGCCTGCCTGGTGGGCAATCGCAGCGTGGATCCTAAGGGCATGGGCCTATGCGATCCCGGCGAACGGGACGGATTTCTCACAGAGATCAGGGCTTCCGCGGATGCCGCCCGGCGTTTCGAAACCACGCGCCTGGTGACGCTAACAGGAAATCAGATTGCTGGTATGCCCCGGGAGAAGCAGCACGCCAGCATCGTGGAAGGGCTCAAGCGCGCGCACGATATCGTCGCACCGCACGGAATCACGCTCATTGTTGAAGTGCTGAACACGTTAGCCGAAGTGGAACCGTTGAATCCGCGGAATAACCACGCCCGTTACTATCTGAATCACACACGCGAGGCATTCGATATAGTGCGCGAAGTCTCCAGCCCATTTGTCAAAATTCTCTTCGACATCTACCACGTTCAGATTATGGAGGGAAACCTTATCGAGACGATTCGGAGAAATATCAGCGCCATCGATCACTTCCACGTTGGCGATGTTCCTGGACGTCATGAACCCGGCACCGGCGAAATTCACTTCGGCAACGTGTTCAAAGCGATTCGCGAGACAGGCTAT
>DATLBY010000448.1:0-3929 GCA_035526665.1 Bryobacteraceae bacterium
GGTCCCGCGGGTCCGCTGTGTTTTGCCGGCGGTCTGGGAATGAATGCGCTGCTGATCGCCGCCCTGGAAGCGGACCGCGAGGTATTTGTGCAGCCTGCTTCGGGCAACGCCGGTACAGCACTCGGAGCAGTTCTGCATTCCTGGCATAATGTCTACAAGCAAGCGCAACGGGTCGCATTTACGGAGCTTTGTTTGGGGCCCAGCTTCTCGGCCGAAGAGATTAAGCAGGTGCTGGAGAACTGCAAGCTGCGCTTCCGCTATCTTCTGACTACCGATGAGATTGTAGAAACAGCCATCCGCCAGCTAAGCGACCACAAAATTGTGGCGTGGATGCAGGGCCGGATGGAGTTTGGTCCCAGAGCGTTGGGCAACCGCAGCATTCTCGCCTCGCCCTTGAATCCATACTCGACCGAGAATCTCAACAGGTTTATCAAGCACCGCGAGCCGTTCCGTAAGTTCGCGGCTTCCGTGCCGGTAGAGCTGGCAGGAGAGTACTTTGACGTGGGTCCAAACGCTCGCTTTTTAGCGACTGTCGGCAAAGTAAAGTCCCAGCACCGCGAGACGTTCGCCAGCGCCATTCTCGGTGAATCCCAGATCCGTGTGCACACCGTGGATGAAAGTGACAACCCTTTGTATTACCGGCTTCTGAAGGAAGCGGGCAGAGTGACCGGGCTGCCGGTCCTTTACAACACCTCTTTCAATCTGTTCAATGATCCCCTCGTATGTACGCCGCGGGATGCCGCCCGCAGCTTCTATTCTTCGGGCATCGACGCTATGTTCGTTGGTAACTTCCTGCTGCAGAAGTAGTAAGTTCCACGTATAATGGCAGTAACGCAATCGTTTAGCTTCAGTGGAGGAACTATGTCTTGCATTAAGGTGCTGCTGCTTGCAGCGCTTGCTTCTGCCAGTGTGTGGGCCCAATCTACCCGGGGAGTTATCGTCGGCGCGGTGACCGACCAGTCCGGTGCGGCGGTGCCAGGGGCGGAAGTTACCGTCTCCAACGAAAAAACCAATATATCGATGATGACCACCACGTCATCCGATGGCCAGTACACGGTAACGAACCTGGAGCCGGGCGTCTATCGCGTGACCGTTGCGGGCAAAGGTTTCAAGACCGGGTCCGTTCGCGACATTACATTGAACGTCAACCAAACGGCGCGCGTTGACCTGAAGCTGGACGTTGGCGATGTCGCCACCACTGTGGAAGTCCAGGCTACAGCTCCTATCGTCCAGTCGGAAACCTCCGCCGTGGGCAGCGTTGTGGATTCGAACCAGATTGAGAACATGCCGCTCAACGGCAGGGGCGATATCTACTCTCTGCTTTCACTGGCGCCCGGCATCCAGCGAGGACAGCAGAATCCTGTAGTCCCCGGCGCCACGTGGTTTGGTTCCACGAATATGACGATCGATGGTATATCCAACCTCGATGTGGGAAATGAGCGCCTGGGGCCCACCGTGCCGTCGCTCGAGTCCATCGCGGAATTCAAAGTGATTACCAATGCGGCGTCGGCCGAGTTCGGTCGTGGCGGCGCGCAGATCGTGGTTGCTACCAAGACGGGAACCAATGAACTGCACGGCAGCTTATTCGCGTTCAACCGTAACCGCGCTTTATCGGCCAAAAACTTTTTTGCTACCGGATTACCCAAGCCAGCCTTCAACCGCAATGAATTCGGCGGTTCGGTTGGCGGGCCGATCATAAAAGACAAAGTGTTCTACTTCGGCACCTATGAGGGTTTGAAGCGCCGCGCCGCAGTCACGTCCGTCACGCAAATGCCTACTGCCGCGTTGAAGGCCGGCAACTTCGCGGGGTTGGCGGCGATCCGCGACCCTCTGAACGGACAGCCTTTTTTGAATAACCAGATTCCATCCAACCGCATCAGCCCGGTGGCGCAGGAGCTGTTGAAATATACGTCCGAGCCCAATACGGCGACCACCGCAGCCGCCGGGCTCGGCAACAACTTCACCTACAATTCTCCGACGCGCGAAAGCAATGACCGGTACTCGATCCGGATCGACGCGCAGGCGACCTCGAAGGACCGGATCACGGGACGTTTCTTTCGCGCCGACAACGGTCCCTTCGTTTCGGCTGTAGGCGGCGCCACGGACAAGTTCGGGAATTGGGCCGGATTTGGATCGGCCGCCCGCAACACGCAGGCATCCTACACCCGCCTGGTCACTCCGTCGCTGATTAACGAAGTTCGCTTCGGCTTAACCCACATCAACTACTTCAGAACGCCGCAGAACCTTACTCTGGATCCCAGTAAGTTCATCACCGGGCTTATTCCGCCGGTGGAGAACCTGGGGGGATTACCCGTAGTGAACATCACAGGGTTTCGCGGCTTCTTCGATCAACCCGGGTCCGGAGACCGGCAGCGCAATTGGGAGCTGTTCGAAGTGCTGAGTTGGGTCAAGGGCCGGCATTCGCTCAAAGCGGGAGTGGAATGGCAGCGGATATCGTCTTTCAATTTTCAAAATCCTGCTCCGGCCCGCGGCCAGTTCAACTTCGATGGCCGCTACTCCGGACATCCGTACGCCGATTTTCTACTGGGCGCCTCTTCCGGCACCACCCGTGTCACCAAGAATCTGGAAGTCGAGCCTCAGAACAGCCGTTATGGATCGTTCGTGCAGGATGACTGGAACGTCGGGTCGAAGCTGACGCTGAATTTGGGCGTCCGTTGGGAGATGGAAGGTCTTTTCGACAATGGCCGCGGCGATCTGGCCAACTTCTATCCGGAACTCGGCAAAGTGGTGCTGCTGCGCGGCGAGCGTGATCCGCGCTTTGCCAGCTTGCCCATCGTCGCCGGCAAGGACGTCGGTTTGAGTCCTTCAAATTATCTCAATACGGACAAGAACAATTTTGCGCCGCGGCTCGGTTTCGCTTATCGTCCCTTCGGCAACTCGCGATTTGTGGTTCGCAGCAGCTACGGGATCTTCTACAGCGTAGTCGGCGGCTACATCGGGTACACGGCCCTGGCGAATAATCCGCCCTTCCGCGCCGTGGAGACGTTTGAACCGCTCCCGGGCACCGTGCCCTCACTGACCTTCGCGAATTCCTTCCCAGGTACCGGCACCATTCCCGCCAACCCCAATATCAACGCGGTGGACCGCAATCGCGTGAACCCCTATTTCCAGCAGTGGAACTTCACACTGGAGGGCGAAGTATTGCCGAATACTGCACTCCGCGCTTCTTATGTGGGCATGAAGGGGACAAAACTCGAGCGGCTGATGAATATCAACGATCCGCCTCCGGCTGCAGGGCAGGTGCAGCCCAGACGGCCGTATCAACCCTTTGGTCCAATCAGTATTTATCAGTCAGGCCGCAACACGATTTCGAACCAACTGCAGCTGGGAGCCGTACGCAGATTCTCAGCGGGATTCAGCTTCCAATTCGAATATCAGTACACCAATGCTTTCGGCGAGCAGCCCTTCGGCATCAGTGCACCGACCGATAACCGCAATGCGGCGCTCGACCGCGGCCACGCCGATTTCATTCGCCATCATCTGGCCACTGCTAACTACGTGTACAACCTGCCCTTCGGCCACGGACGGCAATTCGCGCTGTCAGGCATTGCCGATAAACTGTTCGGCGGATGGCAACTCTCCGGCATCACCAGCTTCGGCACAGGCGAACCCTATTCGGTGACGTTTACCAGCACTGTTCTGGGATGGCCCAGCAGCCGCGCCGATATCACCGGGGATCCAAAACCGGTAGACCGCTCTATTACGCAATGGTTTAATCCAACGGCCTTCGCGGTTCCTGGGCAATTCACCTATGGAAACTCCGCGCGAAACCTGCTGTTTGGGCCGGGATTCTTTAACTGGGACACGGGAATCGTCAAAAACACAGCGTTGACGGAACGCGTGAACCTGGAATTTCGGGCAGAATTCTTTAATATTCTGAATCACGCTAACTTCGGCGTGCCGGCCTC
>DATLBY010000449.1:0-7915 GCA_035526665.1 Bryobacteraceae bacterium
CCGGTGTAATACTTCTCAATCAGGTGGGCGATCACCTCAGTATCGGTTTCGGTGACAAACTTGTGCCCTTCCGCGTCCAGTTGATGTTTGAGGGCAAGATAGTTTTCCACAATTCCGTTGTGGACCACCACTAGATTGCCGGTACAGTCGCGATGCGGATGGGCGTTCTCTTCCGTCGGCCGCCCGTGAGTCGCCCAGCGTGTGTGGCCGATGCCGTACGAGCCATCTATCGGACTGGTGCGAATCACCTCTTCCAGATTGCGGAGCTTGCCTGAGGCGCGGCGAACCGCCAGTCCGTCGCCGTTGCCCAGGACCGCAATGCCGGCCGAATCATAGCCGCGGTATTCCAGCCTGCGAAGGCCGTCCAGAATGATAGGCACGGCATTGCGCGAGCCGATATAGCCGACAATTCCACACATGTGTTCATTGTAGTCGGCCCAAGGCCCCACAATTCTCCCGCGAAGGAAGCTTAGTCGAGCAGTTCAACGCGGTAGTCTTCGATGACGGGATTGGCCAGAACGTCCCGTGCAATCGCTTCGATCTCGGCAGCTGCCTTGGCCCGGTCGCCCTCCGCAGCCAGTGAAATTTCGAAGAACTTTCCCTGGCGAACCTCTGAGATGGTGGAGTGGCCGTGGCTCTGCAGCGAGGCCCGGATCGTCTGTCCTTGCGGGTCGAGCACCGACGGTTTTAGAGAGACGTACACGCGCGCTTTCATCGAATCTTTATTGTATCCGCTCGCCCTGGCCGAGAAGAACTATAATAGCTTTTTCATCCTTTCGCGGCGCTGGAAAAACATATTCGTGTAAGAATGTTTGGGGGAGGATTGTATCCTTAAAATCTGCGTTCTGGCCAGTAGTAGCTCGGGTAACGCTTCCTTTATTGCGACGGATAAAACTCGCATCCTGATCGATGCAGGCTTAAGCCGCCGGGAAATTTTTCAGCGCCTGGCTGCCATTGGGGAGGATCCGTACAAGCTCGATGCCGTGGTCATCTCCCACGAGCATGGCGATCATGTCTGCGGGCTGATTGCCGTTCTTCGCAAGCTTTCCATCCCGGTATACCTCTCGCGCCTGACAGCGCCCACCATCGATTGGAATCAGTACACGCCGAAGCTCGAAACGTTTCAGGCCGGCGAACGGCTGCGGATTGGGGATCTGGAGATCGATACGTTCACCATCCCGCACGACGCAGTGGACCCGGTCGGCTTCAGTATTCGCGCGCATGGGATAAAGGTGTCGATTGTGACCGATCTGGGCTATGTTCCCGACTCCATCCGAATGCACCTGCGCGGCAGTGATTTCCTGGTGCTCGAATCGAATCACGACCTGGAAATGCTCAAAGTGGGCCCTTATCCCTGGTCCGTGAAGCAGCGCGTGATGGGCCGAAACGGGCATCTTTCCAACGAGGTGGTATCCGATTTTATCCGGGACGGTTTGGACAGTTGCCTGCACACCCTGGTCCTGGGCCACTTGAGTGAGCACAACAATCACCCCGAAATTGTCCGGCTGGTTGCCTCCCAGGCTTTAACCAGCCGGGGCTTGGCCGCCCGTCTAGTGGTCGCCGAGCCAAAGAAGCAATCCGAAGTGTTCCAATATTAATAGATGATCCAGCGATATACCCGACCCGAGATGGGCGCCATTTGGGGCGAGGAGAACAAGTACAAGCAATGGCTCGAAGTGGAGCTGGCTGCTTCCGAGGCGCTCGGTGAACTGGGCGAGGTTCCTCTCGAAGCCGCGCGGCACCTGCGCGCCCACGCCGCCATAAACGTCCAGCGAATTCTCGAAATCGAGAACGAAGTCAAGCACGATGTGATCGCATTTACTACAGGCGTAGCAGAAACCATGGCAGCCGCTGGCCAGGCCGAGTCCGCTCGCTGGCTCCATTTTGGCATGACTTCTAATGATGTAGTAGACACGGCGCAGGCCTTGCAGATCCGGGCAGCGTCCGCGGTGATCGGCAAGGGATTGCAGGACTTAATGGAAGTCCTGCAGCGGCGCGCTTTTGAGTTTAAGGACGCCGTCCAGATTGGAAGAACTCACGGTGTGCATGCGGAGCCCATTACCTTTGGCCTGAAACTCGCACTTTGGTACGATGAGGCCCGGCGGAATGCGACCCGGTTTGCAGCTGCCGCCGAAGACATTCGGGTAGGGAAAATATCGGGCGCCGTGGGGACGTTCGGCCACATTGGCCCGGAAGCGGAAGAGAAAATCTGTGCCCGGTTGGGGCTCAAGCCCGCTCCGGTAGCCTCGCAGGTCATTTCCCGCGATTTGCACGCCGCCTACGTGTCCGCGCTGGCCCTGGTCACAGCCTTGCTCGAAAAGATAGCGATGGAGATCAGGCATCTGCAGCGCACCGAGGTGCGGGAAGCGGAAGAGCCATTTGCCGCTGGTCAAAAAGGTTCTTCAGCCATGCCTCACAAGCGGAACCCTATTGTTTGCGAGCAGATCTGCGGTCTGGCACGGCTGGTCCGCTCGAATGTCCAGGCCGCTTACGAAAACATCAGCCTGTGGCATGAGCGGGATATTTCGCACTCCTCCGTGGAGCGGGTCATACTTCCGGATTCCACAATTCTTACCGACTACCTGTTAGCAAAGACTACTTGGCTGATTTCCGGATTGCGGGTCAACACTGAACGGATGCGCCGCAACCTGGACTCCACTTACGGGCTTATCTACTCCGGACAGCTACTGCTGGAACTGGCGGCGGCAGGCATGACGCGGGAAGCAGCATACAGGACCGTACAGGGGAAGGCAATGGCCGCCTGGGAGTCGGAGGGCAATTTTCGACAATCTGTAGAAAATGATCCAGAGATTCTAAAATTTCTGACACCGGAACGATTGTCCGGCGCGTTTTCCCTCGAGAAACAGTTAAAAAACATACCCCTGATCTTTAACCGTATCTTCGGCAACTAAACTACTTCTGTCGACACTAAGGCCCCAAATTGGTGGGATGAAATTCCCCCCATTTGGGTTACACTGGTTGCAGGCTTGCCACAGAGGTAAACGGACAAGCCACGATTCGAGGAGAGTGGAATGGTCAGGAATTCTCGCAGCCCCAGGGGCGCCAGCCTCGACTTAGCGAGAGTACTTGTAGTCGACGACGACCCGACATCCCGGTTGACCTTGCAAACGGTGCTGGAGGCGGGTGGTTATCGTGTGGATGCGGCGGCGACAGCGGCTGAGGCTGTCGGAAAAATGGATCGCGAGCAGTATCAGCTAGTCTTAAGCGACCTGCAGATGGAGTCCCCGGAAGCCGGTTTGAAGGTGCTCGCGCACGCCAATATGATGCACTATAAGCCTGCGACCGCGCTGATTACCACGGAAATCAAGCGTTCGGGGCCCCGATCGGACGGTTCCGTGCTGGTGGAGCCGGAAGATGTGCCGGGCCTTCTAGGCAAAGTAGCCAATTTGATCGCCGGCCGTGTGGGGCGCTTACTGCAGCGCCAATTACGCAATTCCCGCAATTGAATCTTCGAGTACCTCCAGCGCTCCCTTAAAAAAGTGATCCTGGGCCTCAATCCATATCAAGGTTTTTGGATTTTCGAGCGCATCGACCACCGCCAGTAGCTCGCTCACGGGGCCGAACTCATCCTTTGTGCTCTGCACAAAAATCTTGTTGCGTGTACAGCCTTGCAAGTAGCTGCGTTCCTTGTAAGTCGTTGGGAATCCTACAGCGATGACGCGCCGCACGTCGGGCAGTTCGCACGCGAGCTGCAGCACGATGCGTGACCCAAAGGAAAATCCCGCTAACGAATAAGGCAGGTCAGGATACCGTGCGCGTAGCCAGCTCAGGCAGTTGCGCGCGTCTTCTAATTCTCCACGCCCCTTATCGTAAGCACCTTCACTTAGGTTCACGCCGCGATAGTTGAACCTAAGCACCACGCAGCCGGACCGCCGCAGGCCGCGCGCCAGCCGGTAAACCACTTTGTTGTGCATGGTCCCGCCATGCTGGGGATGCGGGTGGCAGACAAGCGCCGCCTCTCGCGGCTCCTGATCGTCCGGCTCCTCCAGGAGGGCTTCCAGGCGGCCGGCGGGTCCTGGGATGCTATGGGATTCGATCCTGCGAGCCACCTAGTTGGACCGGTAGTTGGTGAACTGCATGTCGATGCCGAAGTCGGTGGCGTTCAGGACCTTCATAATTTCCTGCAGAATATCGCGGTCCTTGCCACTTACCCGCACGAGATCCCCCTGAATGGAAGCCTGCACCTTCTTCTTGCTGTCCTTGATGATCTTAACGATGTCTCTGGCCTTCTCGATCGGGATGCCTTGCTGGAGCGTGATCTCCTGCTTTACCGACGAGCCGGCTGACGGGATAAGAGGTCCAAAGGTAAGCCCTTTGAGTGGCACGCCGCGCTTCACCAGCTTTTGTTGCAGAATGTCGGTCACGGCTTTGAGCTTGAATTCATCCTGACTGGCCAGCGTAATCTTCTGTTCTTTTTCGTTGAGTTCGATGGAGGACTTCGAGTTCTTTAAATCGAAGCGCGTCAGGAGTTCCTTGTCGGCCTGCTGGATCGCATTGCTAACCTCCGGCAGGTCGATCTTGGACACGATGTCGAAGCTGTTATCAGGCATGAATTTGATCTCTCCGCCTGATTGTACAATGGCGCGGGCGAAATCAACGGCTATTCGCCGAGTGCGATCAGAATGCGCTCGGTGATCTTATCAATCATGTCCGGCAGCGCGGCGTCCAGCGCCAGTACAACGGCCGCGCGGATCCGCTCGCGGTCCACGGGCGCCGGCTCGGGCTCTGGGGGCGCGGCGAGCACCCGAACGGGAACGGCAGCCACCGGCCGGATGGTCTCACGAGCTGGGCGGGCGGCGCTCCGGCTGATAGGCTGCGCGACCAGCGGGGAAGCGGGTGGCGCGCTGGCCGCGGCGGCCTGCGCGGTTGGTCCATCGGATCGGCCCACGCGGTCCAGCGCGGCAGCAGCGATCAGAGGCTTGATCGTTTCCAGCACGACCGAGGCTTCGAAGGGTTTCTTCAGTATGCCATCGCACTTTACCGATTTCGCCTGCGCCTCATCGAAGGCTTCGAGCAGGCCCGCGGTCAGGATGACGCGCACGTGCCTGTGACGGGGATGGCGCTTGATCTCACTGCAGATCTCATAGCCGGAGCGCCGCGGCAGCGAGACATCGGCGAAGACCACATCCGGATCTACATCGGCCAGCCGCATCAGCGCCGTCTGACCGTCGGTAACCGTTACTACCTCAAAGCCTTCCTCACGGAGGATCCGCTCCCCCATTCTTTGCGCATGCGGGCTGTCGTCGGCGAGAAGAATTCGGCTCATTCGGCAGAATTCCGCTATTGCGATTTGCTCTTTTTCTGTTTTTTCTGCTTGGCCGGCTTGCCTGTCCGATTCGTGGGGAGAGGCTGTTGATCGGCATTGGCCGCCGGCGCCTCGACGGCCGGCGCCGTTCCTGCCGGAGTTGCGGCGTCCGCCGCGGGTGGCGTTTTGCGCGCGTCCGGCTGCGACTCCAGCAGCGTGGTGTCAGTCACCGGAGCAGCGGTAACCTCGCCCGCAAACCCGGGAGTACCAGGCGTTGCTGTCACAGTGGGAACACTAGCCGGAACCGTGGGCCGCAAGGGAGTCATAGCCGGCGAGCCGGATTTGGCCGCCATCCGCACATCCGGACCTCGTTTGAGTAGCCCGAGCGCCGAGCTGCCCACGCGAGCCTTCGTCCGGTTCTCCAACTCGTATTTCATTCGCGCATAGGCGACCTGATCCGCCTCCGGTATTGGCATTTCCATAGCGGTCAAGCGTTTCTTCGCATCATCCACCAGCGGGCTGAGCGGATATTCGCGCACAATGCGGGCAAACGCCGTGCCGCTCGCCTGCCGGTACCGTGGTCCCATCTTCGACAAGGCATCGCCGAGTTTCAGGTTCGCCTGGTCGGCTTGGCTATAGAGCGGATATTGATCGGTCAGCGCCTGCAGACGATTTGCGGCGGCCGGATTGCTCCCCTTGGCATGGTAAAAGCTGCCCCGGCGGTACTCGCCTTCGGCAATCACTTCCTGAATTTCCCGCAGCCGCTGCTGAGCTTCCGGCGCGAACTTGCTGTTGGGGAACTGGACCAGCAGATTGCGGCATTCATCTTCTGCCCGGAGCGCCTGGCTCATATCCCGGTCTGCCTTTTCCATCTGTTTGAAGTGGATCATGCAGACCTTCTGCTGGGCTTCCGCAGCCTCTTCCAAGGTCGGATAGAACAGAATGAAGTCCTTGTATTCGGCCTCGGCCTGCGCCAACCCATGAGTGCCACCCTCGCGATACCAGCTGTCGGCGTAGGCGAGCTTGGCCTTTGCCAGATATTCGCTGGTGTCGTAGGTATTCATCAGGGTTTGCAGCGTGATGCGCGCCACTTCGTAACGGCTGCGCTCGAGGTCGGAGATCGCCTTGTCGAACAGGGCCTTGTCGGGCTGCTGGGTGTCTTTAGTAATCGGATTTTCATACTTCTTGCGGCGAAAGCCGCTATAGCCCGGCAGCGAGCAGAGGAGCGCCAGGATAGCAAGGCGGAATATCAGGTTTTTAAAACGAAACATAAGTGACCTATTTGAGAGCTTCTAAACCGAAACGGGGGCGGCATCCGTTACAATTTGTTGCATTCGGCGCACGGTTGCGGCCGCATCGGCACTATCGAAAATGCTGGACCCGGCTACAATCCAATCGCAACCGGCACGAACCACATCCCCAAGATTATCCATATTGATGCCTCCGTCAACTTCGATGGGGAGGGGAATTCCGAGGTCGCGGCGGCGGCGGTCGATCGCGCGGATTTTACGCAAAGCATTCGGTAGAAACCGCTGCGCGCCGAATCCCGGGTTTACACTCATGACCAGCACATAATCCGCCACTTCCAATACTTCTTCCAGGACACTAACCGGCGTGGCTGGGTTAATCACTACCCCGGCGCGTGCACCTTCACTTTGGATCATGCGCAACGTCCGGTCCAAGTTCCGGCAGACTTCCTGATGGACCGAGATCTGGTCGGCCCCAGCGGCGATAAACACCGGTGCGTAAGTGTCCGGATCTTCAATCATTAAGTGCAGATCGAGTTTGAGTTTGGTCACCTTCCGCAGCGACTTCACCACGGGA
The DNA here is from genome assembly GCA_035526665.1 of Bryobacteraceae bacterium. Classification (GTDB taxonomy): domain Bacteria; phylum Acidobacteriota; class Terriglobia; order Bryobacterales; family Bryobacteraceae; genus DATLBY01. The sequence continues at coordinate 7,091 of DATLBY010000449.1, forward strand.
GGGCCTAACGTCAGGTTGGGCACGAAATGCCCGTCCATGACATCCACATGCAGCATCGTAACCCCGGCCTGCTCCACGCGCTGAACCTCTTCGGCCAAGCGGGCGAAGTCTGCCGACAGGATTGAAGGAACAATTTCAATCATTTGGGCTTTAGTCCGATGTTATCACAGCAATGAAGAACCCATCGCCCGGGTCGATGCCAGGCGTGCGCCTGTGCATTTCCAGGACTCGGGCGCCAAGAGAAGCAACTACCTCCTCGTTCTCTTCACGCTCCAGCGAGCACGTGGAATAGACGAGGCGGCCTCCTGGTGCGAGTACAGCCAGCGCGTTTTCCAGAATCGATTTCTGCCTGCACTGGAGGCCGGTGATGCCGGATGGTTTGATCCGCCAACGGATTTCCGGATTACGCGCCAACGTGCCTGTGCCGGTACAGGGCGCGTCCACCAGGATGCGGTCAAAAACCGGCGGGAACGGCAGCGGGACCGTAGCGTCCAGGACGACTCGTTTGGGTGCGGCTACGTGGCGCAGCCGGTGCAGATGTATGTCGGAAGCGATTCCGTCGACTCCCGTTTCGAGTGCCTGGGCTGTCTTGTTGCCCGGCGCGGAACAGAGATCCAGGAAGTGCTGGCCAGGCTGCAGATCGAGAAACGGGACAACGGCCTGGGACCCAAGGTCCTGTATGCGCAGGCCTTGCGTGTCGCCGGAAACGACGCGCGAGGCTCCCGGGATAGATGTTGGCTCCAGCACCAGGCCGGGGCGATCGGCTGCATTCCGGACGTAAGTTTCCGGCGGACGGAGAAAAACCCTCGCGATGGTTTCCGACTC
>DATLBY010000450.1:0-3712 GCA_035526665.1 Bryobacteraceae bacterium
ACCGCGATTCGGAGCGGCTCCCGCAGTGGTGCGCGCGGTGGCCGGAAGCTGGCAGATCAACGGACTGCTCACGATGCGGACAGGCCTGCCGTTCAACGTGGTAAGCGGGCGGGACATCGCACTGAGCGGTACGCCCAATCAGCGGCCCGACGTTGTGGCTGATCCGCGGTTACCGGAGGACCGGTCGAAGAACGACAAGGTGCTTGCCTGGTTCAACCGAAGTGCATTCGCCTTTCCCGCAGCGGGAACATACGGAAACACCGGGCGCAATGCTCTCATCGGCCCCGGGGCGATGAATGCGAACCTGGGCCTCTTCAAAAATATTCCGCTGCCAGGGCGTGAAAATCTAAGGCTTCAGTTCCGGTCGGAGTTTTTTAATGTGCTGAACCATGCGAACTTCGGGAACCCGAATACCCAGTTGTCGGCGGGCGCCAACATGGGAAGAATCACCAGTGCCGCCGAGGCACGTGTGATCCAATTCGCGCTGAAGCTACTCTTTTAAATTGGAAGAGCCGCGGGGGCCCGCGGCTCTTTCCCTCTATTTAGGCTGGGGAACAATTCGCAGATACGGGCGGAGCGTTTTCCAGCCGCCCGGGTATTTCTCTTTGGCCTGCTCATCCGTGACCGCCGGCGGGATAATGACGTCCTCCCCCGGTTTCCAGTTAACGGGCGTCGCCACCTGGTGCGCGGACGTAAGCTGAATCGAATCGAGAACCCTCAGGACCTCATCGAAATTCCTTCCCGTACTCATCGGATAGCTGAGCATCAGCTTGATCTTCTTGTCGGGCCCGATGACAAAGACAGTGCGCACGGTTGCGTTGGTTGCGGCCGTGCGGCCCTCAGACGTCTCTCCAGCATCCGCGGGCAGCATGTCATAGAGCTTGGCCACTTTCAGATCGGAATCCCCGATCATTGGGTAGTTCACCGCGTGGCCCTGCGTCTCTTCAATATCCGCCTTCCATTTACTGTGGCTGCCCACGGGGTCGACGCTTAGTCCAATGATCTTGCAATTGCGCTTGGCAAACTCCGGTTCCAGACCGGCCATGTAGCCCAGTTCGGTGGTGCAGACGGGCGTAAAGTCCTTCGGGTGCGAGAACAGGATGGCCCAGCCGTCGCCGATCCATTTGTGAAATGTGATTTCACCTTGCGTTGTTTGAGCGGTGAAATCCGGTGCTGTGTCGTTGATCCGCAATGACATAAAACTAATCTCCTTATCCCTCGACTATGGATTCAATTTTCCCCCAGTGGCATCGTCGGACGCCAACGGCCGTGCTGGTATCGAGCGGGACCAGTACATGGTATGCTACATCGTCTTCTTTGTACAGGAGAGGTTACGACCTATGCAAATGGAACGATTCTATCTGGGCTGCCTGGCCCATGCTTCGTACGCCGTCGCTTCCAACGGCGTTGCGGCGATCATCGATCCCCAGCGTGATGTGGATATCTACCTCGATGCGGCCGCCCGCAATGGCTGGAAGATCGAACATATCATCGAGACCCATCTGCACGCTGACTTTATCTCGGGCCATCGCGAACTGGCTGAACGCACTGGGGCGCGCATTTATCTCGGCGCAGGGTCCGGATCGCAGTTCTCTCACATTGCCGTGCAGGACGGAGACGAGCTCCAGGTAGGACAGTGCCGATTCCGGTTCCTCCAGACTCCCGGACACACAGAAGAGAGCATTTGCATCCTGGCAACCGATCCGGGCCAGCCCGGCCAGCCGTCGAAGGTATTCACCGGGGATACACTTTTTGTCGGTGACGTGGGACGGCCGGACCTCTCTGCCACACATACGCCACAGGAGCTTGCCGCGATCCTGCATCGGAGCATTCATGAGAAGCTGCTGACGCTTCCGGACGATACGGAGATCTTTCCGGCCCATGGCGCAGGGTCACTCTGCGGCCGCCAGATGAGTTCGGAAGGTTCCTCAACCATCGGCAGGGAGCGGCAGACTAACTACGCTTTACTCGCCCGGACCTGTGAGGAATTTGTGCACTTGCTGACCGACAATCTTCCCGCGCGCCCGGAGTACTTCGCGCGGGAAGTTGATATGAACCGTCGGGGTGCGGCGCCATTGTCCGAATTGCCGCCGGTCGCTGCATTCAGCGCGGCCGAGGTTCTAGTGCTGCAGAAGGAGGGCGCGGTGGTAGTGGATACACGCCCCGCCATGGAGTTCGCGGCCGCGCATGTGCCGGGGTCGGTTCACATCGCACTCACCGGGCAGTACGCTTCCTGGGCGGCACGAATTCTGGGGCTGGATACGCGCCTCATCATCGTCGGAGAGGATCCCGAGCACGTCCGCGAGTCGCAATTACGCCTGGCGCGTGTCGGAATCGAGAATGTGGCGGGATACCTTGCCGAGGGGGTGGCCGGCTGGATCAAAAACGGCCTGGAGCTCGAGTATATTCCCCAGATTTCGGTGCAGGACTGCCGCAAGCTACGCCAGGAAGAACCGGACCGAACCGTTGTGCTGGACGTGCGTGAGCGGGGAGAATTAAGCGGCGGAGTGATCGACCAATCGGTGCGGATTCCGCTGGGGGAACTGCAGTCGCGGACAGGCGAGCTGGATTCCTCGATACTTGTAGTGGTGCACTGCAAAGGCGGCTACCGGAGTTCGATTGCCACCAGCCTGCTGCGGCGCGCCGGCTTTCACGATATTGCCAATCTCACCGGCGGATTCGACGCCTGGAAGACGGCCGGGCTTCCCTACGTCGTCCCTGGCGAGCCGGTTTGAGGACTGGGAAAATTCATGGCTCTCTTTATTGTTCGCCACCAGCATGATGCCGAGCGGTGCCCCGCCACCGACCCGTACATGGGAGCGACCCTGCTCAACTATTTGAGCCGCCCCAACGTCCGGAAACACGGTATTGAGATTCAAGGCGAAGCAATCGTGCGTGGCGAACACACAATGTACATGATCGTGGAATCGGATGACGAGGCGAGGGTGCGGCAATTCCTGCAGCCCTTTGCTCTTGCGGGCAAGGTGGACGTGTATCCGGCGGCGACCTGCGCCGGTGTGGTGTCCAATGGCGGCTGCGGGGCGGCAACGCTCGCTTTAGACGGAGGAGTGCCGGCACTCGATCCGGAAGAGGCCTGCCAGTGGGCCATCGATCAAGGACTGGTAGTGCATCGCGCGCATCCGTTGAATTGCGAGACTTCGCTTCCTGCGCTAATCGGCGGCGTTGTCATGCCCAACACGAGTTTCTATGTCCGCAATCACTTCCAAATCCCGAAGCTGGACCCCGCGGTTTGGAGGCTGAATGTAGGCGGGCTGGTAGACCGTCCCCTGAGCCTCAGCTTGCGGGATCTGGCGAACATGCCGTCACACACGCAAGTGGTAACGCTGGAATGCGCCGGCAACGGGCGGTCGCAGCTCGATCCAAAGGTCAACGGGGAGCAGTGGAATTTCGGCGCCGTGAGTACGGCGGAATGGACCGGCGTACCCTTGTTGGAGGTATTGGACCGGGCCGGTGTAAAGTCCGGGGCGCAAGAGGTGCTGTTTCGCGGAATCGACAGCGGAACGGTGGACGGGCTCAGCGAACCAATCCATTTTGAACGCAGTTTGCGGCTGGATCAGGTGCGGGAGTGCGACGTGCTCCTGGCCTACGCGATGAATGGGGAGCCGCTGCCGGTGCAACATGGCTATCCCTTGCGAGTGATTGTTCCCGGTTGGTATGCGGTGGCGTCGGTGAAATGGCTTGCCGGCATCGA
>DATLBY010000451.1:0-7945 GCA_035526665.1 Bryobacteraceae bacterium
TAGACAAAGCCACCGGCGACATTGAGGCTGGAGACATTGGTACCGGCTGGGACAAACTTCCGCGCAGGCGCCATGTCGGCCCCATCGGAAGGGCGTATCGAATGGAGAGTTCCATCGCTCGATACGACGTAAAGGGGCCGCAGCGGCGTAAAGCCTTCGTCCTGATCGGCGGGGCGCGGGGGACCGCCCGCGGGGGAGATGGCCGGCGCAGTGGTAAGTCCGGCGCCGCAACCCGATTTCGAGTTATCCGGCGGACTTACGACGATCTTTAGCGACCGCTGCCAAAACAGCGTACCGAGATCGGCGTCCACCGCATAAACCATATTTGAAGCTCCGGCGACGAACACCAGTTCTTTAATGCCGCGATGCGTCACCAGCGGACCCAGCATTACCGGCGCCGTAAGTACGTTCGAGATTCCTGCCGGTCCCTCCAGCTTGCGCTTCCAAAGGAGCTTCATCTGGCTGGCGCTGGCGGCGCTGAGGCCTCTCTCGCGCTGTTGCCAGCCGCTTCTTTGGGGATCTCCCCTGTCATTCAACCAATCGGCCGCCGGCGCGGGGATATATCCGAGTCCAAAAAGAGCGAGGTAGGCAGGAAGGCTTCTCATAGGCAAAAATTAGAGTGCGTCTCGACCATGCTAACTCCATTGGACTGGCGGATTAGCTCGCACCGCCGCGCTATTCGTACCGGAGGGACTCGGATGGGTCGAGGCGGGACGCTTTCACGGCAGGCAGCAGGCCGCTGAGGACTCCCGTAAGCAGCAGGACGCCGCAGGAGATGCCGACCGTGACCAGATCAATTTTCAGCCGGAGGTCGCCGCGTCCGGAATCATCGTCAAAAATCGATCCAAGCATCGGGAGCGTACCAACCGAAAACGCCAGCAGATAGGCGAGAGCGATGCCGATTATGCCTCCGGCCAGGGTGAGCGCCAATGCTTCACACAGGAATTGCGCGCGGATATGCCTGCGCCGCGCTCCCAGCGCCATGCGAAGTCCGATCTCCCGGATCCGTTCATTGACGGACACCAGCATGATATTCATCACCCCCACGCCGCCGATTCCCAGGGTGAGAACTCCGATGAACAGTAAAAGCGCCTGCAGGCCGATCGTGATTCCGTCGATCACCGGCCGGAATTCCTGGCGGCCGAACATCTGGATGGCGCGCCTGTCGGCCGCCTGAAATCTCTGCCGTTTGCCGATGGCGGCCCGCACCTGGCGCATCGAATCTGCCTCGAACTGCGGCATTACCGGCGAGAATACCAGCACACTACCGTAGCGGTTATCCCAGAGGTCGCCCGCGGAGGCATAGGGAATGAACGCCGAGCGGTCGTCACTGGTGAAGTAGTTGCTCAATTGCAGCTTCGTATCCATGGTGCCGATCACCGTAAAGCGGACGCCGCTAATGTTGACGGTTTCGCCCACGGCCGGACGCCCGCTGAAGAGTTGCTGGCGCAGCTTGCCGCCAAGAAAGATGACGCGCCGGCGCTCCTGATTGTCCTCGGCACTGATCCAACGGCCGTCGCTCGGCACTTCGTTGCGAATCTCGCCGTACTCCGGACACACGCCGCGGATCGTGCCATTCACCACTCGCTCGTTGAAGGCAAGCGGCAGGCGGCGAACCGTTTCAAGGCAGGCATGCTTCACCAGCGGCGCCTCCTGCCGGATCACCTCCACATCCGCCTTTTCAAAGCGCACCGGACGCCCGGCGCGCTCTCCGCCCGCCTGCATACTGGTCTGGCCCGGCCAGCAGACCACGGCGCTCTTTCCGAATGCTTCAAAGCCGGTAACCAGCACCAGCCGGAACCCTGCGCCATAAGCAATCAGGAGCGTCACGGCTACGATTCCCCAAACGATGCCGAGCATGGTGAGAAAGCTGCGAGAAGGGTTGCGTTTCAACGCCGCCCAAGCCTGCAGCAGGATCTCCTGGAACCTCATCCGCCAGCCTCATACCGGAGCGCTTCAATGGGATCAATGGCTGCCGCGCGGCTGGCCGGATACATCGCGGAGCCCAGCGCCACTAGGCCGAGAAGCGCGAAGGAGAGCAGAGAAGTGCCGATTGTCGGTGTCAATCCGTTAAAGAATGGCGGCATGGGAAGGAGATTAACGAGCGCGCATATTCCGAACGCAATCCCCAATCCAATTGCGCCGCTGATGCCGACGACAATCATGGTTTCCGCAAAAAACTGTACCAGGATCGACCTGCCGCTGGCGCCCACCGCCTTGCGCACTCCGATCTCGCGCGTACGCTCCCGGACCGCCACCAGCATGACGTTCATGACACCGATCCCTCCCAGAAATAACGTAGTGACACCGACCGCGCCGAGAAAGTACTTCATGCCGTCCGTCATCTTTTGAAAGCGCGCCGTCTGCTCGATGGTGTCGTTCATGGGCAGCGCCTCTTTGTCGGCGGGATCAAACCCGTGGAGCCGGCCCAAAGCGCGTGAGAGCTGCCACTTGCAGGCATCGTGATCCTCGATCGAGCGGGGGGCGACCAGCAACTGATCGATCGTGTGCGGCGGCGACGGAGTGGCGTGCGGAAAATCACGGATCATCGCGGCGAAGGGAACAAAGATCTTGTTGACATCGCGCCCGTCATAGCTGGAGTCCTGCTCTTTGAATTGCATGACGCCGACCACGGTGTAAGGGAAATCGCCGATCTGAATCACATCGCCGACGGCCTGATGCGATCCGAATAGCTGCTTCCGTGCGTCGCTGCCGAGGAATGCCACGCGCCGCCCTTCGGCCTGATCCGCCCAGTTGTAGAAACGTCCCTCAGCGACCGAGATGCTCCGGATATACGAGAAGGGTGGCAGCGAAGCTGTAACCAGCAGCGATGCACTGTTATGCGTGCTGCGAATGGGTGTATTTCCCTGCCCCATCTCCGGCAGCACGTACTCACAGGCGGTGGCTTCCGGCGCTATGGCCTCATGGTCGGTATCCCGGAACCGAATGCGGCGTCCGGCGCGCTCGCCTCCCACCTGCATGCTGGTGCGGCCGGCAAACACGATCAGGATGTCCTTGCCGAGGTTGTCGGTCTGCTTCTTCTGTCCGGCGCGCAGCCCCTCCCCGGCAGCGACCATCAACGTAATGGAAACAATGCCCCAGGCAATGCCGAACATCGTGAGGCCGGTCCGGAGCTTATGAGCCCAGATCGTTCTCATCGTATCTACCAGCAGGTCTCTAAAAGTCACGGATAGTTCTCTTACTGCAGGATGACTTTCTGGCCTTCGGGCAGGCCGGCCACCAACTCGGTTTTCACGCCATTGGAGATCCCCAGTTCCACGGGCGCCTTCTTTCGTCCTTTTTCGGCGATCGGATCGGGCACCTCCACCGAAGCTTTTCGCTCCCGGTTGTAAATCACGGCGTTCTCCGGCACCAGTAGCACATTCTTTTTCTCCTGCAGGAGAATCTCGGCATTTGCGCTCATATTGGCTTTCAGCTGGCCGCCGGGGTTGCGAATGGAGACGCGGACCTCAAACGTAGTAACGTTCTCCTTCTCAAGACCTAGCGGAGAAATCTTGGTGACCTCACCCTCAAATCTCTTTTCCTTGAAGGACTCGACCACGATTCGAGCTTTCTGGCCAAGATAGACTTTGCCGATGTCGGCCTGGTCGACCTTTCCGAGCACGTAAACATCGCGGACGTCGCCCAGGGTCATCACGAGTGTGGCCTGCGAACCCATCACCAGGATGGAGCTGACGGCGTCACCCACCTCCACATTGCGGGACAAAACAAGTCCATCCATCGGACTCACGATGGTTGAGTTGCGAAGATCCTCCTGGGAACGCTCGAGAGCGGCGCGCGCCTGGGAAACCTGCGCCTTGGCGCGGGCGACGTCGGCGCGTGCGACGGCCACTCCACGGCTGGCGGAAGACTGCTTGTGCAGAGCGAGCTGATAGGTCCGGTCGGCGTCTTCCAGCATGTTGCTGGCGATCAGACCTTGCAGGTGAAGCTTTTTCGCGCGCTCGGCGGCACTTTTCAGGAAGGGAACGTCCGGACCTTCGGCTTCCACTTTGTTGCGCTCAAGTCCCGCGAGGGCGGACTGCTCGGCCGCTTCGGCCGCCTGAAGACTGGCGTTGGCCTCCCGCAGGCGAGCTTGCAGGTCCTCCTTGTCCAGTTCCACCAGAACGGCGCCTTGTCGAACATGCTCCCCATAGTCAACCAACACTTTTTTGACGATGCCACTCGCTTTCGACTTCACTTCGACCTTGGTCCGGGGCTGAACTCTTCCGGTAGCAACCACTGAGCGAGCGATGTCGCCTCGCTCAATTGCGGCCAGCTTCGACGAATCGATCTGTGTATTTGGCTTTAAGGCGGCCCGGACCGCGAAGCCCGCCCCCGCAAGCAGCGCCAGCAGGATGCCGGACAACACGACCCATTTGCGCTTGTGTTTACCATTCTTCGCCATAACCAGGAATACGGAGGTTGCGGCCAAAAGTTCCGCCGGATCCCAAGCGACCTGTAAACTAGGAGACCGCCGGTACTATTCTGGTTCCTAATTTCCGCGTCAGGGTACGAGACACGGGAAACCCAGAGAGGGCGGCGCGATCCGGGGATTGTGATACAGTCCCGCTACTAGGGGGATAGATGATCCGTTTGTTGTTGTTTGGCCTGGCACTGGTGGCGAGCGCCTACGCGCAAGACACGAGAGGACAGATCTTAGGTACGGTTACCGATAGCGCCGGCGCTGTGGTGCCGGGCGCGGCAGTCCGCGTAGTGAACGTGAACTCCGGCGTCGAGAGTAGCGCCGTAACCAATGAGAACGGCGAATACCTGGTGCCGTTTCTCCTGCCGGGAACCTATACAGTGCGTGTCGAGCACACCGGATTCAAGCGGATGGAACAACGCAACGTGGAAATTCGCGTGAGCGAACGCATTCCGGTAAACGCGCGCTTGGAACTGGGGCAGGTTAGTGAGATTGTCAACGTCAGCGCCAACGCCACACTGCTGGAAACCTCCAGCGCGTCCATGGGACAGGTCATCGATTCCCGCCGGATCGCCGAGCTTCCGCTGAAAGACGGGAATCCGATCATGCTCGCGCAACTCGCTCCGGGGGTGACAAATCTTTCCACCGGCGGCTGGTCACGTCCGTTCGACGTGGGCTCCCCATCGGCCATTTCCACGGATGGAACACGGACCGGGAACACCGAGTTCACGATGGACGGCGCGCCCAACAATCAAAGGGCGGCCGTGGCCTACATCCCACCGGCCGATGTGGTGCAGGAGTTTCGAATCTCAACCGCGAATTTCGACGCCGCCCAGGGCTTCGGGACGGGCGCCAGTATCAACGTGAGCGTTAAATCGGGCACCAACCAACTGCACGGTACCGCTTATCATTTTCTGCAGAACCCGGTACTGAACGCCAACCGTTTCTTCAGTAATCGAGCCGGGCAGGAAAAACCAATCATCAAACTGAATCGCTGGGGCACGAGCGGCACCGGACCCGTGGTTCTGCCCAAACTGTACGATGGCCGCAACAAAACCTTCTGGACATATGTCTACGAAGGTATCTACAGCGCGGATCCCAGGGGAACAGTGACGACCGCGGTGCCGACAGCAACGCAGCGCCAGGGTGACTTCTCCGCGCTGCTGGAGCTCGGCCCTCAGTATCAGATATACGATCCTGCGACCATCGCACCCGCCGGGAACGGACGTTACAGCCGCCAGCCTTTCCCCGGCAACATTATCCCGGCGAGCCGGATTGATCCCGTGGCCAGGAAGATCGCGGAGTTCTGGTCTCCCGCCAACCTGCCCGGCACGCGTGACGGCAACAACAATTGGACCACCCCAGGGCCGGAATGGGACAAGTTCCACAGCCATCTGTTCCGCGTAGACCAGACGTTTTCCGAGAAACACCGCATCTTCGTCCGCGGCGATCGCAACGACAGGCAACAGCAATACGACGTGCGATTTAACCAGGCCGTGGGCGCAAACTTCGAACGGCGCAATCGTGGCGGAGTCATCGACGACGTCTATGTGGTGAACTCCTCGATGGTGTTGAACTCCCGTTACGGTTACAACCGTTTCATCGAGGGCAACACACCGGTCAACCAGGATTTCGACCTGGCGGCGCTTGGCTTCAGCACCGGATTTGTGAATTCCATCCGCGGCGCGGCGGCTGACGGGTTGAAATTCCCCAATATCCGGGTCACCGGCTACGGCGAACTGGGGAATCATTCGAAGAGCCTCCGAACCAACGACACGCACGAAGCCTCATTCAACGTGACCCATCTTGTGCGGGCACACAGTTTGCGATACGGGTACACATTCCGCGTCTGGCGGGAGAATAACTTTTCGCTGGGTCAATCCTCCGGGCGCATCGACTTCGGTTCCGACTGGACGCGCGGTCCGCTCGACAACTCACCCGTCGCGCCGCTCGGTCAAGGCCTAGCCAGTTTTCTGCTCGGCCTTCCCACAGCAGGACAGATCGACCGCAACGATTCGTACGCCATGCAGAACATGGCTCACGGACTGTTTTGGCAGGATGACTGGCGTATCAGCCGCCGGCTGACGCTCTCCCTCGGACTGCGCTACGAACTGGAGACGGCGCCTACGGAACGCTATAACCGATCGGTCATGGGATTCGACGCCACCACGCCCAATCCCATCCAACAAGCCGTCCGCGCCAACTATGCCTTGAATCCCATACCGCAGATCGCGCCGGCGAACTTTAACGTATTGGGAGGTCTGACGTTCGCAGGCACTCCGCGTGAGCTCTGGAACAGCGACAAAAATAACTTCATGCCCCGGTTTGGATTCTCATATCAATTCCGGGAAAACACGGTGGTCCGCGGCGGCTACGGAGTCTACAATGAGCTGATAGGTACCTCGCGGCAGCAGGTGATTCAATCCGGCTTCAGTTCGGCAACGGCACTGGTTCCATCCACCGATAACGGACAGAGCTTCATCGGCCGTCTTGCCAATCCTTTCCCGCAGGGCATCGACCGGGGAAGCGGCGCGGCTGGAGGCCTGAGCACGTTTGCCGGCCAGAATATTTCTTTCTTCAACCCGCGGCTCTTCAATCCGTATGTACAGCGCTGGCAGCTCAGTGTGCAACGGCAACTTGCTTCGGATCTGGTCCTCGAGGTTGGCTACGTCGGAAACCGCGGCTCAAATATACGGACTACACGGCAGCTGAATCCGGTCCCGGCGCAATATTTCAGCACCTCGCCCGAGCGTGATCAGGCCGCCATCGACTTCCAAAGCGCCAATGTCGCCAATCCGTTTTATCCGTTGCTCCCGCGCACCAATCTTTCCAGCACTACGGTGGCGCGGACGCAATTGCTTCGACCGTTTCCGCAGTTTACTTCCGTCACGATGCAGGATAACAATGGATACTCCTGGTACCACTCGATGCAGTCCCGGGTGGAGAAACGCTTCTCGCACGATTACACCGTGAATGTCTCCTGGACCTGGTCCAAGTTCATGGAGGCGACGGGTTATTTGAATGACTTCGATCCCCTACCGGAGCGCGTTATTTCCGATCAGGACCGCACCCACCGCGTGGTCGCCAGCGGTTTATGGGAATTGCCCATAGGTCATGGCAAGCGGTTGCTGGGCACGGGTACTGCGGCAACGGTATTCGGCGGCTGGCAGGTTCAGGCCATTTATCAATATCAGAGCGGACCGGCGCTGGGCTTCGGCAACTCCATTTTCCGCGGCAACCTGAAGGATATCCCGCTCTCGAGTAGTGAACGATCCGTGGATCGCTGGTTCAACGTAGATGCGGGCTTCGAGCGCACGCCGGCCAGGCAATTAGGCGCCAACATTCGGACTATGCCCTCCCGGTTCTCCGGAATCCGTGGAGACGGTATCGACAACTGGGACATCTCGGCGTTCAAGAATACGCAGCTGCGCGAGAACCTCAGGCTGCAGTTTCGGACGGAGTTCATCAACGCATTCAATCATGCGCAGTTCGCTCTCCCGAATACGACGCCGACCTCCTCGG
>DATLBY010000452.1:0-2874 GCA_035526665.1 Bryobacteraceae bacterium
GCACGAGCTCTGATACTCGGACTGATGCACGTGCAGATCGGAATATTCCAGATCGAGCGGCAGTTTTACTCCCTCGCGCTGCATCGCGGAGAACAGGGTCGTGCTTACGTCGAGATTCAGCGTGTCCCCGAACTCGTACAATTTGGCGGCTCCGCTAGCCTCCACGCCGGTCGCCATATCGCGGGTGTCATGCGCGCCAAAGCTCGACTTCCCCAGGCCGGCCAGCAGGTCTTTCAGTGTCTTGAAGCCGAAGAAGTCGATGGACTTATCGGTAATCTCCACCTGGATTTCGCGCGGCGTCTGCCCACCCTGGCCGGGACCGGTTTCCGGCTGTACTGTTACATATCCCTCGTCCGCCAGCTTCTGCACCAGCCGTTCGAGCAGCTGATCGATCTCTTCGCTCGACATTTGGCCAAGCCGGTCGGCCATTTGCTGCGCCTGATCGGTCTCGAACAACCGGCCTTCCTGCAGGGCGCGCTCAATGGCGTTCTTCAGGTCCTCGAGCGTCTGCCGGTTCCACTCGCTGAACTGCATGTACTCGCTGCCGAAGCCGCTTTGTAGAAAAAATTCGGAGAGCGCTTTCAGCAGGTCCTCGGCGCTGATGCCGAAGTCATCGCCGGTGTAGCGCGAATAATGAATCCACTTCACGCGACCTTCTCCCTGCTAGTTAAACTGCTTGCGAGAGCTGGCACGCCGGATGTCCTCCTGCGGCTGCTGCGTCTCCCTCTTCCGCTCGCCGGCGACAAACCCGCTCTCCTCATTCCGGCTGATCCGGCGGTGAGCGTACAGCCCCTCCAGAATGAATTCGGCCGCCGAGGCGCGCAAGGCATCGCTCTCGTTCACTCCCAGGCCGAGGTTCCCGGTCTTTTCCATCAGGCCTTGAATGCTGGAAAGCTGGCTCACCATGTCGGCCGCTGAGATGCTCTCATCCAGCCGCACCGATCCTCCCAGTTCGAACCACTGGAGAATGTTCGCGACGTTCGTACCCTCAAAGAACGACGTGTACACCTTCCCCACAGCCGTGCGGATGAGCTCGCGCGCCACGGCGTCGCCGCCCTTCAGTTCGCCCTCGTATTCCAGCTCCAACTTGCCGGTGATCGACGGCAGAGCCGCGTACACGTCCAGGATTCGTGGCACGGCGGAGCCTTCGCCATTGCGCAGGGCGCGCCGTTCCGCGTTGGACGCGACGTTTTCCAGCACTGAGATCGGCAGCCGCTGGGAGACCCCGGACCGTTTGTCTACTTTCTTATCGTCGCGTGCCAGAAAAGCAATCTGCTCGATCACTTCGCGGATGTAGGGAGGAATTGCCAGCTCGATCGATGAGGGGCGGTCTGTCCAGGCCTCCTGCCGGGTAATTTCCAAGCCATGCTCGATCGTTTGCGGATAATGGGTGCGGATTTCGCTGCCGATGCGGTCTTTCAGCGGTGTAATAATTTTTCCACGCGCGGTGTAATCTTCCGGATTGGCGGTAAACACCAGCATCACGTCCAGGGGCAGGCGCACGGGATAGCCCTTGATCTGGACATCTCCCTCCTGCATGATGTTGAATAGGCCCACTTGAATCTTGCCGGCCAGGTCGGGAAGTTCGTTTACGGCGAAAATCCCGCGGTTGGCTCGCGGCAATAGTCCGTAATGCACCGTCAGCTCGTCTGAAATATCCTGGCCGCGCCGTGCCGCTTTAATCGGATCGATATCGCCGATCATGTCGGCGATGGTGACGTCCGGCGTCGCGAGCTTCTCTACATATCGCTGTTCCGGAGTGAGAAAGGCAATCGGCAGTTCATCGCCCTGTTCGGCCAGCAGATTGCGGCAGCGCAGGCAGATCGGACGGTAAGGATTGTCTCGGATTTCACAGCCCGCCACATACGGAATATGCGGATCGAGGAGCGTCGTCAGCAGGCGGATCACGCGAGTCTTCGCCTGGCCGCGCAGACCCAGCAGAATAAAATTATGGCGGGACAGGACTGCGTTGACGACCTGCGGAATTACGGTGTCGTCATAGCCGATGACGCCCGGAAACAAGGGACCGGCGCTTTGCAGCCGGCATATCAGGTTCTGGCGAAGTTCGTCCTTGACGGACCGCGCCGCCAGGCGATCCTGCGAATAGCCGCTGTGGCGAAGGGCGCCCAGCGTGCTTGGAAAAGTTTGACGGTTCGGCATGGACAACCGCACCTCCCTGTAGCCGCTAGCGAAATTGTAACAGAGCCGCCGGTTCTCGCCCGTAATCCTCACGGGCGCCAATCACCTCGCTCGGATGGTTGACAAGGCTGCAGATGTACCGCACGCCCGGGACCACGGTTTCATCGCTGATGAAATTACAGCCCGACTACGGAGTTGCATCCACTAACAACGGGAATGTGATGTCGCAGTCGATCGCGGTGAGCGGGACGGCGTTCACGGCGAGCCAGAGTTACACCTACGATGCATGGAACCGTTTGGAGACGGTCGCCGAGGGAACGAATTGGAAGCAGAAGTTCGGGTATGATCGTTGGGGGAATCGCTGGATCGACCAGACGTTGACGAGCGGAATTGCGGTAGCGCCGGGAACGCCAATTGGGTCCGAATGGTATAACAGCGGCAACAATCAGATGTTGGTGTCTCACGATCTTGCGGGGAACGCGTCGCCGATGCCAGGCCGGATCTACAAGTATGACGTGGAGAACCGGATCGTGTCGGTAGACGGGGGAACCGCCGCGTTGAACGAGTCCTTTGCCTACGATGGAGAAGGGCGGCGGGTGAAGCGGACGGTGAACGGGGTGGCGTCGCTGTATGTGTACGATGCCATGGGGCAGTTGGCGCAGGAGTATGGAAATGTGTCGGCCGCGGGGAGGAGCTATCTGTTCACGGATCACCTGGGGAGTACGCGGATGCAGG
>DATLBY010000453.1:0-4211 GCA_035526665.1 Bryobacteraceae bacterium
CTGGATCCTTTCGAGAACGCGATGCGGGGCGCGATCAAGCGCTCGCTCGCGCGAGGCCATATCGATGTCCGGATCAGCGTTAGCCGTTCCGGGGAATCGGCCGCATTGGATGTGGATAAGGCGAAGCTCGAAGGGTACCTCACGGCGTTCCGGAAATCGGCGGAGCTGCACGGACTGTCTACCCAGCCGGACTTGAACGCTGCGTTCCGGATTCCGGGGATACTCAGCGACTCAGCGAACATCGAACTCGAACCTGTTTTTGAGAAGCCACTCATCGAGGTGTTCGACCGCGCCCTGGCCGAACTGAACGAGTTCCGCACGCGCGAGGGAAGCAGTCTTGTAGAAGTGATTCAGGAGCGAAACGAATCCATTTATCAGACCGCTCTCAAGATCGAAGAGTACCGGGGACGGGCGCTCGACGGCTTCCACTCGCGCTTACGCGAACGGCTCTCGGACCTGCTAGGCGGATCCAACGTTGAACCCCAGCGTCTCGCCCAGGAGGCTGCGATCCTGGCGGATCGGAGCGACATCGGGGAGGAGATCGCCCGTCTCAAAATTCACTCCCGGCATCTGGACGAGATCCTTATCTCCGAGTCCGAAATCGGCAAGAAAATCGATTTCTTATCGCAGGAGATGAACCGGGAGACGAACACGATCCTTTCCAAAACGTCCGGGATTGGCGAGTCCGGGCTGGGTATCACCGAATTGGCGCTGGCCGCGAAATCGGATATCGAGAAGATCCGCGAACAGGCCCTAAACCTCGAATGACCACTGTTTATATCGTCTCGGCACCCTCCGGGTCGGGGAAATCCACGCTCGTTGGTAAGTTGCTGGAGGTCGATGAACGCCTTGTATTCTCAGTGTCTTACACGACCAGAGCGGTGCGGGGCAATGAGATCCCAGGCAGCAGTTATCATTACATCAGCCGGGCTGAATTCGAGGACCGGATCCGGAAAGGCGAATTTCTGGAGTATGCCGAGGTTTTCGGCAACTACTACGGCACCCACCGGGGCGTCCTGGAGAACGCGTTCAGCCAGGGAAAGGACCTGATACTCGACATAGACGTTCAAGGTGCGAGACAATTGAAGAGTTCGATCCCGGACGCGGTCAGTATCTTCATTCTGGCGCCATCGCGCGAGATTCTGGAACAGCGTTTGCGAATGCGTTCGGAAGATGCCGAAGACGTGATCCAGCGCAGACTTCGCAAAGCGGCGGAAGAGATCCGGAACTACAGCATGTACGATTATGTGCTGGTGAACGACAATTTGAAGCGTTCCGTGGCGACGCTTACCGCCGTGGTAAATGCCGAACGCGTCCGGCGCGCGCGAGTGGAGCAGCAGGTCCGCTCCATTCTGGCGTCGTTTGAGGAATAAAGTGAGGTTCAGCTGAGTATGTTCGATAAGTTGCCCAAGAATGCGATGCACGCGATTCCGGATGACCCGGAGTTGAGCACCTACCGGTTTATCATTGTGGCGGCCAAGCGCGCCCGCCAATTGCAGAATGGGGCGCGTTCCTTCCTGCCCAGCACGTCGAAAAAGCCCACCGTCGCCTCCATGGAAGAAGTTCGCCGGGGTCTGATTAAGTATGACGATCCGGTGCGCGATGCGGCTCTCGGTCTGGTCCCGCTGGACTCCGAATAAGAGACGGATAGGATTATGAACGTCGTGCTCGGCGTTGGCGGCGGCATTGCGGCGTACAAAGCCGCCGAGCTGGCGCGCCGGCTGCAGGAGCGCGGCTGCACCGTGGAAGTGGTCATGACTGCTTCGGCGCAGCAGTTCATTCAGCCGCTTAGCTTTGCCGCGCTTACCGGCCGCAAGGTGATCACGGGTCTTTGGGGCAGCCACTCGGCCGAAGAGACGCTCTCCAGCGCCGTGGAGCATATCCGCGTGGCGCAGGACAACCAAGTGCTTGTCGTCGCTCCGGCAACGGCGGACCTGCTGGCCAAATTCGCCAATGGCCTGGCGGACGACTTTCTCTCCACTCTCTATCTTGCCTTTACCGGTGTAGTGGTCCTGGCTCCGGCAATGAACTCAAACATGTGGGCACACCCGGCAACCCGCCGCAATATTGAGGAGTTGTGCGCGCGTGGCCATGTAATTGTGGAGCCTGACGAGGGGCTACTGGCGTGTGGCGCCACCGGGCCGGGGAGGTTGGCCGAGCCCGACCGGATCGCCGAAGCCGTAGCCACGGTGTTGGATGCCCGGAGCTCGCATGCGCAGGATTTTTCCGGTGAAACGGTCCTGATTACAGCGGGGCCCACGCAGGAGCCGCTCGACCCGGTGCGCTACATCAGCAATCGTTCCAGCGGCAAAATGGGATACGCCATCGCGGCCGCCGCCGCTACTCGTGGCGCGCGCGTGATTCTGGTTTCCGGACCTGTTAACATTCCGGCTCCTTCCGGCGTGAAGCTGGTGAAAGTGAAGACCGCCCGCGAGATGCGCGAAGCTGTGTTGGATCACCTGACAGAGGCGGGAATCATTGTGAAAGCTGCCGCGGTGGCGGATTATCATTTGGCCACGGTGCCTCAGCAGAAACTCAAGAAGACGGCGGCGCGTTTGTCTCTCGACCTGGAACCTACGCCCGACATTCTGGCGGAAATAGGAGCCAAGAAGGGGGATCGCCTCCTGATCGGATTCGCCGCCGAAACGCAGGATCTGGTGGCTGAAGCACGGCGGAAGCTGGCATCGAAGAAGTGCGATATGGTGGTTGCCAACCTGGTGAACGGGGAAAATATGGGCTTCGAGGCCGATGACAACGAGGTGACCATCGTTACCAAAACGGGCGCTCCTGTCACGCTGGCCCGCGCCGCGAAACGAGTGATCGCCGACCGGATTCTCGACCATGCCTTGCAGCTTCGACTGACACTCCACGCCTCTGCCTCATGAATAGCGAAGAAGCGCGGCGTTACCTGGAGTTCTACAAGGACCTCGGAGTGAAGACAATTTATAAACAGACGCTCGCGCCGGTTGCCGCTCCGGCCGCGGCCCCGGTGGTGCTGCCCGGGCTCGCGCCGGCCGGCGACACACTCGCCCTGATTCGTGAATTTATTGGCGAGTGTACCCGCTGCCGGCTGCATGAAGGGCGCAAAACGATCGTATTTGGCGCGGGGAACGAGCAGGCAAAGCTGGTTTTCGTGGGAGAAGGGCCGGGTGCCGACGAGGACGAGCAGGGACTCCCGTTTGTCGGCCGGGCCGGCCAGTTGCTGACGCAGATGATCGAGGGCACTGCCAAGAAAGAAGGCATACCGCTGCAACGCAGTGACGTCTATATCTGCAACGTGGTGAAATGCCGGCCGCCGGAAAACCGGACGCCTCAGCCGGATGAAATGGAGATCTGCGGAGAGTTCCTGTTCCGTCAACTCTCCGTTATTCAGCCGAAGGCCATCTGCGCCATGGGGTCGACCGCCGCCAAAGCTATTTTAGGTACAAAAGACGGAGTAACCAAGCTGCGGGGAAAGTGGCACAAGTGGCGTGACATTCCGGTGATGGTCACCTTCCATCCGTCTTATTTGCTGCGGCCCTATAACCAGGAGGCCAAGAAGGATGCCTGGGAAGATTTGAAGAAAGTGCTCCACTATGTCTACGACTGAGCGTCGCGGACGCTTCATTACTTTCGAAGGCGGCGACGGCAGCGGCAAAACCACCCAGATGCGCCTGCTTGCCCGACGGCTGCGCGCCATGGGATTCGAGGTGCTGGAGACGGCGGAGCCCGGCGGCACTCCCATTGGGATGCAGATCCGGCGCATCCTGCTCGACTCCGCCAACCAGGAGCTTTGTCCCACAGCGGAATTACTGCTTTACTTTGCCGCACGGGCGCAGAATGTGGAGGAATGGATTAAGCCGGCGCTGGATCGAGGAGCCGTGGTCCTATCCGACCGGTTCACAGACTCGACACTTGCTTATCAGGGCGCCGGGCGGGGACTCGGCCACAGTGTTGTAATGGCCCTGCATCTGGTTGCGTGCGGCGGTTTAAATCCCGATCGCACGATTTGCATCGACATCGATGTGGAAACCAGCCTGGCGCGTGCCCATGCACGTAATCTTGCCGTTGCCGACAAAGACGAAAAGCGAATGGACGAACAGGCCACGGACTTTCACCGGCGTGTCCGGCAATCCTATCGGGAGCTGGCGAACGAATTTCCGGAGCGCATCCGCATGATTGACGGCAATGCACACCCGGAACTGGTCTCGACGCGCGTCTGGGACGCTGTC
>DATLBY010000454.1:0-16663 GCA_035526665.1 Bryobacteraceae bacterium
CCCCGCGGCTTGTCCACGCGTTCATACGTGTGGGCGCCGAAGAAATCGCGTTGCGCCTGCAGCAGGTTCGCCGGCAGGCGGGCGGTGCGATAGCCGTCGTAGAAGGACAGGGCGGTGGAAAATGCCGGAGTCGGCACGCCGTGCTGGATGCCGTGAATGATCCCGCGGCGCCACGCGTCCTGATAGTCGTTCAGCAGCTTACTGAAAAAATCGTCCAGCAGCAGATTGGTCAGCTGCGGGTTCTTATCGTAGGCCTCTTTGATCTTCCCGAGAAACCGGCTGCGGATAATACAGCCTCCGCGCCACATCAGTGCAATCCCGCCCAGGTTCAGATTCCATCCCTGCTCTTTGGCGGCCTCCCGTAACAGCATGTATCCTTGCGCATAGGAGATCATCTTGGAGCAATAAAGCGCGCGCCGCACATCTTCGATAAAAGACCGGCGCTCAGCCGCCGTAATCGCTTGCGGTCCCTGCAGCACCTTGGATGCCGCCACACGCTCGTCCTTCAAGGCCGAGAGGCAGCGCGCAAATACGGCCTCGCCGATAAGAGTCACCGGTGTGCCCAGGTCGAGTGCGCTCACGGCCGTCCATTTCCCGGTTCCCTTCTGGCCCGCGGTATCGAGGATTTTGTCGATTACCGGCGTCCCATCGTCGTCTTTTTTCGCCAGAATCTCGCTCGTGATCTCAATCAGGAAACTGTCCAGTTCCCCCTTGTTCCACTCCGCGAAAACGTGGTGCATCTGGTCGGCATTCAGACCGAGTCCGTCCTTCAGGAGTTGATACGCCTCGCAGATCAACTGCATGTCGCCATATTCAATGCCGTTGTGGACCATCTTTACGTAGTGGCCCGCCCCGTCTTCGCCCACCCAGTCGCAGCAGGGCGTTCCGTCGTCCACTTTGGCGGCGATCGCCTGAAAGATCTCCTTCACGTGCGGCCAGGCGGCCGGGTTCCCGCCAGGCATGATGGACGGACCGAAGCGCGCGCCTTCTTCCCCGCCCGATACTCCGGTGCCGATGAACAGAATTCCCTTCTCCGCCAGGCTCTTGGTGCGGCGGTTCGTATCGGTAAAAAGCGAGTTGCCCCCGTCGATAAGAATGTCGCCCTTTTCCAGGTGCGGCAGCAGGCTGTCGATCGTGTGATCGACCGAATCCCCCGCCTTCACCATCAGCATGACGCGCCGCGGTCTTTTCAAGGATTGAATCAGTTCTGGAATGGAGTGGGCGCCCACCACCTGGGTGCCTTTCGCCTCGTTCTGAATAAACTCGTCCACTTTGGATACGGTGCGGTTGAACACCGCCACCTTGTATCCGTGATCGTTCATATTCAAGACCAGATTCTGGCCCATGACAGCCAGACCGATCAGTCCGATGTCACACGTTTCGTTTGGCATCAACTCTCCTGATAAATTCCTTTTCCATTCTACATAGCGGCTTCAGCCGCATGACTCTAGGCGCCGCCGCATAGCTTTAATAGCCACGTACCGGGCTGCAGGACCGCCACCGCCGCCAAATACCCCGACTCCAGGGCCACATCCAGAATATGTACTCCGGAAATGTCCCTCGATAACCCCTCCAGCCCGCAGCCCAGGGCCTTCAAAGCCGCTTCCTTGCGCGTCCACAGGCGGAGAAAGGCCTCGTGGCGCTCGTCCGCCGGCAGCAACTGCAGAGTGGCATCCTCGGCCGGGGAGAGAAACCGGCTCGCCAGCCTCAGGACGTCAAAATTGGAACGAGCGCGCTCGATGTCAACTCCCGTCTCGGTCTGGCACACGGCCGCCAGCGCCAGATCGCCGGAGTAGGAAAGATTGAACTGGAGCCGGGAACCACTGATGTACGGCTTGCCGTGCGGACCTCCAAAAAATTGGAGCGCTCCCGCAGGCGCACCAAGATAGCCGGATAGAACGCGTCGCAAACCCGCATGGGCCGCCACGTAGCGCTCGCGATCCTCGGCATAACGAAATCGCGCCGCCCGGATCTGCTCGTCGCTCGACAGCAGCGACGGATCCGGCGCAGCTTTCAGGGAAATCGAATAGACGTGAATCTCGTTGGCTGCGAGATCCGTCACGCTTTTTCCTCCACGGGCTGGTCCAGGCCCGAACTGCGTTTCATACCTTTAAAGGATACATACTGGAGATGGAAACTCCGAAGCATATGAAGTTAAGCGATCTGGCAAAGGCAATCGGCTGCGCTGTGCACGGCGATGGAGAAGTAGAGATCACGGGTGTCCTGGGCATGGAACAGGCCGGCCCGGAGCACCTGACCTTTCTCTCAAACCCAAAATACACGCATAAGGTGAAGGCGTCGCGGGCGGGCGCGATCCTGGTTACCCAGCCGCTTACAGGTGTGGATATGCCCAGCGTCATCTCTTCCAATCCCTATCTTGATTTTGCGCGGGCGCTCGCTCTCTTTTACCAACCTCCCCGTCCGGCCCCGGGCATCCATCCGCTGGCCTTCGTTCATCCCACTGCCCAAATCGGCTCCAATGCCTCCATCGGGCCGTTTGCCGCGGTCGGAGCGGACGTGCAGCTGGGTGACAATGCTGTCCTCCATCCGCACGCCGTCATCTACGAGGGCGTCCGGATTGGCGACGACTTCTACGCGCATTCCCACACCACGGTACGCGAATTCTGCCGGATCGGTCACCGGGTGATTCTCCAGAACGGAGTCGTCATCGGCGGAGATGGCTACGGGTTCGCCAAACGAGCCGACGGCTCGCACCAGAAGATTGTCCAGTCCGGCATCACGGTGATCGAAGACGACGTAGAGGTGCAGTCGTTGAGCTCGGTCGACCGGGCCACCATGGGGCACACCGTTGTAAAGAGGGGCGCCAAAATCGATAGCCTGGTGCAAATCGGCCACGCTTGCACCGTGGGGGAAGACAATATCATCTGCGCGCAGACCGGCCTGGCCGGCAGCACCGTCCTGGAGAGAAACGTGCTGCTGGCGGGACAGGTAGGCGTGTCGGGACACCTGACTATCCACGAAAACGCCATCATTTACGCGCAGAGCGGCATAGGCGGCGATGTGCCGGCCGGCGCTGTTCTATCGGGAAGCCCTGCCTTTGAGGCGCGCGAATGGCTACGGGCGATCACAGCGTTTCCCCGGCTGCCTGAACTCGTGAGGACAGTGCGACAATTGCAAAAGCGTGTCCAGGAGCTGGAGTCCGTGCACTCCGCAACGGGCGTGAATAATGAGTGACTCACATTTCCCAGAGACGCACAACGGCTCCGTCCGGCGGCCCGTAGCCTACAAAAATGAGGCGTTTCTGGACAGCGATGACGCCCGCGCCCTGCGTATTTTGTCCGAGTACTTGCAGCCCCTGACTCATTTCCGCGACGAGAATATTCACGATACGATCGTCTTTTTCGGCTCGGCGCGGCTCACAGAGGACGGTCCGATGGGCCGTTATTACCAGGAAGCGCGCGAACTCGCCCGGCTGGTGACGGAGTGGTCCGATCACCTCCCTGATAACACCCGGAGGTTCGTAGTCTGCACCGGCGGCGGGCCCGGTATCATGGAGGCGGCCAATCGCGGCGCTCAGGACGCCAATGGCAAGACCATCGGACTGAACATCGGCCTACCCTTCGAGCAGTGGCCGAACCGGTACATCACGCCCGAACTTTCCTTCGAGTTCAAGTACTTCTTCATGCGAAAGTTCTGGTTTGCCTATCTCGCCAAGGCTCTCGTCGTCTTCCCTGGCGGCTTTGGCACGCTGGATGAGTTGGCCGAGATTCTCACTCTGGCGCAGACGCGCAAGCTGGAAAACAAGATCATCATCCTCCTCTACGGGACCAGCTTCTGGCGCGAAATAATCAACTTCGACGCCATGGTGAAGTACGGAACCATTAGCCGGGAGGACCTGGATCTGTTCTCTTTCGTGGATACTCCGCAGGCCGCCTTCGAGCTCTTGCAGGAAAATCTACAGCGCTATTATCTGGAGCCGGAAAAGCCCCTCGCCGAGCAAATTGGCCCGACTCCCAGCATCGCCAAGTCGAGGATCTGACTGTTATTGAAGGGCGCAAGTTGAGATGAAATTCCGGGTTGGAAAGCTCGAGCTGGCGTTCGTTGTTCTGCTCCCAGTCTATATTGGCTTAATCTCCACACTCGGCCCGGGCAAGCTTGCGACGGCTCTAAAGCTCAGCCTTTCCGTGCTGGCGGCTGTCATCTTCATCCGCCTGTCAAACGTTCTCGTGCGCCGGTCGCTGTGGTGGCTGCGCAACCGGCTGATCACCGCCTACCTGTTCATTGCCCTTGTGCCCGTAGTGCTCATTACCACCTTGCTGGGACTCGGCGCTTACCTGGTTGCCGGGCAGTTTTCCAGCTTCCTGGTCACGTCCGAACTGGAGCGCCGCCTTACATCGCTGCGCGGAGCCATGGAGTTCCTATCGCGCGCCAACGACCCGGACGGGATGCGGCGTTTCTTGGGCTCGCGTTTTCCCCATGTCGAGATTACTGTCGATAATCCAGTGGTGCAATGGCAGGATGTTAGCGGACTGGTGTTGAAGGACGGGCTTCTCTACGGCTGGGCGCACTACCGCGGCGGGCAGCATACCGCTACCGCGATGTTCCCCATCACCCGCGAACTGCTGGGCGATCTCGCCCCCGACCTCTGCGAATGCAGCATCGTTAATCTATCCAACTCCGCATCCAGGCCCAATCCGCTGCACGCGTCCTTCGCCAATGAAACGCATGACCCGTCGCACAATCGCATGCCGCCGGCTGTCAACTTCCTGGATGTGGAGATCCTGTCCATCGCGCCCCTGCCTGTGGCCCTGCTCGACCGCCCCGGCGTCACCCAGAAACAATGGTTGACGGTCTGGACCCGCCCGTCCGCTTTGCTGCGGACTGTCTTCGCTCAGAAAGTGGACTTCGCGAACGACATGATTCCAGCTCTGTTTTACTTTGTCGCCATTCTCTTTCTGATCGCCGAGTTGATTGCTCTGCAAATAGGCATCTCCATCACCCGCACCATCACAGGGGCCGTCCACAACCTCTATCAGGGAACTTTGCGCGTGACGGGCGGAGATTTCTCGCACCGCATCCCGGCGGACGGCAAGGATCAGTTGGCGGAGCTGGCAAGCTCGTTCAATCAGATGACCGGCAACCTGCAGCGGCTGGTCCAGGTGGAGAAGGAAAAGGAGCGTCTCTCCTCGGAATTGGAGATTGCCTCCGAAGTACAGAATCAGCTCTATCCCAAGAGGGTTCCCGATTCACCTTCGCTCCGCATCACGGGCTTGTGCCAGCCGGCTCGAATGGTGTCCGGTGACTATTACGACTACCAAAAATTAGGGCAAACGGAGATTGCACTTGCCATCGGCGACGTCGCGGGCAAGGGAATCTCCGCAGCATTGCTAATGGCCACCGTACAATCCGCCTTCCGCACCCAGCTCCGGGGCTCACTCGAGCTGGCTGCCGCCGCCGGCAACGCATCTTCGCGATCCACCCTCTCCACCTCCGCCGTTGTCGCCAAGGTGAATGAGTACCTTCACGCCTACACTTCCCCCGAAAAATTTACGACCTTCTTTTTCGGTGTTTATGAGGAGAAAAGCAACATTTTGACGTACACGAACGGAGGGCATCTACCTCCCATACTGGTGCGCAAAGGGGCCGTCTCGCGCCTCGACGTAAATGGCACCGTAGTGGGCGCGTTCCCACTTTCGAAATACGACGAGAGTCAACTCCGGCTTGAGCCTGGAGATTTGCTGGTCTTTTTCACGGATGGCATCACCGAACCGGAAAACGCCTACGGTGAGATGTTTGGCGAAGAGCGCCTGGAGGAGCTCGTGAGCCGCGGCGAGCAGCTCGACTCGCGCGCTATCGTCAGTTCCATCCTCCAGGCCGTCCGTCAATGGACCGGGTCGGATGAGTTGCAGGACGACATGACGCTGCTGCTGGTGCGACGGGTTTGATGTGCCGCACGTAAAACGCCGGCTCGCCTTTATCGCCGCTGCCATCGCTCTAACCCTGTCCATCGGGACAACGGGCTTCGTCCTCATTGAACACTATCCCTTGTTCGATGCGTTCTACATGTCTCTCATCACCGTAACCACGGTCGGCTATCAGGAGGTGCATCCGCTCCATTATTGGGGCCGCCTATTCAATTCCTTCCTGATCTTTTTTGGCGTGAGTACGATGCTGCTGGCCGTTGGCGCCATGACGCAGACGATTATTGAACTTGAGCTGAGTCACTTTTTTGAAAAACGGCAGGTGAAGCGAATGGTTGAAAAATTGAACGGCCACTATATAATCTGCGGCTACGGCCGCGTGGGACGCGGAGCTGCCGCCGAGCTGCAGCGCGCGGAAGTACCCTTCATCGTTCTCGAAACGGATGAAGGAAAAGTGACGCGCGCGATGAAGACGGGCATGCTGGCGGCGCTGGGTGACGCCACCAAGGACATGAATCTCCGGGAGGTCGGCATCGCCCGCGCTGCCGGATTGATCGCGACGCTTTCCACGGACGCGGATAATCTGTTTCTCGTCATGTCGGCCAAAACCTTAAATCCCAAGCTAAAAATCTCCGCGCGGGTGCTGGAGGAGGACTCTGAACAGAAGCTCCGCCGGGCCGGCGCGGACTCGGTCCTGGCTCCGTTCAGCATCACCGGATCCCGTCTGGCGCAGGCGATTCTCCGTCCTCACGTAGTGCAGTTCCTCGATTTCACCACCATGAACATGGGACTCAACGTCAGCATTGAGCAGGTGCGTGTGTCGGAACACAGCGAGTATGTCTCCAAATCGCTCGGGCAGATGCAGCTGCGGCGCGAGGTCGGCGTCATCGTGCTGGCCATCAAGAAGGCGGACGGCACCATGAAGTTCAACCCGGACGCGGAGGCCGAGATTTCCGGCGGCGATTTTCTCATTGCCATGGGCGATCCGGCGCAACTGAAGAAGCTGGATCGAATCCTGACCGAGGTGAACGATTGAAGGTTCTTACCTCGGCCCAGATGCGCGAAGTGGACCGGCGCACCATCGCGCTGGGCATTCCCGAATCTGTTCTGATGGAAAACGCCGGCAGGCGCGTGGTGGAATTTCTGGAGGATCGCTTCTCGCCCCTCAGTTCTCATCGCGTCGCGGTCCTGTGCGGAAAGGGCAACAACGGCGGGGATGGCCGGGTAATTGCCCGCCTGCTGACCGGTCGTGTCGCGGCCTTGTACGTCGTACATTCGGAGAACGCCTCGGACCGGATTACCGGCGAGATGCGGTCGGCCACGCTAGTCATCGATGCGCTGTTGGGCACCGGAATCGCAGGCGTGGCCCGCAGCCGCGTGCTTGAGCTGATTCACGAGATCAATACCGGGTTTCCGCGGGCGCAGGTGGTGGCCGTCGATATTCCATCCGGCATGGCGAGCGACTCAGGGACAAGCGAGGGCGAGGTGGCCCGCGCCGGCTACACGGTCACATTTACCGCGCCCAAAATTGCCCATGTCATGCCGCCCAATTGCGATCTGGTCGGCGATCTCCGTATCGCGGACATCGGCAGTCCGCCCGAGCTTTACGCCGATGTGACTCTTCACCTCAGCCAGCCGGCCGATTTTCATCAACTTCTGCAGCCCCGGCCCAAAGATTCGAACAAAGGGATGTACGGCCATGTTCTGGTGATCGGTGGTGCACCAGGCAAGACGGGCGCCGCGGAGATGACGGGCCTCGCCGCATTGCGAGCCGGCGCGGGGCTGGTGACCGTCGCCTCCTCCGCGGATCGCCTGGCCACGCTCGAACTGATGACGGCCCGCTTTCCTCCGGAAGATCTGGCGCGCTACAGCCTGCTCGCCATCGGGCCGGGGCTCGGCTCCGAGCCTGCATCCATCGAACTGGCGCGCACACTGGTCACTTCTTCGGAGCAGCCGCTGGTGGCGGATGCCGATGCGCTCAACGCGCTCGCCGGATTCGATTGGCATAGCGGCGGCCGCTTCCGCGTGCTCACCCCTCATCCGGGAGAGATGTCGCGTCTGGCGGGCATCAGTATTCGCGACGTGCAAAAGGACCGTCTGGCAGTAGCGCTCCACTACGCCAAGGTTCACGGAGCGGTCGTCGTGCTCAAGGGACATCGCAGCGTGATCGCGCTGCCTGACGGGCGTGCCTGGATAAATCCCACGGGGTCCCCGGCCATGGCCACAGCCGGTACGGGAGATATCCTCACGGGCCTCATAGCTGGGCTCACCGCGCAATTCCCGGCGGCCCGGTTGGAGGCAGTCATCGCTGGCGTGTATTTGCATGGACTGGCGGGCGAGATCGGAGCCGCGGCCCTGGGCGAGAAGTGCTTGATCGCTACCGACCTGCTGCACCATCTGCCGGAGGCGATGCATGTCTGCAGCGAGGTATCACACTAGCTCGGAAGAAGAAACGATCGCTCTTGGTCAGAGGCTCGCCGCTGAGATCCTGCGTCCCGCGTTGCTCCTGTTGATCGGCAATCTGGGCGCCGGCAAGACGACGCTCACCAAGGGAATTGTGCAAGGACTCGGCGTGGCCTCGCCCGATGATGTTTCCAGCCCTACGTTTACGCTGATCCACGAATACGGCTCGGCCGTCTATCACGTCGATCTGTACCGGCTGGATTCGGCCCAGCAAATTGCCTCCCTCGGCCTGGACGACCTGTTCGATCAAAATTCTATTGTGATGATCGAATGGGGCGAGCGCTGGCGTGAACTGTTTCCTGCCGGCCGAATCGAAATAAGTCTGGAGGCGACTGGCGGCGAAAGGGACATCACCGTCGAGCGCTTTACTCCATGATGCCGAAAGTAGAAAGAAGAAAGGCGTAGTCGAACGCCGTCTCCTTGATGCGTTCATAGCGTCCCGACGACCCGAAGTGCCCGCTGCCCATTTCGATTTTCAACAGGAGCAGGTGCTTGTCCGTCTTGCTGGCCCGCAGCTTCGCCACCCATTTTGCAGGCTCCCAATACGAAACTCGCGGATCGTTCAGGCCGCCGGTAACCAGCATGTTTGGATACGGCGCCTTGGCTACATTGTCATAGGGCGAGTAGCTCTTAATGTAATCGTAGTACTTTTTCTCTTCCGGGTTTCCCCACTCCTCGTACTCGTTAGTGGTAAGCGGCAGAGTGGCATCCAGCATCGTGTTCAACACGTCCACGAAGGGAAC
This sequence comes from Bryobacteraceae bacterium, assembly GCA_035526665.1. Lineage (GTDB taxonomy): Bacteria > Acidobacteriota > Terriglobia > Bryobacterales > Bryobacteraceae > DATLBY01. The sequence continues at coordinate 9,089 of DATLBY010000454.1, forward strand.
CTTGGCAATCACACTGTGGAACAGATCGGGCCGAAGATTCACCACCGCTCCCATCAGCAATCCCCCCGCGCTGCCTCCCATGGCGGCCAGCCGGTCGCTGGAGGTGTACTTCTGGGCGATCAGATGTTCCGCCGAGGCAATGAAGTCATGAAACGTATTCAGCTTCGTCAACATGCGGCCCTGCTCGCGCCACTCCTCTCCCATCTCAGCGCCTCCCCGAATATTGGCGATCGCGTAAATAAATCCTCGGTCCATCAGGCTCAGCCGCGTGGATGAGAAGGACGGCTCCGTGTTGATGCCGTATGACCCGTAGGCGTACAGCAGCAGGGGAGTTTTCCCGTCACGCGCGATGCCCTTCTTATACACCAGCGCGATGGGAATTCTGGTCCCGTCTTTTGCCGGTGCGAAGATGCGCTCCGAGATGTACTTTGCTGGATCGTAACCGCCCACTACCTCTTCCTGCTTGCGCAGCTCCCGGGTCTTCGTCTCCATGTCATAGTCATAGACCGAGCCGGGGGTTACGAGAGACGAATAGCGAAACCGTAGCTTGTGGGTGTCGTACTCGTAATTGCTTTCCGGAGAGACAGTGTATGCCGGCTCAGGGAAGGAAATGGAGTGTGGATGTTTACCCTCGATGCGAATCGTGGGCAAGCCCTTGTCGCGCTCATACACAACCAGGTAGTCGTGGAACGCATCGATGCCTTCAATCTTCACGCCGGCCCGCGCCGGAATCACCTCCACCCAGTTTTTCCTGGCTGTGTTGGCAACATGCGTCTTCATCAACTTGAAGTTCTTGGCGCCTTCATTGGTGCGGATGAAGAACCATCCATTCTGGTCCTCCACCTCATACTCGACATTGGTGACCCTCGGAACAAACTGCTGGAACTCTCCCGCGGGCTGATCCGCGCGCAGATAGCGAATATCGCTGGTGATCCGGCTCTCGGATGCAATTAGCAGATACTGCCGGCTGCGGGTTTTGTGGAGGGATACCTCGAACTTTGAGTCCGGCTCATGAAATGCTAGCTTGTCCGCATCCGAGCTGCCGAGCAGATGCCGCCACACCTTATCCGGGCGTTTGGTATCATCGAGCGTGACATAGAAGAGAGTCTTGTTGTCGTTCGCCCACTGAACCGTTCCGTCGGAGTTATTCACGCGATCGGACAGCAGCTCGCCGGTCGTGAGATCCTTCACCACGATGGTGTATTTCTCGTCTCCCTCGTAGTCCACCGAGTAGGCCAGCAGGCGATGGTCGGTGCTGGGACGCCGGGCCTGTACCCGCAGATATTTGTGTCCCGCGGCTAATGCATTTTCATCCAGCAGGATCTCCTCGCGCTCGCTGCCGATTGGCTTGCGGCAGAAAATACTGTACTGTTTTCCCTGCTCCGTGCGCGAATAGTAGAGATACTTGCCTTGCCGTGCCGGCACGCTCAGATCGGTCTCCTTGATGCGGCCGAGAATCTCGCCGTAGAGCTTCTTCTGAAGTGCTTCGGTCGGCTTCATTACCGCTTCGGTGTATTTGTTCTCGGCTTCGAGATATGCAATCACCTCGGGATTCTTCCTGTCGCGAAGCCAGAAGTACGGATCGATCCGTTTGTCTCCGTGCCGGGTGACTTCATGCGGCTGGCGCGGTGCAACAGGCGGCTTCAAGGCAGGGTCAGCGGCGAATAAAGTGGCGCTCATGAGTAGAGTGATCGAACGTGCTTTCATTTGAAGTCAGGACATTTCCTCTTTTCCGAGGTACAAATCAGCGACGTGATGGCGAAAATTCTCCAGCACCTGTTTCCGGCGGACTTTCATGGTGGGCGTCAGCTCGCCGTTCTCAAGCGAGAAGTCGCGCTCCACAATGCGGAAGCGCTTGATCTGTTCAAAAGGAGCAAGCTGGCGATTGACCCGCTTCACAGCTCTTTGCACCTCTTCTACCAGGGCGGGCGCGGATGCGAGCTCCGCGGCCGGCTTTCCCTTGAACTCTTCCATCCCTTTGACGGTCTCGGCCGCCGCCAGGTTTACCGTAAATAGAGCCGTCACATACGGCTGCCGGTCCCCAAGAACAATCGTCTGATTGATCACCGGCTCAAGCTTGAACAGCCCTTCAATGCGCGACGGATAAATCTTCTTGCCATTGGAGGATACGATCAGCTCTTTCTTGCGCCCGGTGATGTAGATGTAGCCCTCTTTGTCTACCTCGGCGATGTCGCCCGTGTGCAGCCAGCCGCCGCGCAGCACCGACGCGGTCGCTTCCGGATCCTTGTAATAGCCGGAAAAGAGCGCCGGACTCTTCAGCAGCAGCTCGCCGTCTTCAGCGAGTCTCAGTTGGACACCCGGCAGCAGCTTGCCGATACTGCCGGCCCGGGGATTTGTGATGGGATTGAGTGCTGCTACCCCGCCCTCGCTCAGACCATAGCCTTCCACCAGTGGCAGGCCGATCGCCTCAAAAAAGTGTGCCAGCTCGCGCCCCAGCGGCGCCGCCCCCGACGCCGCGACGCGCAGGCGCCCTCCCAGGCGCTCGCGGATCTGGCGGAAGACCAGCCGGTCGGCAACCTGCATCGCCTTTGTCATCCAGCCGGGAATGGGCCGGCCTTCGTGCCGCAGGTGAGCGGCCTTCAGCCCTAGCCCCAGCACTCCATAAAACAGCTTCCGAGTCACCGCGGGGCGCTTGCGAATCTCCGCTGTGATATTGGCGTAGATGCGCTCCCATACGCGCGGCGGGGCCAGCAGGAACGTGGGGCGGATGCGTTTCAGTTCCGCCGGCATCCGGTTCAGGCCTTCAGAAAAATATACCGGCACGCCGCACCGTATCGGCAGCATTTCGAGCACCACACGCTGCGCGATATGGGCCGAAGGGAGAAAGACCAGCGTGACATCCGAAGAAGTGATCGGGAGCACCTCCGGTCCCATGTCGATATTGGTGACGATAGCACTGTTCTTCACCAGTCCCATCTTCGGTTCGCCGGTAGTGCCCGAAGTGAGGTACAAAACGGCATAGTCGTCCGGAGTGACTGCGGCCTGAATACGGGTAAACAGCTGGGGATCAGTCAGCATGGCTCGGCGCCCGTGCTCGCGCAACTGCTGCAGAGTCAGTGCGCCTTCCGCCTCGCCCGTCAGCAGAATCCAGAGCAGTGGATCCACCGGCGCGCCCGCTTCACGTAGCGCCTGCATAGTGGCCGCATCTTCGACAAAGACCGCCTTAGCGTCCGATTCGAATATGTTGCGCACCAGTTCGGCCGGCGGCAGACTGGTATAAAGCGCAGCCGCGATGGATCCGTTGGCGATCACGCCTTGGTCCGCCAGGTAGAACTCGGCCCGGCTTTCGGAATCGAGCGCGACAATATCGCCCTTACCGATACCAAGCGAGCGCAATCCACAGGCAACCTCCTGCGCGATCCTGCGGTACTCGGTCCAGGTGTACATCTGATATTTCGGCACGCCCTTGGCCGCGATGGGCTGATACATCGCAGGCATGTCGCCGTATTTGTCCGCAGCTTCGTCAAGGACCTTGTATATCGTGCGAAGGTTCATGGGATTGGGTGCAGTCAGGAGTCAAACAGACAAGTCAGTCTACACCTACAGGGTAGAATATGGCGATGCGATTTGAGAAGGAGCTTCACCTGGCCCGCTCCATTGCCATGCACTCGGGCGAACTGGCGATGGGTTTCCAGCAGCGGGGCGTGACCGCGGAATCCAAAGCCGATCTTTCTCCGGTCACCATCGCGGACCGCGAGTGCGAGTCGCTCATCAGCAAACTGATCACGGAGGTTTTCCCCAACGACGGGCTGCTGGGTGAAGAGGGCGCCTCGCGGCCGGGGACGTCTGGACGAACCTGGATTATCGATCCGATTGACGGTACCCGCGACTTCCTGCGCGGAAACTCGCTCTGGGCCGTTCTGATTGGACTGGAGGTAGATGGCGAAGTGGTAGCCGGGGTATCGCATCTGCCCGTCCGGCGGGAGATGTATTCGGCTGTAAAGGGTGAAGGCGCCTGGCTGAACGAGAACCCTATCCGGATTTCGGACATCGGCGCCCCCTCCAGCGCCGTTCTCTGCATGAACGGCATGAACTCGATGACCGCGCAGCCGTTCGCGCCGCAGGTCCTCGACTGGATGCGGCAGTTCTGGGCGGTGCGAAGCCTCGGCGGGTGCGTGGACGCCATGATGCTCGCCTCCGGGCAGGCCGAGGTCTACATCGAGCCGAAAGCGGCTGCGTGGGACCTGGCTCCGCTGAAGGTGATTCTGGAAGAAGCCGGGGCGCGCTTCCTCAACTTCGATGGCGGCTCGAGTATCCATGGCGGCAACTGCGCCGCCTGTGTACCGGCTTTAGAGCCCGCTCTGCGCGATCTTTTGGGGCTGGAGACAAGGCGCTAAAATTGAGATTGAGCTACAACAGCGCGAATGTCCTAATCACAGGCGGCCTGGGCTTCGTGGGCAGCAACCTGGCGCTGCGGCTGGTGGAGAACGGCGCCCGCGTAACCGTGGTGGACGATCTGCTGCCGGGCTGCGGCGGCAATCTGTTCAACATTGAACCAGCGAAAGACCGCATCCAGGTTCTTCGTACCGATATCGGGGAGGCCGGGCCGCTCCGGGAAGCGATCGCTTCCGCCGATCTGATTTTCAACCTCGCCGGCGAAATCAGCCACATTCACAGCATGCAGTTTCCCGAACGGGACCTCCAGGTCAACACTATCGCGCAACTGCGCTTTCTGCTTGCTTGCCGCGAACTGAACCGGGGTGTTCGTATCGTTTACGCCGGTACCCGCCAGGTGTACGGAGTTCCCAAATATTTGCCGGTGGATGAAGGCCATCCGATCGCACCGGTCGACTTCAATGGGGTTCACAAATACGCAGCCACCATGTATCACCTGATGATGACGCGTGTAGGCGATCTGGACGCCATTGTGCTGCGTCTTACCAACGTTTATGGCCCTCGCATGGCGCTGAATGTCTCCTGCCAGGGATTCCTCAGCACCTTCCTGCGGCGCTTGATGCTGGGCGAGCCGCTTGAGATCTTCGGCGACGGAAAACAGTTGCGTGATCCGGTATTTGTGGATGACGCTGTGGACGCTTTTATCGCTGCCGGCCTGGCTGCGCGTCCTCCCGAGCGCAGCTACAACGTGGGCGGGCGCGCCCCGCTGGCGCTGGCCGAAATTGCCAGGACTGCGTCGGCCGCCGCCGGATTACCGGAGCCTGTGTTTCGCGAGTTTCCGGCCGAGCGGGAAGCGATCGACATCGGCAGCTATTACACAGATAACCGGCGGATCGAACGGGATCTGGGCTGGAAAGCCAAGGTGGATTTCAGCGAAGGCATCGCCCGCACATTGGAATATTTTCGCGCTCACCTGGACCAGTACATTCACCCGAATGAGCCGCCGTGCAAGCTGCCGGAACATTCGGGCGCGCCGCGCCGCCTCACGTACATCGAAGTATGATGAATCCCGCCGAGTTCGCGAATATCGCGAATGCGGAACAGCACCTGTGGTGGTATCGCGGGATGAACCGGATCCTGTTCCGGCTGCTGGATCCGATCGCAAGGCAACACTCTTTCCACCGGGTTCTGGAAGCGGGCTGCGGCACCGGGTATCTCTCAAAACTCCTGCACGAACGCTACCGCTGGCCCATGGTTCCGGTGGACCTGGGCCGCGAGGGTCTGGCCCTTGCCCGCGACATGGGCGTGCCACGGCTGGCGCAGGCCGACATCGCAGCCCTTCCCTTTGCGGATGCCGCCTTCGACGCCGTCGTCTCCATGGATGTGCTCGTGCATTTCCCCCGAGGTCAGGAAGGCCGGGCCATGAGCGAGATGGCGCGCGTACTTGCCAAGGGAGGCCTGTTCGCCATCCGGGTATCCGCACTGGATGTGCTGCGGAGCCGCCACTCGCAGTTCGCCCACGAACGGCAGCGCTTTACCCGGGGCCGGCTGCGGGCGCTGGCCGAATCCAGCGGCATACGCGTGGAGCGCTGCACGTACGCGAATACGCTGCTGCTGCCGGTGGCGCTGGCAAAGTTCCGCATCGTCGAACCGCTGCTCCGCAAAGCCCCGGCCAGCGGCGTGGAACCGGTGCATCCGCTGCTGGATGCCGTCCTGCATGCGCCCTTGGCGCTTGAGGCCGGCTGGCTGGGCCGAGGCCGGAATCTGCCGGTGGGTCAGTCGCTGATTCTGATCGGGCGTAGGACTTGAGCGGGAGGCGGGCAGCAGTCCGCCGCACAGACGTCGTGACTCGGGCCCTGACGGCCGAGAGCTCGCCGGGGCAGCGAGGGATCCATCCGCTCGAGCATGAGTTCTCGAATCATCGCTACGAACTCCGGATGGACGCCTGGGGTTTCGGCACGGACGAGGTTCAATCCGAGTTGCCCGGCCAGCGCCTTTGCTTCGGTATCCAGATCGTACAAAATTTCCAGATGGTCCGAAACGAAGCCAATCGGACTTACAATTACGTCTTCCACGCCCGCTGCGTGGAGCTGCCGCAGATGATTGATGATGTCGGGCCCTAACCAGGGCTGCGAGGGCGGCCCGCTCCGGCTCTGGTAGACAAGCTCATAGCTACTGCAGCCCACGGCCTCGGCCACCAGCCGGCAGGACTCCCGCAGTTGGGCCTCGTAACGGCTCGTCTGCGCCATGCTGAGCGGAATGCTATGGGCGGTAAAGGCTATCGGCACGGCGGCGCGCCGGGCTTCCGGGAGCGACGCCAAGGCCGCCCCCACCCTGTCCACCACGGCTTTAATGAACCCCGGATGATTGTAGAAAGCGCGCAGCTTGTGAATCTCTGGCGCTCCCTCACCCGCCATTTCCCGGGCCGCGCTGATATTCTCCCGATATTGCCGGCAGCCCGAATAGGAGCTGTACGCGGACGTGAAAAATCCAAGAGCATTTTTAATTCCGTCCGTCTTCATCTGCCGCAGGGTATCCGGCAGCAGCGGATGCCAGTTGCGATTGCCCCAATAGATAGGAAGCCCCGGACCTTCGCGGTCGAACAGTTCGCGCAGGGCGGCGATCAGGGCCCGGTTCTGATCATTGATCGGGCTCCTGCCGCCGAAGTGGTCGTAATGGCCCGCTACCTCGAGCATCCTTTCGCGGGGCACATTGCGCCCGCGCAGCACGTTCTCCAGAAACGGTAGTACGTCGGCCGGTTTCTCCGGCCCGCCAAAGGACACAACAAGTAGCGCCTCATACATCGGTATTTCCATTATCGATGGGGCGTTTGCATTTATATTTGAACGCGTTTACCGCCAAGCTCCGCAGCTCTTCCAGGCTAAAACCGAAGTGATCCCGCGCGAGCTCAAATTCGCGGGTCAGGCTGGTGTGAAACATCGCCGGATCGTCGGTGTTCAAAATAATCGGCACGCCAGCGTCGTAAATGCGGCGGACAGGATGATCGGCCAGCGCGGCAACCGCCCCGGTACACACGTTGCTCGAGATGCAGATCTCCAGCGGTATCTGCTGCTCCGCCAGGTAGCGGAGCAGCGCCGGATCGTCCGCTGCCCGGATGCCGTGGCCGATGCGGTCGGCTCCCAGCCGGAGGCAGGACCATACCGATTCTGGTCCATCCGTCTCGCCCGCGTGCGGGACGAGGGCGAGTCCCCGGCGTTT
>DATLBY010000455.1:0-4128 GCA_035526665.1 Bryobacteraceae bacterium
CCTGACCCAATCTTGCCGGGCCTTTTCCTTCCCTGCTCACTACCACAGCTTTTGTCTGCAGCAGCGGGAGGTGGTTTGGAACCTTCTCCTGCAAGACGGTTCCGAGGGGCCTCCCCTCATCGACTACTCAGTTACGCAAAAAAGTCGCCTGTCGCCCACTCTTTTGCTCATGGCACACTTAGAATGTGAGCCTGAGTCCCATCTGCAGGTTGCGCGGTGAACCACCTTTTGCTGTAATTCTTCCGAAGGTGGGTTGGCCGAAGGTTGTGTTCGGATTACTCAGATTGAAATGGTTCAAGGCGTTATAAGCTTCGCAGCGGTATTGCAGCCGGGCGCGTTCGCGAATCCTGAAGTCCCGGAACAGGCCGGCGTCCACATTCCAATTTCCGGGGCCCCATACCGCATCCGCGGGCGAATTACCGATGGCGAGCGGCGCCGACGGGGAGAATGCCGCCGCGTCGAACCAGTTGTCCATGGTGCGGTTGGAGGTTACATGGCCGGACCAATCGGCGCGCAAGGCACGACCGATGCCGGTAGTATCGGTGGGCAGGTTGACGGCCAGCGGGCCGCCCGAGATGGCACGTATTTCGGTGGAGAACTGCCATCCGTTGAGGAGTCCCCGGAGGGCCGCGGGACCACCGGCATGCGGGAACTTGTACACGCCTGCAAGACTGAAAATATGGTGAGGCGAGATCTCTCCGGCATCATAGGTGCGGTCCCAACGGAGCGTGGATCCACCGTCAATCCGGTTGGTTTGCCAAGTGTAGGATGCCTGGAGCATCAGCCCGCGGCTCATGGGACGCCGCAATTGCGCCTGGAAGGAGTTGTAGCGGCCGTTGGCGCCGAACAGAGTGGAGCCAATGCTGCCGATGCCGAAATAGGGACGCACCGCATCGATCACCAAACGTTTGGCGAGCACGTCGGCGTTCGGCTGGATCTGGTTGTAATCCGGAGTCATCAACTGATGCGTGCTCCGGTTGCCGACGTAGGAAATCTCCGCCAGCATGCCATGCACATCCTGCTGGATGCTCATAGAGTACTTATGAGTGCGCGGAGTCATCCAGGGAAGAATGACGGAAGAGAGGCTCAGCGGCCGCGCGCTATCGGGACTGCCGCCGGTGGGATCGTCCAACAGAACGTCAAACAGGTTCACGCCGTAACGAAACGGCGGATTTCCGGGGAGGCGGCTGGTGGAGCCCGGCAGATGATCAAAGAACAGGCCGTAACCGGCGCGAATGGAGGTCTTGCTGCCCCAGGGGGCGTAAGCCAGAGCGGCGCGCGGAGCGAAGTTCTTTTTCGGAGCCGCGCCCACGACGTCCACCACCTGAATACCGTTCAAAGTATTCGGCGTGCCGAGCACAACTCCCGTTCTGGGGTCGATGGGGCTGGCCTTGGCCGGGTCGTATAGCGAAGGCAGCCAGTTGGCCCACTTCTGCCCGTTCACCGCTTTATACGCGCCGTCGGCTTCCCAGCGCACGCCCAGCGTGAGCGTGAGCTGCTTGCCCCATTTCATTTCATCCTGGGCGAACAGGCCATGTTGCCAGGCGCGGCCACGCCAGTAAGTGGAGTTGCTGTTCTCCGAGAAGCTGCGGGCGCGGCCCACCAATAAATCGGCCAGCGCATCGCCGGTAGCGGAACTGTCAAAGGTGAACGTGCCGAAGGTGCCGCCAAGTCCCGTCTGGATCTGGGTACGATAAACCTCCTCAAAGCCGGCCTTTACGTTGTGGCGCGCGCCCTGCCAGGAATAGTTCGCCCCGGCGCCGCCCTGCGCCCATTTATTCGACCGGCCGGTAGCACGGCCGATGTTGGTATAGCCGCTGCCGGAGATATTCAACTGGGGTAGCTGCCCCAGAACATTACCGGAAGGATAAAGAAGTTTGCTGGACCAATTCGGGATGCGCGCCAGTAGAGCGCTGTCCGGTTCCCGCATTTGCCAGCTCCCGTCCGTCCGCATAAACGTGCTCTGGAAATCGATGAGCGATCGCGGCGACACAACGTAGGTTCCGGACGTGGAGAACGTATGGATTCTGCCGGGGATGCGCAACTGGTCCGGGTTGTATTCCTTCTGAGGAGCAACGTTCGCGAACTCTTGCACGCGCCGGTCATACATGTAGCGGGAGTACATATTCAACCTGCTGGTGACGCGGTAATCCAGGCGGGGCGCATAGTAGTCGTCATTGTCCGTCTGCCCATCGGAGGTGTAATCGTTGTTTACCAGCGCGTTGGGATTTTGCACCAGCGGATAAAAAAGCCCGACGTAGGCCAGGGCATTCGCATTGAGCTGCGATTTCGGAATGATGTTGTTGGGATAAGGAAGCTTGGTGACGGGATCGCGGATGATGCGGGGTTTCAGGCTGCCGCCGGGATTCAGCCAGGCGCTGAAGTCTCCCAGGGCCTGGGCCTGTGTCGGCCAGGTGCGGTAGCCGGCCTGCGGCGTCAGGTTTCTGCGGAAGTAGTTCGTCCAGAAGAAGAAGATCTTTTCCTTTTTCACGGGCCCGCCCAAGGTGTATCCTTCTTCGTTATAACGGCGCAGGCTCCGGGCGGTGCTGCCCCAGTTGTTGGCATTGAAATTCTTATCGCGGTGGTACCAGTAGGCGGAACCGTGCAAGGCATTCGTGCCCGATTTGGTCACCATCTCAAGCCTTGTGGCCGAGGCACGTCCGTATTCGGCGGTGTACCCGTTCTGCGTGACACGCAGTTCGCTGACCGCGTCGGCAGGCGGATGAAATTTCCAGGTGCCGGCCGAGACGGTCTCATCGCCGTCGTTGGTTCCGTCCACCACGATCACATCCTGCGAACTGGGCTGGCCATTGTGACTGTACTGATCGGCGGCGCCGGGCAAGAAGGCCGCCATGCGGATGGCATCATTCGCCGGCAAGAGGTAGGACATCAACTCCTGCGATGTAAGGACGTGGTTGATATTGGCGTTCACGGTATTTACGGGCGGCGCAGCTCCCGCACTCACCTCGATCGCAGACGAGACGCTGCCCGTCTTCAGTTCCACATCGATGCGGAGGTCATTACCCGAATTGACCTGCACATCGCGATAGAAAGATTTGGTGAATCCCGGGGCTTCGACCAGCACCTGATAGGAGCCCCGAGGCAGTGCCAGGAACACGAAGCCGCCATCCACGTCAGTCTGCGCGCTCCGGCTGATCAACTTCGTATCGCTCGTGAGGGATACGGCCGCCCTGGTGACACTCGCGCCCGAAGGATCGGTGACAAAGCCGCGAATCGTCCCGGTTTGGGTCACCTGTGCCGGCGCCGCGAAGCTGATGAACGAAAACAGAAGAATATGTTTGATGGTTGGCATGTATTGCTTAGGTCCGGTCAATATATCATTTAAGCTGCTTTAATGCGGAGCCCAGAACCGGCAGATATGCCACGACGGATTTGGGATCGTAATAGCTGATGACGGAGGTCGGATACTGGCTCCACAACGCGCCGACATCCATCGGAAACGCACCCTCCGCGTCCTGCCGGGACATCTGGCTGCGAATCGCCGAGGCCAGTAGCGGAATCAGCGACGGATCCTTCGCCAGGCGGCTGATTTCAGTGTCGAGCCATGCGTGATAGAAAAAGTAGTGCAAGCCACCCTCGCCGATGGTGCCCGGAACAAATCCGTACTCGGGGTGCTGCACTGTGTGGCGTGAGATCTCCAGCGCGCCGGCGAGAAACTCCTGCCGTTCCGGCACAAGATCCGGCTGATCCACAGCGGCGCGGCAGATGGCGAGCATCCCGGTGAGCACATATCGGGTGAGATTCCAGTTCCACTGCCGTTCGTCGCTGCGCGAGCGCCATTTCTTCAGGGTCCAGCGCGCGTAGCCGCGGGCGCGGTCGAGGAAAAATGGATCGCCCGTCTCCTGCCAGGCGCCGGTCAGCGCTTCGATGAAGTTCGCGGTATCGACGCCGGTTTCTCCGCCCTTCTGGTTGGTGACTTCGTCCCAATCGTAAGGAGTACCGTCCGCATCCTGGATCTGTTCGGAGAAGTGCCGGACGGTGGAGATGATTTCGGTCCGCTCACGGTCCCTCAGCAGGATGTGCGACGCCAGTATGGGGCCGTAGGCGCGCTGATATCGTGGATGGATCCAATTCAACTCATCCAGCAGATGACGCCGCGTGTGCAGC
>DATLBY010000456.1:0-11572 GCA_035526665.1 Bryobacteraceae bacterium
GATCTTCTTGCCGAACAGCGGCAGCTTTTCAAACCAGGTGAGCTTGTCCCGCAGGCTCACCACATCTCCGATGATGATGGTCGCGGGCGGCGTCAGGTGGTGCGCCTCGATCATCTGCGGCAGCGTCGCCACCGTACCCACCACAGTATGCTGATCGGGACGTGTTCCCCAGCGCACCGCCATCGCCGGTGTATCGCTCGGCCTGCCCGCCTTCAGCAGTTCGCGCGTGATCTCCGCAATGAAATGCAGCCCCATGAAAATCACCAGCGTCTCGGAGATCGCGAATTTCGACCAATCCACATGCTCCAGGTCGTGACCCGTGACGAACGTGACCACGGAAGTATGCTCGCGATGCGTCAGCGGCACGCCCGTATAGGCCGCGATGCCGAGCGGCGACGTGATCCCCGGCACCACCTCATAGGCGATTCCCGCCTCCGCCAGCGCTTCAATCTCCTCGCCGCCGCGCCCGAAGATAAACGGATCGCCGCCCTTCAAGCGAACTACGTTCAGCCCGCGCCGCGCCCGGTCGATCATCATCTGGATGATCTCCTCCTGCGGGTGACTGTGGACCGCCTTCTTTTTGCCTACGTAAATTCGTTCGGCCTCGGGCGGCGCATGCTCCAGCAGTGCATCGTTGGCGAGATGATCGTAGAGTACGCTGTCCGCGATCGCCAGCACCCGCCGGCCTTTCAGCGTGAGTAGTTCCGGATCGCCCGGTCCCGCTCCCACCAGGTAAACCTTGTTCATCCGGCGACGCTCTTCAATATTTCCCGGCCGCCCGCTTCCAGCAGCTCCAGGCCGATCGCGTGGCCGATCCGGACCGCCTCGGCGGCCGGCCCTTCCGCCTCGCGCTTCGCTTGCCGCGTGCCGTCCGGCGCAATCACCAGCGCGCGCAATCGAAGACGGCCGCGCGACACCTCTGCGTAGGCGCCCACCGGGACCTGGCAGCCGCCGCCCAGCATCTCCAGCACGGCCCGCTCGGCGCGGACCGCCGCACTCGTCTCCGCGTGATTCAGTACCTCGCACGCCAGCATCCCGGCTCCGCCATCGGCACGTGTCTCGATCGCCAGCGCCCCCTGCCCCACCGCCGGACAGACAATCTCCACCGGCAGATGCTCGGCGATGCGGTCGTCCCAGCCCAGCCGGTTCAATCCCGCGGCCGCCAGCACGATGGCGGCAAACTGCCCTTCGTCCAGCTTCCGGATCCGGGTGTCCACGTTGCCCCGGATCGATTCGATCACCAGATCGGGCCGGCGCGCGGCCAGTTGCGCCATGCGGCGAAGCGAGCCCGTTCCCACCCGCGCCCCCTGCGGAAGCTCGTCCAGCTTGCGCCCCACCATCACATCTCGCGCGTCTTCGCGCTCCGGCGTCGCGGTAATCTGCAGCCCGTCCGGCAGATGCGTCGGCATGTCTTTCAGACTGTGCACGGCCACGTCGATGCGGCCATCCAGCAGCGCCTCTTCAATCTCCTTGGTGAACAGCCCCTTGTTGCCCACCTCCTTCAAAGGCACGTGCTGGATGCGGTCGCCGCTGGTCGAGATGATCTCGATGCGGCATTCATGACCCTGGCGCTCCAACGCAGACTGGATGTAGTGGGCCTGCCATAGCGCCAGTTTCGATCCGCGCGATCCGATGGTGAGCGTCATTCCGGAAGCTTGAATACCTTTCTGATGATGTCGATGACCGGCGCTCCCGACGGCGCGTTAGCGTGCTTGCGGAGCTCGGAAATCGGACCGTGAGCCAGCTTGTTCACAATCCCGCGCGTCAGTTGATCCAGCGCCTCTTCCTGCTGCGGCGTCAGCGGCCCAAGTTTTCCCTTCACCCGCTCCAGCTCCGCCGCCCTCACGCGTTCAAACTGCTGCTGCAGACCTACAATCATGGGCACCACCTGGCGCGTGCGCATCCAGCCTTCCAGGCGCTCCACTTCTTCGGCGACAATCTTGTCGGCCTCCGCCGCTTCATCCAAGCGGCCGCGCAGGTTGCTATCCACGACCCTCTGCAAATCGTCAATGTCATACAGGAATACGTTATCGACTTCGTTTACCGAGGGTTCGATATTCCGGGGCACTGCAATATCGATCAGAAACATCGGGCGGTTCTTGCGTGCTCCCAGAATCCGCCGCATCTGCTCTTCCGTGAGAATGTAGTCGGGCGCCCCGCTGGAGGTGATCACGATATCCACGTCGCGCACCGTCGACATCAGGTCGGAATACTCCACAATCTGGCCGCGCACCAAGTCGGCCACCTGCTCGGCCCTCTCCCGCGTGCGATTGGCCACCAGGATCTGTGAGCCGCCGGAACGGTGCAGATGACGGGCTGCCAGCTCCGACATTTTCCCCGCCCCGATCAACAGGACCTTCTTGTTGCTGAGCGATCCGAAAATCTCCCGCGCCAGCTCCACTGCGGCGTAGCTCACAGAAACGGCGCTGACGCCGATGTCGGTTTCGCTTCTCACCCGCTTGGCAACACTGAAGGCCCGCGTCAGCACCGTTTCCAGAAATCCGTTTAAAGTACCCTGAGTCTTCGCCATGGTGTAGGCGGCTTTTAGCTGCCCAAGAATCTGCGGCTCCCCGATCACCATGGAATCAAGACTCGATGCCACCCGGAACAGATGGCGGATCGCTTCGCGCCCCTCGTACTGATAAAGATATGGTTGAATCCAGCTCGGCTCCAACCGCTGCGCCTGGGTGAGAAACGCTTCCACGTTGCCTTGCGCATCCGTCTCGTCCTCTGTCGTAACGGCTACTTCTACCCGGTTGCAAGTGGAAAGAATCAATCCCTCCATCATCCCCGGCCGTTGCCGCAACTCCCGCAATGCCTCCGGCAGCGAGCTCTCGCTGAAGGCCAACCGTTCCCGCACCGCCACCGGAGCTGTTCGATGGTTGACGCCTGTGATCCAGAGCCTCATTGCACCAGCAGGGACCGTAGGCCGACATGCGCGGCCCAGGTCGCCGCCGAACAGCCCAGTACGGCGATCGCCAGCACTGCCGCCTTGCGCCCCCTCCATCCGGCCGAAACGCGCAGAAACACCATTAGCAGGCAGAAGCCCCAGGTGACAAATGAGAGCGCGATCCGCTGGTCTCCCAGCCACCGCGTGCCGAACTCGACGAACGCCCAAGCGCTCCCCGTAATCACACCTAGCGTCATCAGCACGAACCCGATTCCCATGGAGCTGGAGATCAGGTTGTCCAGCGTTCCCAAAGGCGGCAGGCGATGGAAAAACGAGCCTGGAATCTTCTTCTTCAGGTGCCGCTCCTGCACCAGGTAGAAGACGGATGCCGTCGCCGTTAACAGCAGCGCCGCATAACCAAGTAGGACTAGTACTACGTGAACGGTCAGCCAGGCGTCGCGGGCCGTTGGGGTGCTCCACGACGCGACTGGAATCTGCGTGGCGCCCACCAGCGCCATCACGAATGTCAGGGGGAAAAGAAAGACGCTAAGACTCTGGAAATGGTATCGCCAATAGACGAAAAGAAACAGTAACGCAATCAGAAACGCGCAGAGCGAAACGGTTTGATAGAAGTTTTCCGCCGGAAACTGCCCGGTATAGAAGGCAGCCTCTACCAACGACACGAAATGCAGAACAACACCGGTACAAAAGGCCGCCAGCACCGGCGGAAACATTTGAGCGCGTCTGCGTAAAACCGTTTGGATCGTCTGCACTAGTCCTACGGCATACAGCGCCACCGCGGCGCGCAACCAGAAGACGCTCATCTCATGCATGAAATTTAAGTATAGCGGGGTGCCTGATCCGGCATCTAAAGGGCATGTTGCCAAAACTGGAAGGAAAACGAGCCGTTGTAACCGGTGCCAGCAAAGGGATAGGACGGGCCATCGCCGATTCGCTCGCCCGGGCAGGCGCCACCGTCGCCATCTGTGCGCGGGACGCCCGGGAGGTAGCCCAAACGGCTGCGGAAATTTCTTCCCAGGCAAATAGTAAAATCGTCGCTCAGGCGGCGGATGTGAGCCAACCCGCCTCGGTTTCAAAATTCTTCGCCTTTGTTGACGCCGAACTCGGCGGAGTGGACATCCTGGTAAATAATGCGGGTGTGGGTATCTTTCGCAGTGTTGCGGATCTCACCGTTGAGAACTGGCGCACCACCCTGGAAACCAATCTAAGCGGCGTTTTCTACTGTTGTCATGAGGCTCTGCCGCGCATGCGCAAAGCCGGCGGCGGCTTCATTGTCAACATCAGCAGCCTCGCCGGGAAGAATCCGTTTGAAGGGGGGGCGGCCTACAACGCCTCTAAGTTTGCCCTCAACGGATTCAGCGAGGCGATGATGCTCGACCACCGCAACGACAACATCCGTGTGACCTATATCATGCCCGGAAGTGTGGATACGGGCTTTACTCCCGGCGCCGCCAAGGCTACTTGGAAAATCGCTCCGGAGGACGTCGCACAGATCGTTCTCGATGTGCTCGCTATGCCCGAGAGAACCCTCATTAGCCGTGTCGAGGTAAGGCCCTCGAAACCGCCGCAGTAAGCTGTCGCATTCGTTACAAAAACGTAATGTTTTGCTCGCTGTTTACACTATCCTGCTTTGGCATCCGAGTTGCTCTACCTATAAGTGCAGTTTGAGAAAGAGAGAAAAGCGATGGTTCAACTCAACACATTAGATCCTTCGAGAACGGGGCGTGAAGCCGAGACGCTGGAGGTGAATCTCCGGAAGTTTATTGTTGGTCAGAATGAAGCGATCCAGCAGATCGTAAACATCTACCAAATGAACCTTACCGGGATGAGCGCGCCGGGCCGTCCGATCGGGAATTTTTTGTTCCTTGGGCCAACCGGATCTGGCAAAACTCGCATTGTCGAAGCTACCGCGGAGGCGCTGGTAAAGAATCCACGCGCGGTCATCAAAATCGATTGCGCGGAGTTCCAGCACAGCCATGAGATTGCTAAATTAATCGGTTCGCCTCCGGGATATCTGGGCCATCGCGAAACGCACCCGCTGCTGAGCCAGGAAGTGATCAATCAGTATCATACCGATGCTGTGAAGGTGAGCTTTGTTTTATTCGACGAGATCGAGAAGGCCAGCGACGCGCTCTGGAACCTGCTTCTTGGAATCCTCGACAAAGCGACGCTCACGCTCGGCGACAATCGTAAAGTGGATTTTTCGCGCGCCCTGATCTTCATGACAAGTAATCTCGGTGCCGCGGAGATGAGTTCCATTATGGCGCCCAAACTCGGCTTCGCCGCCGCACCTTCCATGGTGGCGGCTAGCGCCAACGCCGGCGATGACAAGATGAACACCAAACTCGCCAAGAGCGGCGTCGAAGCGGCGCGCAGAAAATTCACGCCGGAGTTCATGAACCGCCTCGATAAAGTCGTGGTATTCAAACCGCTGGGCGACGCCGAGCTTAAGAAAATTCTCGATATCGAACTCAACATGGTGCAGCAGCGCGTTTTCAACTCCTCCGCGGACCGTGCCTTTATCTTCCGTGCCACCGATGCTGGCAAGGCGTTTTTATTGCGCGAGGGAACTGACATGAAGTATGGCGCACGCCATCTGAAGCGCGCCATCGAGCGTCTGCTGGTGCAGCCCATGTCCAACCTGATTGCCACCGATCAGGTACGCGCCGGCGATATGCTCCGCATCGATTTCAGCTCTGACACCGGAGCGCTTATCTTCCTGAGAGAAGCCGAGGGTCTGCCCATCCACACTATGGCCGAGCTCGTCGATAACTCGGTCACGATCCCCGTGCACGCCCTGGCTAATGGCGTGTTATTCGAGGCGCCGCGTACCCAGAGCGCACGTTCCTCTAAGCGTGGCTGAGAGAGAACCCTGAACAAAAAGCCCCGGGGCGAGTGGTTCGCCGCCGGGGCTTTTCTTTTACTTCTGGGCGAACTGTCCTAGGATGCGCACTCGCCGCGGCCCAACTGCAGGGAGAAATCGTTATCGTCTCCCCAGTCTTTATACATCTCGGGAAATAGCTCCGCGGGCTTGGCCAAATCGCTAGTCATGGCCTTGAAGCTCTCCACCTTATGCCGCATGACGTAATTCCGGAACGACTCGCCTGGATTGCGATTCGCAACGAAATGATCCAGCACTCGCTGGACGGCCACCGGAGCCAGCCGCGCCGGCAGGCTGTTGATCGCCAGGCCGAACTTGATCATTCCGCCTTCGTCGTATCCACCGCCAAGCATCATCAGGTAGTAGGGAACTTCGCGGCCGCCGATCTTGCGCGCATTGCCGTAGAACCCAAAATCGGAAATCCAATGCTGGCCGCAGGAATTGGGGCAGCCGCTGATCTTGATCTGCAGTTTCCGTACCAGCGGATCGCGGTACGACTTCACCGTCTCCGACAACGCCGCCCCCAGCGTCATCGACTTGGTCAATCCTAGATTACAAGTCCATGCCCCGGGGCACGTCGTAATATCGTCGATCTCTTTGGCCCCGGCATCGCTAAGTCCAAGCGGTTTCAACGCTGCGTGCACGCGCCGCAAATTCGCCACTGGAATAAAGCCGAGCAGCACGTTCTGGTCAATAGTGAACCGAAGCAGGCCGTCCCCCGCGTCCGTGGAAATCTTCGCCAGCCCGCGCATCTGATCCCCCGTAAGATTTCCCTGGTCTACGCGCACGGTGACCAGCGAGTAGCCGGTCTGCCGCTGCTCAGTGACGTTGGTTTCCAGCCAGGCATCAAAGTCCAGGTCGCTCGCCCGCCGCTCATCCACGATTGGCAGCAGAGAGCCGCTGCCCACCGGCTGCGGGTTCTCTTCAAAACCGCCAAAGCCTTCTGGCACACTCGTTGGTGCGGGTATGCCACCGTTGACGAGAACGTCCTGATACTCCTTCTCGACCTCGTCCCGTAGCCATTCAAACCCGCGCTCCCGCAGGACAAACTTCAAACGAGCCTTGTTCTTATTCTTCCGATTTCCGTATTTATTGAAGACTCTCAATACGGCTTCCAATTTATTGATGATCCGCTCTTCCGGAACAAATTCGTCCAGCAGCGCCGCTTCGTTCGGAAGTGGCCCTAAACCACCACCTACCACCATCCGGAAACCCCGCTTGCCATCGCGAATCTCCGCCTTCAACCCGGCATCGTGAATCGCGCCTACCATGCAATCTTTACTGCAGCCGCAAAGAGCGATCTTGAATTTGCGCGGCATGCTGTCGGTCAACTCGCGGTGCAAAAATGCGAACGCTACCCGCTGCGCATAAGGATTCACATTGAATACTTCGTCGCGCAGCAGCCCGGCTGTAGGACATGCCGTTACGTTGCGCACGGTGTTGTAGCAGGCCTCGCGCGTCGTCAAACGCACGTCCGCCAGCAGGTGCAGCAGCGCCGGCACGTCGGGAAGCGGCACAAAGTGATACTGTACGTTCTGCCGTGTGGTCAGATGTCCCCGGCCGCTGCCGAACTCATCGGCAATACGCGCCAGTTGATTCATCTGCCGCGCCGTCAGAATTCCGCCTGGAACCTTGGTGCGTACCATGTGCACGCCAGCTTGCCGCTGCCCGTAGATGCCCCGGCGGAGCCGGAATCCCCGGAATTCGTCGTC
Source organism: Bryobacteraceae bacterium (assembly GCA_035526665.1). Taxonomy (GTDB): domain Bacteria; phylum Acidobacteriota; class Terriglobia; order Bryobacterales; family Bryobacteraceae; genus DATLBY01. The sequence continues at coordinate 7,505 of DATLBY010000456.1, forward strand.
CGTCAGACGCCCCGCCATATAATCTTGCGATTGGCCCCGGAATGCCTCGATGTCGGCCCTCACCGTCGCATCGTACTGCTCTGCGATGACCTCCGGCGAAAGCTCTGCAATTGCGCTCATTTTCCGTACTCCTGCATCTCTATAGAGATTACCATATTTTGACTTCAGGCTTGCTGGATTCTCCCGGCAGAACCTGAACGCGAAGCGGGGCCGAATCGCAGTCCGGCAGCGGCGTAACTGAATAGAAATTCAGCCCGTAACGCCACGTCCGGTGGATGTCTCCTGCACAAACTCCCGATCGCTGGCGCTCCAGTCTTTTCCATAATGGTCGCGCCGAATACCCCTCGTCCAACCGAGGCAGCATCCCGATTTTCAGGTAGAGAACGCCCGCCGTAAGGGCTCCTGCAATCAGCCCCAATCCCCATCCTCTAGGGATGAACCAGCAGGCCGCCGCGATTCCGATTGCAGCCAGAAAGGGCCATAATTCCGGCCCCCGGATGGGAGTGCGGCTCAGCCCGGCGAGCAAGATCTCGGGCAGCAGCCTGCCGATCAGCGGGATCAGCGCCAGCAGCAGCGCCGCGCTCATAAAAACCCACCGCGCATCCCGCATCTCCGCCAGGCGAAGCCCCATCAGCCCCGCGGCCGCGGGCAACAGCGGCAGCAGATATCCCGGCAGCTTATTCTGCGAAACCGAAAAGACAATCAGCCCAAAAACCAGCCACAGGAGCAAAAGGATACGTCTCGGATCCCGTTCCTGACGCGCGATGGCTGGCAGCAGAAACGTCCATGGGTAAAAACTTGCCAGCAGTACCGGCACGTAATACCAGAAGGGCTGCACATGCAATAGCGACTCGGACGTAAATCTCTCAAAATGATGCCGCCATAAGAACTCTTTCAGGAATGACGTTCCATTTTGCAACGTGCACAGCGCGTACCACGGCAGCGCAGTCGCCAGACAAGCCGCAGCCGGCACGAGGAGGTCGGTCCAACGCCGGCGGCCCACCCACGCCAGTGGAACCGCCAGAGCCAGTGGAACCAGCCCTTTGGCCAGGACCGCGAAGCCCAGCAGCACTCCCGCAGCCAGCAAACCTTTTCTCTCCCCGGAGCGGAGCCACGCCAGGCACAACAGCATGCAGGCGCTGAAAGACGCCGCCATCGGAGCATCGGTAACGGCCAGTTGTGCGTAGGCCAGCCAGCCCACGGAAGTGGCCAGGATGGTGCTCGCGAACCATGCGGCCCGTGAGCCAAACTCCCGCCGTAGGCAAAAGAAGTAGAAAGCCAGGAACGCGCTGCTGACAATTGCCACCGGCAAGCGAGGAGCCAGGTCGTCCGGCAGTCCGGCCTTGTAAGCCGCGCCGATAAGCCAATACAACAGCACGGGCTTCTCAAACCAGGCGTCGCCCCAAAGCCGGGGCGTCACCCAGTCGCCCGAGCTGGCCATGGCGCGCCCGATCGAGGCGTACCGCGGCTCGTCGGGACCTACCAGTCCCACGCGCCAGATACCATAGAAATACAGGATGAAAAGAGCGAGGATAGCCAGAGACGGCTTCCACAGGCTGCGGGACACCTATCAAGTATAATGGCCATGCATGCACAAGCTGAGCGCGCTCAGTGCGCTGGTCGCATTGATGCTCGCGCCCGCCTGGGCAGCCGATTGCAACTGCGATCCTCTAAAACCGGAGACCCTGACTGCCCGCCAATGCAGCCTCTGCCGCGAGGCTGAGAAGCAGCCGCCGGAAGCCATCGTCTTCTTTCTCAAGGACATTAACCCCCGCAAAACCAACCGCTGGCTCGCTCTTCCGCGTGCTCACGGCGCGGGTCAGCATCATCTGCACGACCTGTCTCCCGAGATTCGAACCGCCCTCTGGACCGCCGCCATTGAGAAGGCCAAAAGTCTGTGGGGCGATGACTGGGGCCTGGCCTATAATGGAGAAAAGGTTCGCACGCAGTGCCATACGCATATCCACATCGGTAAGTTTCTGCCGGGCGCCGAGATGGATCATGGCTTTATTACCGTCCGCCGCCCCTCCCAGATCCCGGCCCCGCCGGGCGAAGGTCTCTGGATCCACCCCGTCAGCAAGGGAATGCACGTACACTTGGGGGAACAGACCACGGAATTTGTGCTGCTGCGGTGATGTTGGACGGTCCACGAAATGGAACTCTTAGAGATCACGAAACTCCCCACGGCCGAGAACGCCGTCATCTTTCTACACCCGCGGGACAATATCGCCGTGGCGCGCGTGCCGCTTTCGGCCGGCCAGCAGGTAAAGCTGGAAAACGGGGCGGTCATCACTGTCCTCGATCCGGTCCCTGCTGGACATAAGGTGGCCATCGCACCCATCGCTTACGATCAGGTAGTGGTGCGCTACGGACAGGCCATGGGGCATGCGAAATGCGCAATTGAGCCCGGCCGTCACGTCCATGTCCACAATGTCTCCTACCAGGAGACTGCGCTCGACTACCAGTTCCCCACCGTGGATCTGCCGTTTCCCGATCTCCCTAAAGCCATCCCAACCTTTCTCGGATTCCAGCGCGCCGACGGGCGCGTGGGAACGCGCAACTACATTGCGGTGGTCGCGGCCAGCAACTGCGCGGCCCATACCGCGGAACTGATTGCCGCCAGTTTCAAAGATCAGCCGCTGCCCGCGAATGTGGATGGAGTCGTCGCCTTCCCGCATGGCGAGGGCTGCGCCATGACCATTGGACCGGATACCGAGCAGTTACAGCGAACCCTCGGCGGCGTTCTGAATCATCCCAACGTATCCGCCGCCATCATTCTCGGTCTCGGCTGTGAAGTGAATCAGATCGATCATTACCTGGGCGCCGGCTCCCCGCGCACGGACCGCCTCGTCGGCATGACGCTGCAATCCAGCGGCGGCACCCGGGCGACTGTCGAAGCAGCCCGCCGGACCGTGATCGAGATGATCGAGCGCGCGGCAGCCGAAAAGCGCACTCCCGTCCCCGCCACCAAAATTTCGCTGGGTCTGAACTGTGGAGGCTCGGATTCGTTCTCGGGCATCACCGCCAATCCAGCGCTCGGCGTCTGCTCCGACATGCTGGCCGAAATCGGCGCCACCGCTGTTCTCGCCGAAACCACCGAGACCTTCGGCGCCGAGCACCTGCTCGTAAAACGCGCGCGCAACCGCGCCGTCGCCGAGCGATATCTCGGCTTCGTCAAGAGCTACAAGGACTACCTGAACCAGTTCGGCGGAAGCTTCAACGATAATCCTTCCCCCGGCAATAAAGAGGGTGGCCTCACCAACATTCTGGAGAAGTCCCTGGGTGCTGTCGCCAAGGCCGGCGCCTCGCCCATGACCGATGCCGTGGACTTCGCCGAACGCATCAGCACGCCCGGATTCGTCTTCATGAACACCCCCGGCTACGATCCTGTGTCCCTCACCGGACTCGCGGCCGGCGGTGTAAACCTGATTGCGTTCACCACGGGCCGCGGCAGCGCCATCGGCTTTCCCACGGTACCTGTCGTGAAGATCGCCAGCAACAGCAGCATGTACCGCCGCATGTCCGACAACATGGATGTGAACGGCGGCAGAATCGCCGACGGCGATGCGACCATTCCGCAGGTCGGGCGCGAAATATTCGAGCTCCTGCTGCGCGTAGCTTCCGGCGAGCGCACCTGCAGCGAACGCCTCGGTCACCAGGAGTTTGTCCCCTGGCGCATCGGGCCCGTTCTATGAGTGATCCCTTAAACTACCTCTCGGACCAGCTAAAAACGTGGCGGGAGGCTGGGACGTTCCAACGTCCTCGCGAGCTGGAGTCGGCCTGCGAGCCGGTTTCCCTGGTGGACGGACGCGAGGTCATCAATCTTGCCTCCAATAATTACCTGGGGCTGGCCAATCATCCGAAACTGGTGGAGGCTGCCATCGCGGCAACTCGCAAATACGGCGCCGGCACGGGCGCGGTCCGCACCATCTCCGGCACCATGAGCCTGCATCTCGAGCTGGAACAGCGGATCGCCGCGTTCAAGAATGTTGAGGCCTGTGTCGTCTTTCAGTCCGGCTTCGCCGCCAACGCAGGCACCGTGTCGGCGATCCTGACTCCGGAAGACCA
>DATLBY010000457.1:0-11985 GCA_035526665.1 Bryobacteraceae bacterium
GCAGGTCCGGACGAGTTCCACAATGCCTTGATTCTGATCGGTGGCGCGCTCCTGGCGTTCCTGATCAGCCTTACGTTGCTGAGACGGAAGAAGAAATAGTAGCGCTACCTACGACCAGAGTTCGTGCACCGGAGAGTATTCGAAGCTGCCGGTCTTCGGCACGTACTCGAATCCCCGCCCCAGCGGGTCATCGTGGCGGACCGTGGTCCAATCGATTCCCAGCGCGGAGTAGATGGTGGCTTCAATATCCTCGGCCTTGATGTCTCGGTCCCCCGACCAGCCCGGGTCGGCAGTTGCCAGCCCTGCGCTATCCGTGGCGCCGATCACCCTGCCGCCGCGGATGCGAGCGCCAGCCATCAGCACCGCCTGCTGCAGAAAGTGATCGCGTCCGACGGTGGTATTCGGATTTCCCACGGTCCTTCCAAATTCGCCCATTGCGATGATCAGCGTCTCATCCAGCAGGCCGTCCTGCTTCAAATCGGCGATTAACTGACCCAGGCCGTTGTCGAATTGCCGCGAAAGAGCCTGCAGATTCGCATTCGGCTGGTAGATGTTCTGGTGGTGATCCCAGCTTCCGAGGGTGATCTGAATAAACCGCGTTCCCATCTTGGCTCGCAGCAGATTGCGCGCGGTCACGCAGGCATTGCCGAAAGCGGTGTTGCCGTAGAGATTCCTCGTGTTCTGGTCGAACGAGAAAATCTTATCGACGTCGCTGTTGTACATCAGCTTACGGGCGCTCAGGTTGAACGTGGCCATCTCGTTGATGGCCGGCCCAAGAGCATTGCTGTCACGAACATCCGCATCCAGATCCAGCAGAAGATTGAAACGTCGGTCAAAGGCTGCGACACCCCCCGGATGTACCGTATTCCCCAGCCCTCCGCCACCCGGGTTAACGTAAAACGGCGAATGTTCCGGGGCAAGATAGCCGTTGCCCGGACCCGTGCCCGTATTGAGAGATACGAACGCCGGTAGCGAACGGTCTTTGGACGTTGGGCCTAATTCGAGCGACACGACAGAGCCGATATGGGGAGCAATTTTGGATAGCCCCGACACTGGATTGCGGCCGATCTGAATCCAGGTTTGCCCCAAGCCATGCACGGCAGCCCATGATTTAACGGAGCGCAGCAGCGCCACCGAATCCATCTGATCGGCGATTTTCGGCATCAACCCCTGGGGAAACATCATCCCGCCATACGAGGTCGGATTCATGAACGCAGGTGTCCAGGACCCAACTTTCAGATCGAACGTGTCCGTATGGCTTGGCCCGCCCTGCATCAGGATGAAAATACAGTTTTTCGCAGTCCCGATGGGGCTTACCGCAGCCTTCGCGATCGATTCCATGGGGCGTCCCGGCAACAAAAAATAGCCGCCCACGGCCGATGCCGCGTGTTTGAAGAACAGGCGCCGGCTAAGCTGTGGCCGCTTCCAGAATTGCGTGCCGCTCAGCTTGCTCCAGTCTTTTCCAAAACGATCTTTCATGGCAGGTCCTCTAGTAGCTGAACAGGAAATCGACCTTATTGATGCACGCCCAGGCGAGATCCTCAATCGCGGTGTTTCTGGCGGCGGCGTTGGTTCCGGCCTTGTTGAGAAAGGCCAGTGCCCGATCGCGCTCCAGTTGTGAAGGAGTGCGCGCCAGCACCGTCAAAAACATCTCGTCTACCACATCGGCATTGGTGGATATTTTCGCAATCGCGGCCAGCGTCGGCGACGCTGAGATCCTGGTTCGATTGTTGACGAAGGCGTCGTTCATCATGCTCAACTGCTGCAGCACGGAAGCCGCCTGGACACGCGGCTGCGTATCACGATTACCCCGGATAAATACGTTGATAAAGTTCGCCACCGCGCCGTTGGAGCGGGGCTCGGCGGTGTCGGGAAGTCTCATCGCGGAAGTGAACGCGTCCGGCATCATCTGTACCGCTTCGGTTGGAGCAGTGCGGTAGATGGTGGCCTGAACCGTGTATTTGCCGGGGACGCCGGTTGCCTGGGTAATGGAGTCGTGCACCTCTTCGCCATCCAGGCGCCTGGGATAATGCCGTGCAAATAGAGGGACATAATCCGCTCGCCAGCCACTGTCATACCGGGAACTCAACTGGTAGGCCGAGGAGGAAACGAGCAGTTTCACGAAAGGGCGCAGTTTGAAATACCCTTGTTCCAACTCTCCTGCCAACTTTTCCAGCAACTCCGGATGCGTCGCCTGCAGAGTCCAAGGCGCAGGTGGTGGATTTGCGGGGTCGAGCCGGTCCGGATCCAGTGTATCCACCGGATCCACCAGGCCGAGATTGAAAAATACCTTCCAGAGGCGGTTTGCGAAGTTCCGCGCGAACATCGGATCGCTTGTTAGATTGGCCGCATAAGCCGAGCGCCAGTCGGAGTCCTTCGGCTTAGCGCCGGTCACCCGGTACTCCGGCGTGATGGACTGATTGGCGAGGCAGCGATTTGTTTTCGGGTCCGGCGGCAGGGCATTCGCACAGCGGAAGGGCCGGTTTCCGAAGTTTGTGTTGGCTTCGTACTGACCGCTCGGATTGTTGTTTACCTCGGTGCTGTTGTAATACCGGTCCGTATACTGGGTCGTTTGGTTGTTCCTCACGCTCCATTTGGTGCGCGAGAAGAACGCGGCCATTCGCCAGGCTTCCGTGCGGGTGGCGTTTTTGCCCCATAAGCTGATCTGATCCAGATGCCCGCGGCCGTTATGGCAACCGACGCAATCGTAATGGCCCATGCCAAGGTAGACAGTGGCGGTTTTCGTGAGGGCCATGTCGAAGGAGTCCTGCACGGGGCCGCCGGCGGTCTGGATACCCACCAGGAAATTGACGGCTCCATTGTCCTCGGCATAATTATTCCCAGTAGCGGTGATGGTCTCCCAGGCGATGTCATGGAAGGACTTATCCGCCGCGATGGACCTTCGAATGTAGTTATAGAAGGCGTTTCTGCCGTCGATTTGCCGGTTAATGCCCGACGTGGATAGTGCCGTGGCCGTATTCTGCAGCAGGTCGCCCATCCAGAGAGTGAACTTGTCGGTGAACTCCTCGGAGGCCAAGAGGTCGTCAATCACTTGGGTGCGTTTATCCGCGGAACTGTCGGCAACGAAAGCGCGAATCTGGCTGGGGGAGGGAATACGCCCCGTTAAATCGAGCATGATACGGCGCAGGAATTCCTCGTCCGTGGACACAGGAGCCGAGCGCACGTTCATGGAAGCGAGCTTGCCGAAAATCTCGTCGTCGATCAGGTTCCGGCGCGGGATCTCGGATGCAGGGACCGTTTCACCCTGCTTCGCCCCATACCGCGCCCGTGAGATTTTCCCTGTCGTTTCAGAGATATCCGAACGTATACGGCTCTGTGCCGAGAGGAATTCGTCCGGTTTGGCGGTAAAGCTGCAACCCTGCAGCGGCTTACTCTCTATTTCATCTGCCGGTAAGATCGGGACAGATACAAGGCTGACGAACGCACACGTGACGACGACTACAGAAGTCGATTTGACCCAAAACATCGGTGACCACCCTACATGAAATACAGTATGCCGCTGATGGATTAGTATAGCAGCGGATCTGCCAAAAAGGAGGCCGCTAAGCACCAAATTGGGCGATATAGTAACGCCTTACGGCCCTGGGACGTCAGGCGGACCGTATGAGACTTGCCGCGTCGATCGCAATGGGGCTGCTTCCGTTTTGCGCGTGGAGTCAGTTTCATGACCAAAAACATAGCTTTACGGTCAGTGCCGGGGCCGCTCAGCCACGCGCTGGCCTCCGCTCTCTGTTCGCCGATGGACCCCTTGTAGGCGTCGCTTACGGATTCCGGCTTCACCGGTACTTTCAGGCAGATGCCGGCTTGGACACGGTGTTCGGCGCTGCGGGCGTGCGCGATTTTCTTCCTACACAATTTGGCGACCTGCGCATCCGGGACTATCAGTTTTTTGTGCCTCTGGGAGCTCGCGCCATCGCTCCCCTTCTCAATGACCGCATCCGGATTTCTGGTGGCGGAGGCGCGGCTTATCTGCATTATACGGAACGGATCCAGCAACCCTTCCGCGACTCGAACTTTCGCCTCGACTGCCCCGTCTGCGCTTCCCGCAGCGGTTGGGGATACTACGCGTTGGCGGCAGCCAGCGTTGCAGTGGATCGCGATCGGCACTTCCGCGTGGGAGTGACGTCAAAAGTGTATCGGGGGCATACTGAGGGCGATCCTCTCGGATCGGTCCCGGCGCTCCGGACTCGCGATCACTGGGTAAACATAGCGGGTGAGTTCGGCTTCAGCTTCTAGCTAAGGCTATTTGAGTTCGGGGCTGGTAGCCGTGGGAACTTCCGCGCTCCAGTTGGAGCGGATCACCAGAGTCTGGTCCGCATAGAAGGTGCGCCTTCCCGTATTCCCGAAAACCTCGGGAACGGCAGTGATTATGTACCCTGTGGGCGATTGCTGCAATTGGAAGATGTAGCCGGTCTTCTTGCCAAGCGCGAGGTCGCCGGGAATCAGATCCGCAGCCGAAGGTCCGGCAGCGCCGCTCGGGGGTGGACCCAACTCGGCCAGGTTCTGAGCGTACTTTCCGAACTGCGAATAGTATTGCGTCTGCCCGCTCTGGATGGTGCCAATCTGTTGAATGGCAGCCGTTTCGTGTGCCAGCATCTTATTCTGGTTCAACTTAGGGACGGCGATGGCAGCCAGAATAAGAATAATCGCAACTACAATCAGGAGTTCGATCAGGGAGAAGCCGCGTTGGCGGCGTCGGCGGACGTTCATACAGTAATCATGACGCATTTGTGCCGCTTTGCGTTTAGGGGAACCGCTCAGCTTACCAGACTGTGGATGCCGCGCAGCGTGGCCAGGAGAGGACCCAGCAGATCCAGCCGCAGGGCGTTCGCGCCATCCGACAGGGCCTTGCGCGGATCTTCATGCACTTCCACAAAGATGCCGGCGACTCCCGCTGCCACCGCCGCCCGCGACAGCGGAGCAATGAATTCCGGCTGCCCCCCGGATGCGGCGCCGCCCGCGCCCGGCAGTTGCACGCTGTGGGTGGCATCGAAAATCACCGGCCATCCGAACTGCCGCATGATGGACAATCCACGCATATCCACCACCAGGTTGTTGTAACCAAACGACGATCCGCGTTCCGTCAAGAGGATCTGATTGTTTCCCGTGGACGCCACTTTATCCGCGGCATGCCGGATATCGGTGGGAGAGACGAATTGTCCCTTCTTGATATTTACCGTTTTACCCGTGCGGCCCGCGGCCACGAGAAGATCGGTTTGCCGGCAGAGAAAGGCGGGAATCTGCAGAATGTCCACCGCGGCCGCTGCCAGTTCCGCATGGTCCGGCTCGTGAATATCTGTCAGAACTTGAAAGCCCGCGGCGCGAACTCCCGCCAGAATCCGAAGACCTTCCTTGAGTCCAGGACCACGGTACGACCCCGCGCTGCTCCGATTTGCCTTATCGTAGGAGGCCTTAAAGACGTAATCGCCCGCGATTTTGCGGATCTCGTGAGCCAGAAAATGAACGTGGTGTTCCGATTCGATTACGCAAGGTCCGGCAATCAGCCCAAGCGGCTGTCCTTCGCCGAACTCAACCGGCATGAGAGTACTGCGCCACCGATTCCGGACTTCGCCGAATATTTCGCTGTTGCAGCGATGCAGCCACGAATGCACTGAAGAGAGGGTGTGGTTCCAGCGGTTTCGACTTGAATTCCGGGTGAAATTGGCAGCCGAGGAACCAGGGGTGGTTCTCTATTTCGCAGATTTCCACATACACCTTATCCGCTGTCTCGCCCGAAAGTTTAAGACCGTGGGCCCGCAGCACTGCTTCGTGTTCACGGTTGAATTCGTAGCGGTGGCGGTGCCTTTCGCTGATCTGCGCCTGGCCATAGGCGGCCCGCGCGAAGCTTCCTTCCTGCAGATCGCAGAGATAGGCACCGAGCCGCATCGTGCCGCCGAGCTCGTCCACTCCCTTTAGTTCCCTCAATTTGTAAATCACGCGGTGGGGTGTATTCGGATCGAACTCGGTCGAGTTAGCCTGGTCGAGACCGCACACATGGCGCGCGAATTCAATCACCATCGTCTGCATGCCGAGGCAAATTCCAAAATAAGGGACTTTTCGCTCGCGGGCAAAGCGGATGGCATTGATCATGCCCTCCACACCTCGCTTTCCGAAGCCGCCGGGCACCAGGATGCCGTCATACCGTGCCAGCTGCGGTTCGCACTCCTCCCAATTCGCCAGTTGTTCCGCTTCAATCCAACTGATGTGGACCTTCGCTTTGTGTGCCAGTCCGCCGTGCAGCAGCGCCTCTTTCAGGCTCTTGTAGGAGTCTTCGTACTCGACATATTTGCCCACCAGGGCAATTTCCACATGATGCTCAGGATTCTTCAGCCGGTCCACCATGGCAATCCAATGTTCGAGATTGCGATTCGGCGCGCTGATTTTCAGCAAGCGCAGGATCATTTCATCCACTCGCTGTTCGGCGAAGACCAGCGGTACTTCATAGACCGAAGCCACATCGCGGGCTGTGATCACACCTTCCGGTTCCACGTCGCAAAAAAGGGCGATCTTTTCCTTGACGTCTTGCGAGAGAGGCTTCTCAGACCGGCAGAGCAGGATGTCGGGCTGTATCCCCAAGGCACGCAGCTCCTTGACGCTATGCTGTGTGGGCTTGGTCTTCAACTCCTGCGCGGCCGCGATCCACGGCACTAAGGTGACGTGCACAAAGATGGAATGGTCACGGCCTACTTCATGGCGAACCTGACGGATGGCTTCAATAAAGGGCAGGGACTCGATGTCGCCCACCGTGCCGCCAATCTCCACGATGACGACATCCGCATCGGCCGATAGTTTGCGAATGCCCGCCTTGATTTCGTTGGTGACATGCGGGATCACCTGCACCGTTTTCCCCAGGTAATCGCCCCGCCGTTCCCGGGCGATGATCTGCTCGTAAATGCGCCCGGAGGTTAGATTATTGCTTTGAGTCAGCGGGGAATGGGTGAATCGCTCATAATGCCCCAGATCCAGATCGGTCTCTGCGCCGTCGTCAGTCACGAATACTTCTCCGTGCTGAAACGGGCTCATCGTCCCTGGATCCACGTTGAGATACGGATCGAACTTCTGCAGCGTGACACGCAGCCCGCGACTCTCGAGAAGGCAACCGATGGAGGCTGCGGCGATTCCTTTGCCCAGCGACGACACCACCCCACCAGTTACGAAGATGTACTTAGCCATTGCGATTCATCAAATGTAAGACCTTCCTGTGACGGTTCCCATGAGCGAGGCTTCAAACAAAGCGGAAACCCGCTCGAAATCTTGCGGAGTATCCACGCCGAGTGACTCGTACTCGGTTTCGGCTACCCGGATCACATGACCATTTTCCAATGCGCGCAGCTGCTCCAGGCGCTCGGCTTTTTCGAGTGGACCCACGGGAAGATCCGAATAACCCAGCAGGAAATCGCGCCGGTAGACATAAAGGCCGATGTGCTTGTAATGCGCTGGTACATCGTGCGTGCCGGCCGGCCTGTCCGCCTCACGTACAAACGGGATAGGGCAGCGGGAAAAGTAGATGGCATTGCCAGCCAGATCGGTCACTACTTTGACAACGTTAGGGTTAGTAATCTCGGCCGGATCCTCGATGCGCTTCTTCAGAGTGCCCATGGCAACCTCCGGGTTATCGGCAAGGGCCAGCACGGCGGCATCGATGGCTGCTGGATCGATGAGCGGTTCATCGCCCTGGATATTGACCACCAGTTCGGCTGCATCGCTGGCCGCCACTTCCGCCACGCGGTCTGTACCGGAGATGTGATCGCTGCGCGTCATTCGAACCAGGGCGCCGAATCGCCGCGCCTCGTCGTAAATCGTCTGGTTGTCGGTTGCGATGATCAATTTTGTCAAATAACGCGCCTGCGCCGCGCGTTCGTAGACGTGCTGCAGCATGCTTTTGCCGGCGATTCTGGCGAGGGCTTTTCCTGGGAAACGGGAGGAGGCAAACCGGGCTGGGATTACGCCCAGAATTCGCTTTTGCACGTTCGATTCTAGCATGAAAAATAGCCGTGATATACTCAAATCGAGCTTAAGCACGAGACCCACAGTGACGCTGGTGAAACGCTCGTGGATGTACGGATTTTGCGCTGCAGGGCTGGTGGTCGCCGTGGCTGTGTCCGCAGCCGACAAGAAGCCGCCTGCCCCCGTCCTCGACAATCCGAAAGTCTCCATCGAGCCCCGGATCAGACCTTCGGCGGACCCGCTCGCCAACAAAGAAAAGCGTGGCGCAAACATTCGTGTCGACACCACCCTGGTCTTGGTGAACGTTACTGTCACCGACCCGCTTGGCCGCTCCGTGACCGGGCTGGATAAAGAACATTTCCGGCTGTTCGAGGAAAAGGTGGAGCAGAAGATCAGCCAGTTTTCCAGCGAAGATGCGCCACTTTCCGTCGGCCTGGTATTCGATGCGAGCGGCAGCATGAATAACAAGCTGGCGAAATCGCGTCAGGCCGCCGCCGAGTTTTTCAAGACGGCTAATCCGGAAGATGAATTCTTCCTGGTGCATTTCAATGACAAGCCCGAGCTGGTCGTTCCCTTTACTACCAACACCGAAGAGATTCAGAATCGGCTCACTTTTACCCAAGCCAAAGGAAGAACCGCTCTGCTGGATGCCCTCTACCTGGCCATGAATCAGATGAAGAAAGCTCGCAATCCGCGGAAAACCGTTCTCATTCTTTCCGATGGAGGAGACAACAGCAGCCGGTATACGGAAAGCGAAATTAAAAACCTCGTGCGGGAAGCGGACGTACAAGTCTATGCAATCGGGATTTTCGAGCCGATCGGCGGGCGGGGGCGGACGGCCGAAGAATTATCCGGTCCCGGCCTGCTCACCGAACTTGCGGAGCAGACGGGCGGCCGCCACTTCCCCGTGGAGAATTTGAACGAACTCCCGGATATCGCCGCTAAGATCGGTATTGAACTGAGAAATCAATACGTTCTGGGTTACGCCCCGGTAAATCAGCAGAAGGATGGCAAGTACCGGCGTGTAAAGGTGCAACTGCAACAACCACGCGGATTACCTCCCCTGAAAGCCTATTTTCGACTTGGATACTATGCACCTCTCCAGTAAACCGCCTATCTTTCTGGCGGCTCTCGCGGCGCTGCTCTTGCAAACGTTGTTTGCTCAGGATAAGCAGCCCAATGCGACTTTCCGCTCCGATACACGGCTGGTGGTCCTGCACGCCAGCGTCGCCGATGGCCGGGGCCGGCTTTTAACCGACCTGAAGCAATCCGCATTCAAGGTCTACGAAAACGATATTGAACAGCCGATCAAGCGCTTTCTGCGCGAAGATATCCCCGTATCGCTTGCGCTGGTGATCGACAACAGCGGCAGCATGCGCGACAAGCGGAAAAAGGTGGAATCGGCAGCGCTCGCGCTGGTAAAGGCCTCAAATCCGCGCGATGAGGTCACCATCGTCAACTTCAACGACGAGGCGTTTCAGGACGTTTTATTTACCAATGACGTCAAGAAATTGGAGGAGGGCCTGACGCGCATAGATTCGCGCGGCGGCACTGCCATGCGGGACGCCATTAGTATGACCATCGATTACATGATGGAAAAGGCGAAGCACGAGAAGAAGGTCCTGCTGGTCATTACCGATGGGAACGATACCGCAAGTAACGGGACCTTGGAGAAGCTGGTCGCAAAAGCGCGCCAGAGTGAAGTCCTCCTGTATATGATCGGTCTTTTAAGCGAGGAGGAGAAGCGGGAAGCTAAGAAGGCGAAGCGGGCGCTGGAGACTCTGGCCGAGGCTTCGGGAGGCTCGGCTACTTTTCCGAAGGAGTCAGCTGAAGTCGAGAAGGTAGCCCTGGATATTGCGGGCGAAATTCGTAATCAGTACCTGATCGCGTACACGCCCACGGCCCAGGCCCTGGATGGCAGTTTCCGCCGGATCAAAGTGGCGGTGAATGCGTCCGGGCGGCCGGTCGCTCGTACCCGAAGCGGCTATTTCGCCGCGCCTGATCAGCCCGTAAAGAAGAGCACGGAAGTCTCGCAAGCTGCCCCCACAAAGTAATGCTCCGGTTTTTATGGAACGCCTCGCGCGGTTACCGCTTGGCGCCCTGGAAAAGTCCGTACCTCCGCTGGAGAGTTGAGACCTACTGGGGCCTTCACGCTGAGCGAATTACTTTTGGCGAATTTTGGAGGTTTGTGTGGCGGCAACGCCGGGAATTGCTTCGATTTCTGCGCTGGGCTGTGCGGATGGAGAAGCATAACGGCGGGGCGGTACTCCCTCTCTAAGATCCTTGCATATCCCCTCTTTTGCGGGCTAGAAGAATCAGGTATAATCTGGCGATACTCTATCATGCGTGCCCTGGTCGTGCTTACCTGCGCGATGGTTGGGGTAGTTGCCGGCTTCGCGGAGCCGCAAACTACCGGTGCCTCTCGCGTTACTGAGAATACAGCGCTCCCAAAGACTGTAGGTCCTATCCCCCTCCTAACGGAAGATCAAGTTCGTGGCTGGGTAAAGAGCTGGCAGCGTCGTCTCGCCCTCGAAGACTGGCAAGTGGAAGTGAAGATTGTCCGAATCTGGGAGCTGCCCCAGGGGGCCATCGCGAACATCCACTGGTCTCTGCCCAACAAGAAGGCGATCATCAAGGTTCTCCATACGATCGATTCGAATGTCGCCAGGTCGGGCGTGATCAAGGACACGGAACTCTCGGTAGTGCATGAGCTGGTGCACTTGAGCATGGCAAAACTTCCTCTGGACCCGAATCACACGGAGCTCGAAGAAGAGACCGTGAAGAAGATATCCATGGCCTTGCTGGACCTGGAAAAACGCTAGCTCCGCCTCGCCTGTACGGTGGCGGAACCGCGGGCGCAGTAGAGCCCGCGTGGCCTACATGGTCTGTGTGACTTTGGAGAGCGTGCGCGGACGGTCCGGATCCAACCCCTTGTGTTCGGCCAGCGAGGCGGCCAGCAGTTGAGCCGGAATGATGTATGGGATGGGAGTATAGATCTCTTCCGGCAGGGGACCCTTGTAGGAGAGCTTCGCCGGAATGCAAATGACGCGAGCCGCTGTCTGCACGGCCTCCAGGTTGGACATGTCTGTAATCACCAGCGTCTCGGCCTTCAGCTCCTGCAAGCGCGCGATCATCTCTCTGATTCCTTTCCAGGTCACTCCGGGCGGAGCAAATAGAAAAGACGGAAACGTCGATTCCACCACAGCGATGGGTCCGTGGAGCAGATCGGCTGACGAGAATCGCTCAGCCACCACATAGCAGGTCTCCATCAGTTTCAAAGCAAACTCGAAGGCATTCGCGTAATTGAGGCCCCTGCCGACTACAACGCCCCTGGTGATAAAGGTATAACGCTCGGAACGCTCTTGGATTTGCGACTCCAGCGCCAGCGCGGAACGGGCGTAATCCGGCAGTCTCTTCAGATCTTCGGGGTCGATGGCCGCCCCCAGGGCATAGGCGAGTAGATAGAAGGCCATCACCTGTCCTGTGTAGGTTTTTGTGGCGGCGACGCTCTTCTCCCTGCCGGCCCGCACCTGGAAAACATACTCGGCCATGTTCGCCAAGGTGCTCTCCGTCTCATTGGTGATGCCCACCGTGAGGGCGCCCTTTTCCTTGGCGCGCTCCAACACCAAATTCGTGTCGGTGGATTCTCCAGACTGCGAGATGGCCACCACAAGAACATCGTCGAAACGGATCGTCGCGTTGTATAACGTGAATATCGACGGGGCCGCCAGTGACACAGGAATGCCCGTAGTGATCTCCAGCAGATAGCGGCCGAATTGCGCCGCATTATCCGATGTGCCGCGCGCCGAGAGTACGATAAGTTTCGGGGGGTGTTGCTCCACACGGCGGCGCAACCGGATGGCAGTCCGCATCTCACTTCGCAGCGTCCGCTCCAGCGCGGCAGGCTGCTGGCGGATCTCCTCTAACATTTTCGACATTCTTAGTTGAGAATATCAGAGCGGACTCACGAGACGGCTTTCGGTGCCGATATAGATCTCGCGAGTCGCAGCTTCCGAG
>DATLBY010000458.1:0-3640 GCA_035526665.1 Bryobacteraceae bacterium
CATCGGAGAGTACATCGACAAACACAACCAAAGCCCCAAGCCTTTCATCTGGACCGCCAAGGCTCACGATATCCTCGAAAAGGTCAAGCGCGCCCGACGCACGCTCGATAATCGGCATTCTGCTTGACGCAGACCACTAGCGTATCTTCGCTAAAACAATCTCCGCCACATCGAAATCCTCTGTCCGCAGATATATGTCATGAGCGGCTCAGCCATAATCTTCGAGGCTCATCGCGCGGTGGCCCGGGTGTCCACAGCCGGGTATCCGCGGCCCGCTCGTGCACCACCATGTAGAATCGAAATATATCGTCAGGAGTCGCACCTTGTCCAAATTCATCCAGATTGCAACTATTGCTTTTTTCTCGATTGCTTCGCTCGCGGCGCAGACCGTGCTCGGCACCATCACCGGCCACGTTACCGATGCATCCGGAGCCAGCGTCTCCGGCGCCGCCGTCACCGCCACTAACCCCGGCACGAATCTCGTCTACCGCACCACAACCAACCAAGCAGGTAACTACGTCCTGCAGCAGTTGCCGATTGCCACCTACGATCTGGATGTCGCCGCTACCGGATTCCGGCGCTATGTCAGGAAAAGCATTCAGCTGAGTGTGGCCCAGACCCTCACCATCGATGCGGGCCTGGAAGTCGGTCAGATTGAGCAGGCAGTGGAGGTCACCGCCGATGTAGCCACGCTGCAAACATCCACCTCCGATCTGGGCACCACCATCCAACGCAATAAGCTGGTCGACCTTCCTCTGTTCGTGGGAGGTAATATCCGGAACCTGGAGCAATTCATCTTCCTGGCTCCCGGGGTCACCGGCGATACGGGGAATACACAGATCAGCGGCTCGCCTAGCCGGGCCAAGGAAGTTCTGGTGGATGGTATCGCGTCCACCGGCATTGAGAGCGGCGGCGTCATCCCCGGCAGCGGCCGGCCGTCGGTGGAAACCATCGGCGAGTTTCGCCTGCTGCGCGCCAACTTCAACGCCGAGTATGGACGGACCGGCGGCGGAGTCCAGATCTTCACCACGCGCTCGGGAACCAACGAGTTCCACGGCTCTGTCTTCGATTACCTGAGGAACGACAAGTTCGATGCGCGAGGCTTCTTTCTCGCCAATCGTTCCATCAATCGCCAGAACGAATTCGGCGCGGTGCTGGGCGGACCCGTATACATCCCGAAGGTGTATGACGGGCGCAACAAGACATTCTTCTTTTTTGTGTACAGCGGCTTCCGCTACCGCCTGGGCGCGCCTAACTCGCTCCAGAGCCTGATCCCGCTCGATTACCGCCAGGGCGACTTTTCGCGCTTCGGGAATGTGATCTACGATCCCGCCACCACGATGACAACCGCTAATGGGATCGTGCGCCAGCCGTTTCCCAGCAACCGCATTCCCTCGGACCGCATCAGCCCGGTCTCACAAAAGATTCTTGCCCAAGTGCCGAATCCTATCAACAACAATCTCTTCAACAATTTCATCAGCGTCGGGCGCGGCGCCACCGATTCGAATCAATACAACCTCAAGCTCGATCATTCTTTCACCGACTCCAACCGGCTGAGCGGGTACTACTATCAGGATGCGCTCCGCGCGCGCGAACCGGAGTTGATTCCCGGACCGGCCACCAGCTCACGCGCCAGCGGAAGCGTCAACCATTGGGCGCGCATCACGCACGATTACATCTTCTCCCCCAGCATGCTGAACCATCTGAACCTCGGCTTCACCAGGTTCCGCACCACCATTGAATCTTATAGCGTGGATCAGAACTGGCCCACGCAGCTCGGCTTGACAGGCGTTAACAACGGCCCAAATAATTCGTTCCCATGCGTGAACTTCATATCATCCGGCTATAAGAGCCTGGGCGACGGCAACTGCAATTCGCGCACTCTGCAAACCAATAATTCGTTTCAGTTGAACGATGGTTTCAGCGTGATCCGCGGCAATCACAGCATGCGCTTCGGCGTCGATTTCCGCTTTATGGAAACCAACGGCATCGATATCTACCAGGCCAACGGCGTGTTCGATTTCAATGCTCTCGAAACAGGCCTGCCCGGCAATCCGAATACGGGAAATGCGATTGCGAGCTTTCTGCTGGGAGGCGTCGACCGCGGATCCATTCGCGACTTTGCCTATTATCC
Source organism: Bryobacteraceae bacterium (assembly GCA_035526665.1). GTDB lineage: Bacteria > Acidobacteriota > Terriglobia > Bryobacterales > Bryobacteraceae > DATLBY01. The sequence goes on from DATLBY010000458.1 coordinate 2,135, forward strand.
GCGCAACCGCTACAAATACGTGGCCAGCTACGCGCAGGATGACTGGAAGGCTACGCGCAAGTTGACGGTCAACTACGGGTTGCGCTACGACATCTTCTTCCCGCGATACGAAAAGAACAACAATCTTTCCAGCTTCGATCCCACAATTCCCAATCCGGCCGCGGGGGGACGTCTTGGCGCCCTGGCATTTCTTGGGACAGGTCCCGGCCGCAACGGACGCACGTCGTTCGCCGATACTTATTTCAAAGCCTTCGCCCCGCGCCTGGGACTCGCCTACCAATTGACCGCGAAGACCGTGCTGCGCAGCGGCTACGGTATCTACTACGCGCAGGGCAACGCCAATGCCGGGCTTCGCGACTCCCTGAGTTCCAGCTCCGGCTTCAGCGCGAATCCCACCTTCGCCAGCACCGACCAGGGCGTCACTCCGGCCTTTAACTGGAACAGCGGTTTTCCGCAGAATTATGTGCATCCCCCGGTCATCGATCCTTCAGCTGCCAACGGCGCCGACCTTCGTCCGATTCTGCCCGGCGATGGACGTCCCCCGTATTTCCAAAACTGGTCATTCACGGTTGAGCGGGAGATTGTCCCGCGAGTGAATCTGGAGCTGACTTATCTGGGCACGAAAGGTACCCGCCTTGGCAGCGGCCTGGTGAAGCTAAACGAACTGAATCCCAGCTATTTGAGTCTCGGCAGCCTGCTTTCCCAGCAGTTCAATTCTCCCGCAGCGCTGGCCGCCGGCATCCAGTCGCCGTATCCCGGGTTTAAGGGCTCCGTAGCGCAGGCGCTCCGTCCCTACCCGCAATATCAGGATCTGGCAAATCGCTCCAATCCCTCGGGAAGCTCCACCTATCACGCGTTCCAATCGCAATTCTCGGTACGCGCGCGGGCCGGCTTGGATGTGCAGATGGCGTATACGTTCGCCAAAACTATATCGGATGCTGATATTCTGGCCGGCGGCGGCCCCGCTGGGCAGACTACTTATAACCGCCGCCTGGAGAAGGCCATCGCCACCACGGATGTGCCACACATCTTTGCGCTCAGCTACACCTACGAGCTTCCTTTCGGCAAGGGCCGCCGCTGGATGAATAATTCGGCCTGGTCCACGGCAATCCTTGGCGGCTGGGTACTCACGGGCATCCATCAGTATTCCGCGGGCACGCCCATCCTCCTTACGGCGAACAACAGTCTACCGCTGTTTAGCGGCGTGTTGCGTCCTGACGTGATCTCCGGCGCCGCGCGCCGCGGAGTGAGCGAGAATTTCGACCCCGCGCGCGACCGCTGGATCAACCCCGACGCGTTTAAGGTGCCTGCGGCATTGCAATTCGGCACCTCAGCCCGCTCCTACACGGACCTGCGGAATCCCAACTACCTGAATGAAAACTTCGGCCTGCTCAAGAAATTCCGGCTGAGGGAACGGGTGACCGTCACAGCACGCGCCGAGTGGTTCAACGCGCTCAACCGGGTCATCTTCGCCGGACCGCAGGCCAACATCAGTAACGCACAGTT
>DATLBY010000459.1:0-11157 GCA_035526665.1 Bryobacteraceae bacterium
CGGGGACTCTTCCGAACTTAGCCAGGCGGTCAGCGAAGGCGCCAGGGAACAGAACCGCAGGACAGAGCACGAGGCGCTGCGCCTGGAGAAGATGCGCGCCTACGCCGAACTCGGAAGCTGCCGCCGGGAATACCTGCTGCAGTACTTCGGAGATGACGGGCCGGCGCAATGCGGTAACTGGGACGTCTGCGAATTTGGACGCAAGCGCAGCCTCGGCCGGTAAAATTCTGCTCGGCTGTGAAAGGAGCGGAAGCATTCGACCCCCAATAGCCGTGTTGTTCATGAAGAGGGGGGAAGGGCGTTATCGAAAACTGCGAGGCGGACAAAATGACGATTCTCTTCGACAACGTCGGCCGCAAGACACTCTCCGCGGACGAGGTTCGCGATCAGGGTCTTCTGCAGCCCCTGGTTTGAGATGCCGGTACGCGATAACATCTGGAATATGGAAACGCTCCGCTTGCGATGCATCAGAATCTGGTTTCTGCTGGTGGCGAGTGTCTTATCGTCCGCCCAGGATCCCTTCTATCTCAAAAGCGGCGACACAGTCGTTTTTTACGGCGACAGCATAACCGACCAACGGCTCTATACAACTTTCGTCGAAACTTACGCTCTCACGCGTTTTCCCCAATATGACCTGACGTTTATCCACTCCGGTTGGGGCGGCGACAGGGTGGGCGGCGGCGGAGGCGGGCCCATCGATCTGCGTCTGAAGCGCGACGTACTTGCCTACAAGCCGACCGTGGTAACCATCATGCTGGGGATGAATGACGGCGGCTACCGGGCCTTCAACGAGCCTGCGTTCCAAACCTACGCGACGGGTTACACCAATATTGTGAAGTCCTTGAAGGCGGCGCTCCCGGGCGTCCGCATCACCGCCATCGAGCCTTCGCCCTACGATGACGTGACACGTGAGCCGCTGTTTCCTGGTGGTTATAACGCCGTGCTGGTGCGCTATGGTGGTTTGCTGCGCGAACTTGGAGCCGCCGAAAATCTGAAGGTCGCCGACATGAATTCGCCGGTTGTTCAAGATCTGGTGAAGGCCAATGAGATGGATCCCGAGGGCGCCAAAAAACTGCTGCCAGACCGTGTGCACCCCGGCGCGGCAGGTCATCTGTTGATGGCGAAGGCTCTTTTGAAAGCCTGGGATGCACCTGCGGTTGTCACCTCGGTATCCATAGACGCGAGCAAGCCGGATACGATCAAGACTGAGAATACGACGATCACAGATGTGAAGAGCGCCGAAAACGAATTATCCTGGTCGCAATTGGATGGCGCGCTGCCGTTTCCTATTCTGGACCCCGCGCTGAGCCTCGCGGTGAAAGCATCGGATATTGAGCAGAGTTTGAACCGGCAGCCCCTGCGGATTACGGGTCTGGCGCCAAAGCAGTACCGCCTGACCATTGACGGCGAACTGGTAGGCTCTTTTTCAGCCGGGGAACTGGCGGAAGGGGTCAATCTTGCCATGCTGCCCACTCCGATGGTCCGCCAGGCGGCGGACGTTCACTCCCTCACCTTGAAGCACACGAGCATTCACAATACGCGCTGGCGTCAGGTGCAGACGCCCCTGGAGAAAGACGCGCTCCCGGCGACCCAGGACGCTCTGAAGGCGCTGGATGCCCTCGAGAAGGAGATCGTGCAACGCCAGAAAACCGCCGCCCGCCCCAAGCCGCACCAATATCGGCTGACCGGTGATTGATGGAAACTCTCAGTGCCTCGCTGCAAGATCGTCACCGGCGGGCGGGTCGCTACAATGAGAGTTCGATGAGTAAAACAGCGTTCCAGTTTCCCGGCCAAGGTTCGCAATTCCCCGGAATGGGAAAAACCCTCGCAGATGCGTACCCGGCGGCTCGCTTGACCTTCGAGGAGGCGGATCAGGTGCTGGGCTTCTCCCTGAGCGGCCTCTGCTGGGACGGTCCGGAATCGGAACTGAAGATGACCGAGAATACTCAGCCCGCGCTACTGACGGTCGCCATCGCGGCATTTCGGGCTCTTGCCTCGGAAGGGATCCGCGCCGATTACGTGGCCGGCCATAGCCTGGGTGAGTACGCCGCGCTAGTGGCGGCCGGAGCTCTCGAGTTCGGCGATGCGCTGCAACTCGTCCGCAAGCGCGGCCGCTATATGCAGGATGCTGTCCCGGCCGGCGTTGGCGCGATGGCGGCGCTGCTCAAGCTCCCGGAGGGGAAGCTCGACGGAATTCTCAAGCAGGCGGCAGGGGGCGAAGTAGTCGCCGCGGCCAATTTCAATTCTCCCGATCAGGTGGTGATTGCAGGACATGCCGCTGCCGTCGCCCGCGCCATGGAGCTGGCGAAGGCCGAAGGCGCAAAGCGGGCCATTGCCCTGACGGTCAGCGCGCCTTTCCACTGCCCGCTCATGCAGCCGGCTCAGGATCGTATGGCGGAAGAGCTTGCGGCCGTCCCAATCTCAAATCTTGCCATTCCCTTAGTAAACAACTGGCAGGCGCGCGAAATCACCTCTGCCGAGGAGGCGCGCGAAGGTCTCATTCAGCAGATCCCCAACCCTGTTCGCTGGACCGAATCGATCCACCGGTTGGCAGCTCTTGGAGTCACTCGTTTCATCGAAGTGGGACCTGGGGCCGTGCTGACGGGTCTGCTTCGCAACATCGATTCCACACTCACCGGAATGAAGTTTGGCGAAGCGGCGGATTTCGAAAAGGTTAGCGCGCTTGTGCCCTAGCTGGTGGAAAGACTACCTAACACGTTAGAATGAATAACTTGACCGTGATGAAGCGAATTCTGCCAGCCCTTTTGATCGCCTTCTGCCTTTGGCTGCAGGGGTGTAACAAAACGCCCCCCGCCAATGTAGCGGCCACGGTGAATGGAAGACCCATCACATACGCCAATCTCGACAAACAGTTTGAGCTCCAGTTTTCCACCGCGGCGGGCGCTCGCCCGGCGGACGATCAGACTATGATTCAGAAACTAGAGGTGCTGCGCAGCTTGATCGACAACGAGATCATGCTGCAGCGGGCGGAAAAGTTAAGTCTCATGGCCGTGGATGCGGACGTGGAAGCCAAGTACAACGAGTTGAAGGCGCCCTACACGCAGGAGGAGTTCCAGCGGCAGCTGAAGGCCCGCAAGATGACGGCTGAGGACCTGAAAGCGCAGCTCCGGCGCGACCTGAGCGTGCAGAAGCTGATCAACAAAGAGATTACCTCTCACATCAACATCTCCGATCAGGACGTTCGCGATTTTTATGCCGCTAACAAGAGCAGCTTCAATCTGGTGGAGCCGCAGGTTCATATTGCGCAAATCGTCGTCACGCCGACTCCCGATCCGAACGTCAAAAATCTGAAGAACGACAAGGCGCAGAATGACGATCAGGCCAAAAAGAAGATCCAATTGCTGGAAGCGCGGCTCAGCCAGGGCGAGGATTTTAGCGTCCTGGCACAGGCCCTTTCCGAAGATCCCAATACAGCGGCCAATGGCGGCGACCTGGGATTCATTCCCGAATCATCTCTCGAGAAGGCCAACCCCGAGCTTCGAAAAATGGTGATGACGATGCAGCCCGGCCAAGTGTCCCGGCCGATTCGCACACCCGAGGGATACCGGCTGCTAAAGCTAATCACCAAAGAGCCGGCTGGCCAGAGGGAGCTGAACGACCCCCGAGTGCAGCAAAGTATCCGGGAGAACCTGATGAACCGAAAAGATCAATTGTTGAAGGCCGCTTATTTTGAAGTTGCGCGTAATGAAGCGCAAGTTGTAAATCAATACGCTTTGAGCATTACCCAGAGCAAAGACGCAAAAAAATAACATGAGTTTTCTGGATAACCTCGAAGACAATTTGAAAGCTCTTGAGCGTCAGGAGGAGAAGGATCCCAAGGAACGAGTGCGGCGCGAAAAGGAGCAGGCGCAAACACTAGCGGCCAGCCCCTGGGCGCACAAGCTAAAAGCGAGTCCTTACACGCAGGAGCTGCTCAACCACGCCAGCCGGGCGGGCCAGCAGATGCGCGCCAAGCTCTATATTGCCTGGATGGACACGGTTCTTCGCCTGGAACTGCGAACAAAGAGGCTGGAGCTGCGGCCGACGCCGGAGGGAATTCTCGCGGTCTTCTTCGAGGATAATGCAGAGATCAGATCGGAATTCATCGATCTCGACGGCAACCCCGAAGAGCTCGTCAGCCGCTGGCTGGCCGGGTTCAACCTACCGGGCGGACAAACTACACCTGCTCAATGATTTTCAACAAAGCCGTGAGTGAGGTTTTGCTGGCAAACGCCTTCCCCTTGGAATCGCGGTAATGGGTTTCGAGCGTAAAGGTCCCTTTGAATCCGTCCTTCAGCAGGGCACGGATCTGGCCCAGGTTGTCGAATTCGCCTTGTCCCACCGCACACCACTCCACTTTGCCGTCGGGGCGATGGCGGTAGTCGCGCAGGTGAACGTGGAGAATGCGGCTGGGGTCCAGCAGCCGGTATCCATCGGGAAAGGCCTTTTCGCCTCCCTCGCCGGCGTTGTTGGGGTCCCATGTCAGGCCAATGTTGCCCGATTTCACCGCCTTTAACAGCTTGGCCGAATCCTCGCCCTTCCAGACATAGCTCCCGCCTACGTTTTCGATCGCCAGCCGCATGTTCCGCTTTTTCGCTCGCTGACCCGCCTCTTTCGCCAGTTCATAAATGCGGCCGTACGACTTCGCATCCGGTGTCTCTCCTGGCTTGAAGGTAAATGCAAACGTCCGCAGCGTATTCGTGCCCAGAATGGAGGCGCGCTCCATGGCTCCGTCCAGCAGCGTCCACTCACGCTCGAGCGCGGTCCGGCCCTCGGGTGTATCGGCTGGAAGCGGCACCTTAAAGAAGGGTGTACCGAGGACCGAGAGACGCATCTGGTTGGCATCCAGGAGGGCCCGTGCTTCCCGAATCTTGTCGAGCGGGAGCGACGTATTGTATTTTCCCCAGAGGTTCCGGATCTCAGCATAGCTAAGGCCGTAGCTCTTCAGAAACTGAATCGCCGTACCGAGGTCTTCATCGATTTCGTCCGTGGTGACGCCAAGACGAATCTGCGAGAGCGGCGCTCCGGCCAGCCCCCGGCCCAAGCCTGCCAGCAAAGAGGCGGAGAGAAGTTCGCGTCGGGAAACCAGGGTAGGAGAGTATTTTGAGCGCATGGTAACTTTATAATCATATCCATCGTATCTTGATAGACTGTTCCCGTCATATTGCCGGAAATCCGGCGAGCTAATTCCAGGAGATTTGAATGTCAGATTCAACGAGGCGTAATTTCATCCAGGCTGTTGGTGCTGCTGCCAGTGCGGCTGCTGTTCCGTCACGGGCCGCGGATGAAAAGGTCAATGTAGCTATCATCGGCTTGGGCGGGCGCGGCCGCGCCCATATGAATGAGTATTCCAAGCTGCCCAATTCGCGCATCGTTGCCTTATGCGATGTGGACCAGGCCGCGTTGGAACGCGGACAGGCTTTGGTGGAGAAGGCGACCGGCGAGAAGCCCAAGGGTTATGCCGACATGCGCCAGGTGTTCGACGACAAGAGCGTGCAAGCGGTATCCATGCCCCTGCCGAACCACTGGCATGCGCTTGCCACCATCTGGGCCTGCCAGGCCGGTAAAGATGTCTACGTGGAAAAGCCCGCCTGCCATAACCCCTACGAGGGGCAGAAGATGGTGGAAGCGGCGCGCAAATACAACCGGATCGTGCAGATCGGCTCGCAAAGCAGAAGCATCGAGCACAAGATGAAGGCCATCAAGCTACTGCAGGACGGCATCATCGGCAAGGTATACCTCGCCAAGGGACTCTGCTTCAAGCGCCGGCCCAGTATCGGGCACAAGCCAGACGCACAGGTTCCGCCCGGTGTGGATTGGGACAAGTTCCTGGGGCCCGCGCCCATGCGCCCCTTCAATGAGCTTCGCTTTAAGTACAACTGGCACTGGTTCTGGGATACAGGCAACGGCGACATCGGCAATCAGGGCATTCACGAGATGGATATAGCGCGCTGGGGACTCGGAGTCGATCTGCCCACCGCGGTTGTGTCCACCGGCGGTAAATTCGTCTATCAGGATGACCAGGAAGTCCCGAACACTCAGATAGCGACTTACGACTACGGCGACAAGGAAATAGTCTTTGAGGTCCGCGGACTCCTTACCGGGCCTGAAGGCGGCATGCAGATTCGTGGCGGCAACACCATCGGAAACCTGTTCTACGGCAGCGAAGGCTACATGGCCGTGGACGGCAATGGCTTCCAGGTTTACAAGGGCGAGAAGCACGAGAAGATCATGGACGAAGCAGGGAAGGGCCGGGGCGACACTAGTCCGCACATGGCGAACTTCCTTTCCGTCGTCCAGAGCAGAAACATCAAAGACCTGCACGCCGACGTTCAGACCGGCGTGACCTCCGCCGACCTGGTGCATATTGCGAACATCAGCTACCGGTTGAAGCGCCGGCTGCCCTTCGATCCGGCTACCCGCAAATTTGTGCATGATGACGAGGCGAATAAGCTGATGACTAGAAATTACCGGGCTCCTTATATCGTGCCCGCGAAGGTCTAACCGGTATCAACTAGAGCGGCTTCAAGATAATTTTGAAGCCGCCGCACTTCTCATCGTTTTCGATCCTGATGTACAACGGCCGTCGGCCTCCACTATTAACCCCTTCAGGTTTATACTTTATTTTGAGAAGAAGGCGGTCTCCGCATTGCGGCCAGTGCAGAACGAATCATTTGATCTCAAGAAGTTCTTTAACAAGGTGAATGGTGGGAGGTCCATCAAAGAATACGTCGCGGGCGAGACCATCTTTCATCAGGAAGATCCGGCCAGCGCAGTCTTTTATGTGAAACAAGGCCAGATCAAACTGGCGGTGGTATCCCCTGAGGGCAAAGAAGCGGTCATTTGCATTCTCGGCGAAGGGGACTTTTTCGGAGAGGGCTGCTTGATAGGACAGCAAGTCAGAGTGTCCACGGCCACTGCGGCGTCCGACTGCGTCATCATGCGAATCGCAAAAGAGAGCTTCGTGAAGCTCCTTCATGACGAACCATCGTTTAGCGAATTGTTTCTCGCGCACTTGCTTTCGCGCAATATCCGGTACGAAGAAGATTTGGTGGATCAGCTCTTCAACTCCAGCGAGAAGCGATTAGCACGCGTATTACTTCTGCTGGCCAATTTCGCCAAGGAGGGCAAGAGTGAGAAGGTGATGACTAAGATCAGCCAGGAAACGCTGGCGCAAATGATCGGCACGACGCGGTCACGCGTCAGCTTCTTTATGAACAAATTTCGCAGATTGGGATTCGTCCATTATAACGGTGGCTTGGAGGTACACAGTTCGTTGATTAACGTGATCCTGCATTCGAGTGACTTCCGAAACAAAAAAGGCTAAACCGTTTTTCAAGCGCGCGGGTACGGAATGCGCCTGCCCAATTCGGCCCTGGACTAACGTAGGTGCGCAGGCGAAGAGTCCCTCGAAAGGCTACTGTATCCAAGCAGTGCCGCGCTATGCAGAAGACGCTTCGCCTCCAGATACTTAAGGTGCGCGTCATTCTCTGTAATCTCCTGCAACAACAACGCGAACCGTTTCCGGAAGGATAGTGGTTCCAATGTGCAATTTCCCAGCATTACGTAGGTTTTGCGCGCCTCCGCAAAGTAGGTTTCGATCACCGCGATGCATTTGCCATGCAAAAGTGAAAATTGTGCCTGGTTCATTCGAAGGCCACCTTGCCCAAAGCTGTTACACCGAAGGTATTCCCATCGTTGCATTTTTTTAGGCGGCCGTCCGTTCGTTTTTGCTCAGAAAAATACGCCGCTATGAGCAATTTTGAACAGCGCACGTGTCAAGTTGGCATTACGCTTGTGAGCAGTCGTACGAACAAGGGTGGCCATGACATTTCGCACGTTGAGATTTTCATGGTTGGGTGACAAGCCGTAAACATTGAGTTGCCTGGTTCAAGTCCGTGCGATTAAGACCCGGATCGAGTATGCTTTGCGCAACGAGAACCTGTGCGGTTTGCCCGCTCGGAGGGCATAGGTCCCTAATGCAAAGTCCAGGGCAGTACTGACATCGAAGGTCTGCCTTTTGATTGGAAGGGCCGAGATATACCAGAACACTTCCGACAATAACCTAAACAAGACCGCGCTCCTGTGTGGGCGCGGTTTTGTTTGTGGACCAGGATGTTACCTCCCGGTGACGCCACGGCGATTGAGCCACTCCCCCAAAATTGGCGGGAACTCGAGCATATGTCGCCTTAATGTGACGAGGATGCGGTGACCGAAAAAAAAAGCGAACTTGGTACGATCAAATCGCAAGCCCCCCGGCCCACAGCCGCACAAACGGTATCCGGCGGCGAGGAGACGATTGCAGTCGCCACGGCAACCACTCGCATACACGCGGTTCGCTCCGTTGCAAACCCGCCAGCGATCCCAAACCATGTTTCTCTGGAAGATGTGGTCATCAGCGGCGAGTTGCTCTTGCGACGCGTCCGCAAGGTGAAGGCACGGGCGGAGATTGCGGGCATGCACACACTGGCGAACCTGCTGCCGGGGAATTCCTCCATGATCCTGAAACGGCTGGCGGAATTAGCGGTCGAGTTGTGCGAGGCCGGATCCGGCGGTATTAGCATGCTGGAGACCGGAGAAGACGGAGAGATGATCTTCCGGTGGCGAGCACTGGCCGGGGAATTGGAGCGGTACGAGGGCGGCGCCACGCCGCGCCACTGGAGTCCTTGTGGAGAGTGCCTGAAAGCCGGTAAGCCAATGCTGTATTCGTACCCAGCCCGGTTCTTTACCTATTTCCAGGACGTCTCTACAACCATCGTGGAGGGATTGGTCATTCCGATGTATTCTGACGGGCTGCCAGTCGGTACCATCTGGATCGTCGCGCATGACGAGCAGCGTAATTTTGATGCCGAAGATGTCCGGCTTATGACGAGTCTAAGCAGCTTTGCGACGGCCGCGCTGCGGATCTCGATGCATAAAAAAGCCGGTCTTACACGCGACGTTGGGCCCGGTCGGGAAGTCGTATGGAGGGAGTTTGTGCGCCGCATGGCGCACGGCGATGCTTCGGCGCTAGAAGCCCTCTTTGATGAAACTCAACCACTCGTATTCGGCAAAGCTCTGCGTGTGCTCGGTTTTTCAGCCGACGCAGAGGAAATTACCGCTGACGTGTTTTCTCAGGTGTGGAGGATCGCCCCCCGCTACGATCCTGGACGCGGAGGGGTACTCGCCTGGATGCTGAACATTACCCGCAGCCGTGCCCTGGACCGGCTGAGATCGAGAACGTACCAAGAGCTTCCATTGGAAGCGGCACTGTATGTCGAGTGCAGCAGCCTGATGGATCCAGATACGAGCTTGGCTTGCTCCAATAGGACACGACATATACGCCAAGCGCTCCAGACACTGCCTTTTGAACAATGCCGGGTAATCGAGTTGGCATATTTTCAAGGGTACTCTATGGTAGAAATTGCTGCCCGGCTCGGCCATCCATTGGGAACGGTGAAATCCCGTATTCGCGCGGGTCTAACTGGGCTGCGCCGGATTATGGGTTCATGCCGCACGAATCACCCCGCGTTATTCCACTGACTAGTGGGTAACAGGGGGCGGTCCGTGCTCAGCATGCGACCTCATCAATCGAGTTTACTGATTGTGGCCGAGCAGTTGTGGCACGTTTAGATTGTAGAAGTCAGCCTCCAAATACTCCAAAGCAAGCGCGAAATTTAAAATAGCGATGTCGTTAGCCGCCGATGGAGTAGAAGAATAGGTTAGCGGCGGGCCACCGTTCAGACTGGCGATGAAGGGCCCAGCGAGGTTAGCTACCTGGGCCGGAGTCAGTGGAGTTTCAAAGCTCTGCTCCTGGCCGAAAACATTGGTCGTAATCGGGTCGCCCACCAGTGAATTCACCCAGCCGGCATGCCGGCCTTCGATCAATGCGATCGAACCGGCGGCAGCTAAGTATTGCCGGCTTAAGAGTGCCGGAGCGGCGCCAAGATATGCGCCACACCCGGTGTTTTCCAGGGCTTGCGAAACTTTGTAAAAAATCCTGAAATTGGGCTGGAGAAGATTCTGGAAGGTAGGCTTAGGCCGCGCACTGCTGCCTAACGCCTGCACTAGAAAGGCAACGTGATCGTTCTCGTGCCTTTGAATATCGAGAAAGGTGCTTCGCGTATCCTTACCCTTTCCCTGGGCTTGGGCATTCCCAGAACTCATCTGAATCGCCAGCGCCGCACCGCCGGCGGCCACGATCCCCCCGCGGCCGAGGAAGGAGCGGCGTGTAGCGTTCGCTTCCACTACTAAGTCTTGCTGGGCTTGGTCATCCACTGCTGGTTGTTTTCGGTTGATTAGTTTCAAGATAAAGCCTCGATATTTGTAGTTCAATCATTTCGACGGACCATATGGCAGATTTAGCCCGCGAATCTAACGCATGAGTAGAACAGACCGCACGGCTAGTCTGCTCACTTAGTACTACGACAGCCAGGCTAAATCGGATTGCTCGTTATTCCGGTAGGTGGACGTTGCAAGGGGGGGGGCGGATTGCCGGCTTCAAACTACTCAAATCATAAAGAGGCGGCGCGCCCGGAGGTGCACAGGCGAGCGTGCCGCTTCCAGCTAATGGTTCACTACAAGCCGGTAACCTTTGTTCTGCAACCGGACGAGTTCGCCAACGGCGGCAGGGATCTCAATCACGTTGGGCAGATAATGCTGACGCATCTCGGCCACTATTTCTTCTACACTTTTTTGGTCGGGATTCCGGCCGCTCGTGCCCGCCGAACTGGCGTGGCCATGGGTTGTCTGGTGTCAAGTGAGGAATAATACCCGGCGGCGTTGCAGTCCTTCGATGCTCGCATCGTCAAAGAACGGGTGATTTCGATCGGACGGCTGGCGTCCTGCAGTAAAGCTGGTGTGGGCTACGCTGGTACGGAAGAAAATGTTTCGCGTGGCCGGCTGATTCGTCTGCGGGTCGCGTACGCCGAGCGCTTCGCCCCAGCGGTATTTTTCCCAAATGAAATCGTCGTAAACGGCGGCGTTGGCGGCGGCGTAAGCCTGCACAACCACCTGGATCTCTTCCGGGGGAATGTCGTATGAGAATTGAAACCCGTTCAGGCCGTTTCGAATGTTCGTGAAGATGATGGCATTCGCGATATTCGGCCACTGATAAAGCTGTTTCACCTGTAGGCTGCGATTTACGATGTCTTCGTACTCGCGGAACCGGTAGCTGGG
>DATLBY010000460.1:0-2480 GCA_035526665.1 Bryobacteraceae bacterium
CGGAAGCTGACGTCGAACTGGGTGTACGTGCCTCCGTACAGGGTGCTGGCCGCCACCATCTCATCACCGGCTTCCATCAGGCTGGCGAGTGCAAGGAACTGCGCTGACTGGCCGCTGGCCGTCGCCAGGCCGGCGACACCGTTCTCCAGAGACGCGACGCGCTTCTCCAGCACGTCGGTGGTCGGATTCATGATGCGCGTGTAAACGTTGCCGAACTCCTGGAGCGCGAACAATGACGCGGCATGCGCCGAATCTTTGAATGCATACGACGTGGTCTGATAAATGGGAACAGCGCGGGCGCCCGTCGTCGGGTCAGGCGCATAGCCTTCATGCAATGCTCGCGTATTGAAGCCAAATTGTCTCTCGTCGCTCATAGCTTTCCAGTGTACTGCGGGGTGGAGCGCTGGCGCAGGGAATCGGTTCCGTTTTATCATTCGCTGATGCTGATGCGGCGGCGGTCTTTGTTGACAGCGGTTCTTCCCTGGCTCTCCGGCTGCAACCGGTCGCGCCGAAAAGTGATCGGCGTAGTGCCGAAGGCCACCGCCCATCTATTCTTTCAGTCGGTGCACGCGGGAGTGGATCGCGCCGCGAAGGACTTCACGGTAACGGTGCAGTGGAATGGCCCGTACGAGGAGACAGATCACACCCGCCAGATTCAAATTGTGGATGCCATGGTGACGCAGCGCGTGGACGCGCTCGCAATCTCAGCCACGGATGAGCGGGCGCTTGCGGGCGCCGTGCAGCGCGCCATACAGGCCGGTATCCCGGTGACCATCTTCGATTCAGGTGTGGATGTGCAGGACTATGTAAGCTTCATCGCGACGGACAATCATGCGGCCGGATGCATTGCAGCACGCCGGCTGGGGGGGCTGATCGGCGGCAAGGGAGCGGTCGGCATGGTTATGCACAAGCCCGGCGGAACATCGACCATGCTGCGGGAGCGCGGATTCGAGGAGACCATCGCGGCCGAGTTCCCGCGAGTGTCCATTGCGGCGCGGCAATATGGGATGTCTGACCCGGCCAAATCTCGCGCGGCGGCGGAAAACATGCTGACTGCCAATCCGAACCTTTCCGGGCTTTTTGCCTCCAGCGAGCCGAGCTCCATTGGAACCATTCAGGCGATAAAAAGCCGCGGCCTGTCGGGAAAATTGAAGCTGATCACCTTCGATTCCAGCGACGCGCACGTGGACGCATTGCGCGACGGCACCATCGACCTGATGCTGGTCCAGGACCCGTTCCGTCTTGGCTATGAGGCCGTGAAATCGCTAGTGGACAAACTGCACGGAGCGACTCCGGTGAAACGCGTGGATATTCCAGCGCGCGAAATTGCCAAAGCGGATCTGGAGAAGCCTGAAGTGCAGGCGCTGCTGTTTCCCGAATGGTTGAAGAAAAAATAGTGAGTTCCGGCATTTCCTCCGTCACGGGGCTGCTGATATATTCTCTACAGCCATGAAATTCGGAGTGAACACATTTATCTGGTCGGCGACGTTTGACCGATCCAATTGGGATCTGCTGCCGCGGATCAAGGAAGCAGGATTCGATGGTATTGAAGTCCCGCTATTTCGCGCCGCCGATTTCGCCGCCTCCGATATTCGCGACGGTCTCAGTCGATACGATCTGGAATGTACCGTCGTCTCTGTCCTATCGCCCGACCTGAACGTGGCTTCCGGCGACCCCGCCGTGCGGCGGAAGACGCAGACCCATCTGGAAGAATGCGTTCAGGCCGTAGCCGAGGCCGGCAGCCATTTGATCGCCGGTCCACTGTATACTCCCCTGGGCTTTCTCCCGGGCCGCCGGCGCACAGCGGACGAATGGAAGTATGCCGTGGAGTGCTACAGCGAGCTCGGACCCGTGCTTGAGCGATACGATGTGACGCTGGCGATTGAACCGCTCAACCGCTTCGAGACCTATTTTTTGAACACAGCCGCCGATGCCGCGGCTCTGTGCAGCCAGGTAAATCATCCGCGGGTGGGCGTGCTGTTCGACACTTTCCACGCCAATATCGAAGAGAAGGACATCGCGGATGGCTACCGGCAACTCGCGGGACATTTAAAACACGTCCACATGTGCGAGAACGATCGCGGGACCCCTGGCACTGGGCATATCGATTGGCCCGGCGTCTTTCAGGCGCTGCGGGATGTGCACTACGACGGCTGGCTCACCATTGAGAGCTTCGGCTTCGCCATCCCGATCATCTCGGCCGCCGCAGCCATCTGGCGCGACATCGCACCCACTCCGGAATCGATCGCGTTCGACGGATTGCAGTTCCTGCGTAGCCATTCCCTATAATTGAATCGGTGCGTGAAGCTGCCGGCGGTCTCACTGAAACATCCTTGCTGAAACACATCGCCCGGCTGCCGCACGGGCGCGCCTCCTTCAAGCAACTGGCGAGGGAGCTTGGCATCAAGGGCGGCGGGCGCAGTCAACTGGATCTGGTTCTTGCCGGCCTGGTCGAACGGGGCGAGCTGATCGAGCTGCGC
>DATLBY010000461.1:0-7911 GCA_035526665.1 Bryobacteraceae bacterium
CGTTGCCGAGGGCCTGGATTTTGACGCCGTCCGGCCCGCTCCCACGAGGAGGCGTATCTCCATAAACCTTATAAAAAGAATCCACCACGTCCATGCCTTGCACCACTTTCGCAAAGGGCACGAACCCGCTCCCATCCAAAGTCCGGTTGTCCGACAGGTTGATGAAGACCTGGGTGGTCCGGGTATTCGGGCCGCTGGTGGCGAACGTCAACGTGCCTCGTTTGTTTTTCTGCTGGGGCGGATCATCCACCATCTTCAACTGACCCCAAAGCTGCGACATCTTGGGATCTTTGTTGATTCCGAACTGCGCCACGAAATTGCGGACTACGCGATAAAATCGGGCTTCGTCATAGAATCCGCTCTTCACCAGTTCGTAATACCGGTCAGCGGCGTGAGGGGCCCAGGCACGCGTAACCTCAAGTACGACCGGACCCTTGCTGGTGTCCAGCCTGACGCGATAATGATCCGGAGCGTGCGTACCGGTCTTCTGTTTTTCCAGTGTTTCAGGCTTTTTCTCCGGAGCGGTAGAGCAGCCGGCCAGCAGACCAGCCACTAAAACCCAGGTGAGTTTTCTATTTCGCATCGCGCCAATTGGGTCCCACACCCGCTTCCACCAGCAACGGTACTTCCAGCCTGGCAACGCCTTCCATCTCACGCTTCACCAACTGCTTCAACTCGTCCACCTCTTCGGGCGGCGATTCGAAGAGCAGCTCGTCGTGCACTTGCAGCAGCATCCGGGTGCGATACTTTCTCTCCGTCAACTCGCGGTCGATGCGTATCATCGCGATTTTAATCAGGTCGGCGGCCGTCCCCTGTAACGGGGTGTTGACCGCGGTACGCTCGGCGAACGACCTGGCATTCGGATTCCGTGAGTGCATATCCGGGATGGGCCGCTCACGTCCCAGCAGCGTCTTGGCTACGCCGGTTTCGCGGACCTGTTCCACCGTCCGCTTAATAAATTGTTTTACCCCGTGATAGAGCTCAAAGTAGCTCCGGATGTATTCTTCCGCCTCCCGGCGATCGATACCCAGCGAGGTAGCCAATCCAAATGGCGTCTGGCCGTAGACAATTCCGAAATTGACGGCTTTTGCGGCGCGGCGCATCTCCGGCGTCACCATCAGCGGGCCCACGCGGAACACTTCGGCGGCGGTGCGCGTGTGAATATCTTCTCCATTGCGGAACGCGGCCACCAGCACAGGGTCGCCGGACATATGCGCCAGTAACCGCAGCTCGATTTGGGAGTAATCCGCGACCACCAGCCGCCACCCCTCCTCGGGAACGAAGGCCGCCCGGATCTCGCGTCCCAGCCCGGTGCGTATCGGAATGTTCTGCAGATTGGGATTCGAGGAGGAGAGGCGCCCTGTGGCGGCTCCCGTCTGATTTAACGTGGTGTGCAGCCGCCGGGTCAGCGGATCGATCAGCAGCGGAAGCGCATCCACGTAGGTACCCTTCAGCTTTGAAAGCTGGCGGTACTCCAGAACGAGGCGCGCGATCGGATAATCGGCCGCGAGCGACTCCAACACGTCGGCCGCAGTCGAAATTGACTTGCCTTTTCCATACTTTACCGGAGCCGGCAGGTTCAGATCCTCAAAGAGGACCTTTCCCAGTTGCTGGGGCGAGTTGATGTTGAACGCTTTTCCCGCCGAGTCGTGAATTTCCGCCGCCAGCCGCTGCATTTCCACATCCATGCGCTCCGAAAGCAGCGCGAGTTGAGCCGGCTCGATGCGAATGCCGGTTTGCTCCATGCGGGCGAGCACATGGGCCAGAGGCAAATCGACCTCATCGTAGATATTGCGAAAGCCCCGCGCGGTCACCTCCGTGCCCAGTTTTTGGAATAGTTCCAGCGCGCAGTCGGCACGGGCGTCCACGAACGAGCCCAGCTTGCGGTCGAGAAACTTCTCCGCCAGCACTTCACAGCCGCAGCCCGAGGGATCGGACGACAGCAGGAAGGCGTGCAACATTACGTCTTCACCAAATCCGCGAGCCGTTATCCCTTGCCGCGCTAAGGCGACGATGGCTCCCTTCACATCATGCGTAATCTTCAGACGGTTCGGATCTTCCAGCAGCGGCCGCAAACTCGGTAGCAGTTCCAGTGGAACCCCGCGCGCTTCGCCCGGCCGCCAGGCAAGGCCGACCGCCGAGTCCACCGCCACGGAAACCACAGCCTGCGGCGGGATACCCGCCAGAAACTCTTCGATCTCCCCGGTGGCCGTCAGGCTGCGGTAGTCCTTGCCGGCAGTCGATTCCGCCGGCCCCAGCTCTTTCAAAAAACTGAAGAATTCCAGGTCCTTATAGACACTTTTGAGTGCGCTTATTTCAGGTTCCTGCGCCATCACTGCGTCGAGGCACCATTCAATGGGGATCTCCGTCTCGATAGTCGCCAGCTTTTTGCTCATCAGGATCTGATCACGGTGGTTTTGCAGGCTCTCGCGATACATCTTCCGCTCCACCTCGGCGGCGTGCTCCAGGGCGTTTTCCACGGTGCCGAAGCGCTGAATCAGATCACGCGCTCCCTTGTCGCCGATTCCCGGCGCTCCCGGAATGTTGTCGACCGAGTCGCCCTTCAAGGCCAGCAGGTCGGCTACGGCGCCAGGTGGAACTCCCATGAATTCTTCAGTTTTGGCAGGATCATACCAGGTATCGTCCTTCATGGGATTCAACATCGAAACCCGGTCTGTCACCAACTGCAGCATGTCCTTATCACTCGACACGATGACTACGTCTACTTTCCCGGTCTCCTCGGCACGCCGCGTAATCGCGCCGATCACGTCATCCGCCTCAAACGCGGCAAACTCAAGAATGGGAATGCGCATCGCCTCCAGCAGGCGCCGGACGTAAGGAATCTGCTCCCCCAAATCCGGAGGCATTTCCGAGCGGTTTGCCTTGTATGCGGTGAACGCTTCCGACCGGAAAGTAGGCCCTTCGCTTTCGAAAACGGCAGCGATGTACTCGGGTTTATATGAGGTCAGCAGCTTGCGCAGCATGTTGTGGAAGATATAGACCGCTTCCGTTGATACGCCTCTGGTGGTGCGCATCGGAGGCGCGCCGCTGCGGGCACGCGCATGGTAGGCCCGGAAAATGAACCCGAAGGTGTCAATCAGAAAGAGGCGGGGCCGGGACATGACTTGCCTATGATACCGTAAGCTCCACGGACCCGGATCGAGGCTATTCCGCCACAGGTTGCGTGCTAAGGTGTGGCGTAAAAGCCACACATTGCCGGGCCGGGACACATTCTTTTCAAGAACTTCCAATACCGGTGTAAGAAATGCTAACCTAAGGACTTCGCGGACCGTTTCCGCTTTCATGCGTTCATTTTCGGAGAACTCGATTGCGGTTTGAAACGACGCTCCAGCGTCCGGTGGAAGCATCCGGCGTGGGGCTTCACAGCGGAGTTCCCGTATCCATCCGCATTGTTCCCGCACCTGCCTCCACCGGAATCGTCTTTCAGAGAACCGACCTCGATAATTTCCAGATACCCGCCAGCTGGCGCCATGTCGCCCGCGTCAGTTATGCCACCAGCCTGATGCGGCAGGGCGTGCTCATCTCCACCACGGAGCATCTCCTTAGTGCTCTCTACAGTATGGGGATCGACAACGCGATTATCGAAATCGATAATCTGGAAGTGCCGATTCTGGATGGCAGCGGCCTGCCGCTGGTGGAGTTGATCCAGGCGGCCGGGATCCGGACCTACCGGCGGCGCCGAAAGTATTTGCGAATCCGCCGCCCGGTATCGGTGGTGGGCGGCGGAAAACGCATTTCGATTATCCCCTCGGACCGCTTCCTGCTCACCTGTGATATTTTCTTCGATCATCCCTTTGTCGGTCATCAATCACTTGAGATAGAGGTCACCCCCGAACGCTACGCGACCGACATCGCGCCGGCCCGTACGTTTGGATTCGAGTGGGAACTGGACCAGATGCGTAACATGGGGCTGATCCGCGGAGCCAATCTGGATAACGCGGTCTGCTTCAACCGTGACGAGCCCATGAATCCGGAAGGATTGCGCTTCCGGGATGAGTGCTGCCGGCACAAAGTGCTCGACCTTATCGGAGATCTGGCATTGATCGGCAGGCCTCTGCTCGGCCACGTGATCGCGGAACGGGCGGGACACGCCATGCACGCGGCGCTGGTGGCGCAGATCATGTCCGACCCGTCACTGTACGAAATTCTCAGCTTTGATCAGCTTGCCGATCGCGTCGCCCACGCGCTCGTATCCTAGCCGGGATGCGGGCACTACTCACGCCGCCCAATCTGCTGACGCTTGCGCGTATGGCGCTTACCCCGCTGATTGCGCGCAGCATTCTTGCTCGCGATTGCCCGCGGGCACTGCTCCTGCTGGCGCTCGCCGCTGCCACGGATGCGATTGACGGTTTCCTGGCCCGGCGCTACAACTGGTCTACCCGTGTAGGATCGTACCTGGATCCGATCGCCGATAAACTGCTGCTTACTTCGGCCTACGTCTGTCTGGGATTCGCCGGGTTGGCGCCCGCCTGGCTCGTCTGGCTGATCGCCGGAAGAGATCTTGCCATTCTTAGCATGGCCGTGATCGCCGTACTCGTCACCAGTTACCGGGATTTCCCACCCACCCGTTTAGGTAAGCTGAGCACCGTAGTTCAGGTCTTCAGCGGTACGGCGATTCTGATGCAATGCGCGTTTCCCGGTTTGCCGCCGATGACAACGCCTCTGGTCTGGATCACGGCGGCAATTACCGCGGTGAGCGGCGTCCATTATGTAATCCTCGCTCTGCACCGCTTCCTGCATCGTCCGCGGATCAATTGAATGCCCGCATGAGGTCCGCAAAATGCAGTTCGACGTAGTGATTATCGGCGGAGGAGCGGCGGGCCTGCTGTGCGCCGCCGAGGCGGGCAGGCGCGGCCGGAGCGTGGCGCTGCTGGAACATGCACCCGAAGTGGGAAAGAAAATCCTCATCTCGGGAGGCGGCCGCTGCAATTTCACCAACATCCATTGCAAGCCGGAGAACTTCCTGTCCGCCAACCCGCACTTCTGCAAATCGGCGCTGGCCCGCTATCCCCCGCGCGAATTCATTCGCCTGCTGGAGAAGCACCGGATCGCGTACTACGAGAAGACTCTCGGTCAACTTTTTTGCGAGCGCTCGGCGCGGGATATCGTCCGGATGCTAAGAGAGGAATGCGACGCCAGCCGTGTCCGGATCTTCGAAAGCTGCGCGGTCACGAGCGTAGACCGCGGCACGGAGTTTCACGTCTCCACGAACTCGGGTGAATTCGTCTGCCGGTCTTTGGTGATCGCGAGCGGCGGCCTTTCGATTCCCAAGATGGGGGCCACTGCTTTTGGCTACCGCGTGGCAGAGCAGTTCGGTTTGAAAATCCGGCCCTGCCGTCCCGCCCTGGTTCCCCTCACGTTCGCCGATCCGGATCGAAAACGATATTGCGATCTTTCCGGCGTATCGACGGAGGTGATCGCACGCGTAAACGGGCAGCAGTTCCGGGAGAAGATGCTCATCACGCATCGAGGAATGAGCGGTCCCGCAATTCTCCAGATATCCTCCTACTGGAGGCCGGGAGAGGCGATCTTGCTGGATCTGCTGCCGGGCCGTGATGCAGCGGCGGAACTGAAACAGCGCAAGCTTGCCGGTGACCGCGGCGAGATCCGATCGGTGATTGGCGGGTGGATTCCAAAGCGGATCGCGGACCGCTGGTTCGAGCTGCAGGGCCCGGTAAAACCCATTCTGAAGACGACTGACCAGGAACTGGAAGCGGTAGCCGGGAAACTACATTGCTGGCGTCTGCTGCCAAATGGCACGGAAGGCTACGACAAGGCCGAAGTAACGGCGGGCGGCGTAGACACCAATGAATTGTCGTCGAAGACAATGGAGTCGAACAGAATCCCCGGCCTCTACTTTATCGGCGAAGTGGTGGACGTGACGGGTCACTTAGGCGGGTTCAATTTCCAGTGGGCGTGGGCCTCAGGGTTTTGTGCGGGGCAATTTGTGTAAGCAACATCGCTGTTATGTCTAGGGCCGCTGCTGCGTCTAACGCAACATGGCACGAATCCTGGTAATTTTGATTTGCGCGGCATTTCTGACGGCTGCTACGCCCGAGGAGACGGTCGTTTTCGCAGGCGTTCCTTCTGTGCGTGTAGATACAGCCGGACTCGATCCCGATGCGCGGCGGCTTAGCCCTGAGGACGGCAAGAAGTACGCGTGCAGAATCGTCGCAAGAAAGAAAAAATTTTACTGGGCCAGCCGCGGTGACAAAGAGCTGATCCGGTCGGAGGCTGGTGACTTCACCTACTTCATCTCGCCGGAGGGTACGGGGTACATCAAAATCTACAAGGGAACTCCCGGCGGCGCTGCCCCCAATTCGCTTTTCGGATACCTGGAGCAGCTCAGCTCCGGTTTGAAGACTGTCACCTATTTCGGCAAGAGCACGGCGGTACAGTAGGCTTTACGGCGCATGAGAAAATAGCGGGGAAAGCGAGATCGAAAATTCAACGTTATTATTGTGCCGCGATCCTGGCGGCATCCATGACCCTCTGCCTGCCCGTCGCCGCGGAAGAGAAGCAAGTCCTGGTAGTCACCGGCTTTTATGAACCCATTCCGCTGCAGGAATCCGATCGGGCCGTCCGATCTGTCGATGCCGATAGGTTGAGGCTGCTGGCGAACACGTTTGCCGACCTGCTGCATCTAGATGCGTCGCTCGACCTGCGCCAGCGCTCTCCCAACACCCTGCAAGGAGATCTGTCGATTCGCGGCGGAAGCTTCGGACAGACGCTCATCCTATTGAATGGGCTGCGCCTGAACGACGTCCAGTCCGGCCACCATAACCTGGATGTGCCGGTCCCGATGGAAGCAATCGGCAAGGTGGAGATCCTCAAGGGCGCGGGGTCGACGCTTTACGGATCGGATGCTGTCGGCGGCGTGGTCAATTTTCTCACTCGCACGCCGGAAGCCTCCGAACTCCGTCTCCGGACCGCGGTCGGCAATTTCGGCGTGAACCAGCAGCAGGGCTCCTTAACCTACGCCAGGCATAAGCTGACGCAACAGCTCAGTTTCGCCCGGGATTTTTCCACCGGCTTCCGGGCCGATCGGGATTATCGCAATCTTTCGTTCGCTTCCCTGACTCATCTGGTCAGCAGTTTGGGTTCAACAGACATGACGCTCGCCAATAATGACCGTCCCTTCGGCGCCGACCAGTTTTACGGAAACTATAACTCTTGGGAGAGGACGCGCAGCTGGTTTGCCGGATTGAAACAAAGCCTTGGCAATCACACCGAGGCTTCCATTGCGTTCCGGCGTCACACGGATCTGTTTGTGCTCTACCGCGACCGGCCGCAGGTGTTCACCAACCGGCACGCAGTGGAAGGTTTTCAGACATCGTTGCGGCGGTGGGAAGATCTTGGGAGCAACGTAAAGCTCCACTATGGAGTAGAAGGCTACCGCGATTCCATCGAAAGCAACAATCTGGGATTGCATGATCGCGCTCGCGGGGCGGGGTATGCCGCTCTCGATGTCCGGGCGCTGCGCCGCTTCTCCTTCACCGCGGGTGTTCGCGACGAGGTGTACGGGTCTTTTAACCATCAGGTCAGTCCCACGGTGAGCGCAGGCGTTTGGGTTTCGCCGTCCCTGAAGCTCCGCACCTCGGTGAGCCGCGCATTCCGGCTGCCTACCTACACGGATCTCTACTACCACGATCCGGCCAACGCCGGCTCCCCCAACCTGCGTCCGGAGAAGGCGTGGGGCTACGAGGGCGGCATGGATTGGAATCCGTCGAGCAAGCTCCGAGTGGAAGCCACGGTGTTCCACCGCCGCGAACGCGACGGCATCGACTTTGTTCGCCGCTCCGCGGGAGACCTCTGGCGCGCCACCAATTTCCAACACCTCACGTTTACGGGCGTGGAGGCATCGGTCACAGCGAATCCGGGCCGCGCCCA
>DATLBY010000462.1:0-6341 GCA_035526665.1 Bryobacteraceae bacterium
CTGTGGGGGACGACATCGCTTGGATAAAACCGGATGCCAACGGCCGCCTCCGCGCGATCAATCCTGAGACAGGCTTCTTCGGCGTGGCGCCTGGCACTTCCGCGAAAACGAATCCGAACGCGATGGCTACGCTTTCCAAAAACACCATCTTCACCAACGTGGCGCTGACGCCCGACGGCGGCGTCTGGTGGGAGGGGATGACCGACGAGCCGCCCGCCGAGTGCCTGGACTGGCAGGGCAGAAGGTGGACGCCGGAGATTGCCAAAAGCACCGGCGCGAAAGCAGCCCACCCCAATGCGCGTTTCACCGCGCCCGCTTCCCAATGTCCGACCATCGACCCGGCGTGGGAAGATCCCAACGGCGTGCCCATCAGCGCCATCCTCTTCGGCGGCCGCCGCGCCAACACCATGCCGCTGGTGTTTCAGGCGTTCAACTGGAGCGCCGGAGTTTACGTGGGCGCCACCATGGGTTCGGAGATGACGGCTGCGGCTACCGGCGCTCTGGGCACGGTCCGGCGCGATCCAATGGCCATGCTGCCGTTCTGCGGCTATCACATGGGAGATTATTTCCGCCACTGGATCCAGATGCAGCGGTCGCTGAGCGAGACACCGCGTATCTTCCATGTGAACTGGTTTCGCAAGGACGCCAATGGCAAGTTCCTCTGGCCGGGATTCGGTGAGAACATGCGCGTCCTGAAGTGGATTGTCGATCGCGCCCGCGGCCGCGCGCATGGCCGCGAGACGCCCATCGGGTGGATGCCCCAATACGACGATCTCGAGTGGGCCGGCCTTCCGTTCTCAAGAGAGAAATTCGATGAGCTGCAGGCCTTCGATCGCGCCGCCTGGCGCGCCGAAGTGATCCAGCACGAAGAGCTTTTTATCGACCTGCACGACCATTTGCCGCCGGAGACCATCTATGAGCGCGAGCTCCTGATCTGCCGGCTCTAGCCTTGTTACACCAGACCGGCGCCGCTTAGATATGCACGCAGTTGCTTGAGGTCGCGCTTCATCGCGGCGAACACCTCTGCCGGATCGCTGGTGAGCTTCGTCTTGCCGCCGTCGGCGCCGCCCAGCGGATATTCATAGTGGATCTGCAGAGGCCCGGCAAAACCGGCGTCCGCCACCATCTTGAAGAATTGCGGAAAGCGGACCATTCCTTCGCCTAGCGGCTTCCATTGCGGACGCCAGGCGCCTTTCGCATCTTTGCCCCAAAGCACGTCCTTTACCGCGATGCCCCGCACATGGGCGCCCGTAATCCGAAAACTGTTGATCCAGCCTCCGAATCCGCCTTCCACGGTGGCGTGGCCGATATCGTAGTTCACGCCCACCGCGGCCGGATCCTGATCCTTCAAAAGAATATGGAGGTCCCAGAAAGATGCTCCCACCATGCCGATGCCTGAATGTGTGTGGTACATGGCGCCGGCTTTGTAGCGCGAATTCAGCGCCGCGAGTTTGGCTACACGCGGTTTCATCTGCTCCAGTTGGGCCGCCAGCGAGCCGTCGGGAGTATACTTCAAGCCGCCCCACCGGTAGTTGTGAATCCCCAGCTCCGACATGGCCTTCAAGATATCTTCGGTGTAGGGGGTGGCCGTATCGACGATGTCCGTGGTGATCATCGGCACTTCCAGACCGTGCTTGCGAATGCTGGCGACCAGTGGAGGCAGATCCTGCCGGACCCGCTCGGGCGCGACATGGCCGCCGTTACGCACGGTGATGTCGACGCCGTCAAAACCGGTGTCCGCCGCCGCCTTGGCCATCTCCTCGCCCTGCAGGAACTGAAGATGCTTGGAGAAGACGGCAACCTTCAGCTTCTGCTTACCCGCCTTGTTCTCGGCGGCGCCGGCGGGGGTGCCCGCGCCCAGCAGCGCCGCTCCTGCCGCCAGCACATCGCGCCGCGAAAGACCATCGGTTTCCCTTTTGTTTCGTTCCATGCTCACTACAGTATCGAACAGAACATGCGGCAAGGGTAGACTGTTGAAATGCCTGTTTCATTGAAAGATCAAGGAGTGCTGGTCATCGGAGCGTCCAGCGGAATTGGGCGTGCTACCGCCGTGCTGTTCGCCAGGGAAGGCGCGCGCGTGATGGCCTCGGCGCGGAGGCAGGACCGCTTGCGCGGCTTGCAGGATCAATTGAAGGAAGAGGGTCACTCCATCGAGATCTCAGCGGCCGATGCCGCTAAACCGGCCGACATGCAGAAGCTGGCCGACCTGACGCGCGCTAAGTTCGGCAAGATCGACATTCTGGTTTTCTCTACCGGCACCAATACCCCGGACCGTTCCCTGAAGCGCTTGAACGCGGAGATCTGGGACATGATGCTGAGCGTCAACTTGAATGGCGCGTACTACGCCACGCAGGCGGTGCTGCCCGCCATGCGGGAGAGCGGATCGGGACACCTAATCTATGTCTCGTCGATTTCCGGCCTGGTGCCGGACGTCTCCGGCGCGGCCTACCAGGCGGCCAAACGCGGCCTGCTCGGACTGGGGCACGCGATTCGAGTGGAAGAGAAAGAGAACGGAATCCGCACCTGCGTGGTCTGTCCGGGACTGGTGGAGACAGAGATCCTGGAGAAGCGCCCGGTCAAGCCGTCGGCGGAGATGCTAGCCAAGGCGCTGCAGCCCGAGGATGTCGCCGAAGCCGTATTGTCGATAGCGAAATTGCCGGTGAGGGCAGTAGTGCCTGAGTTCCAACTGCTCCCGACCTACATCTAGTGGCAGCGGTGGGGAAATAGGGGAATAGAGGGGAATAGGGACAGTTCCAACTGGTCCATTTCTTTGGGGCAAATAGTGACAGTTCCAACTGGTCCATTTTTTATTGGTCCATTTTTTATTGCGCGGCCTGGCACCCGAGCCCGCCTGGCCTCTGGTGTTCCAAGACGGCGGGAGTGAGTGCCGGGCGCCCGCGCGGACGAGGACGAAACTGCGGCCCATGAGCCTGCTCCAACTCCTGAATGAACTCGGGAGTGCCGCAGGGAAAGCCTACCCGGGTGGCCTCCCGCAGCCGGCGCGCTAAGGCGGCTTCCCCAAGGCTTGTATCCAGTACTTCGCACCAGTCCGACGATGTGTAGTTTGCCCGCCATTGCTGCATTTCGATGTCTGGTCCGGCAATCTGGATGCCCGTGTGAATCCGGGCACTGGACCAGACATACTCTTGGGCGGACCGAACCACTCCTGCCCGCACCGGGTTGCGCTCGACGTACGCGAGCGCCTGCCAGCGGTGGATGCGATCCAAAGGACATGAGAAATAGCGCGCTTCCCAGAAATGGCCGGTCATGCGGAGTAGGCGGTGGCGGTGACGGGCGTACTCTCCGTGAGCGCGCCGGAAGAGCCGGGCCAATCCAAGCTCTGTCTGAGGTTCCACTATCCAGTGCACGTGGTTATTCATCAGGCACCAACCCCACAGGCGTACCTGGGCCTGTTCCGCTGAGTCCACGATGAGATCCAGGTACAACCGGCGATCGGCATCGGAAAAAAAGATCTGCTGGCTATGGTTGCCGCGTTGGGTCACATGGTGAGGGAAACCGGGCAGTATGAGTCGAGTTCGACGAGGCATCCTCTTTCCAGGTAGGAGCCGCCGACGAAACTTCTCAAGAAAAAAATGGACCAGTTGGAACTGTCCCCATTTTTAGACATTTTTAGAAAAATGGACCAGTTGGAACTGTCCCCTTTTTACTTCTTTTTACTTTTTAGATCTCCTTTTTAGACCTTTTTAGACCGCCCAGTGGACGGGTCCGGCTCCTAGGCCAGAATCTCTTTCACCACGTGGCCTTCCACGTCCGTCAGACGGAAATCGCGGCCGGCGTAGCGATAGGTGAACTTCTCGTGGTGGAAGCCCAGCAGGTGCAGCAGGGTGGCGTGCAGGTCGTGCACGTGCATTTTATTTTCGGCGGCGGCGAAGCCGAAATCGTCGGTCGCGCCATAGACGATGCCCGGTTTCACGCCGCCACCCGCGAGCCACATGGAGAAGCCGTGCGGATTGTGGTCCCGGCCATTCATCGCGCCTGAGTTGGCGCCTTTCTCCGCCAGCTCCACGGTCGGAGTGCGGCCAAATTCCCCGCCCCAAATCACCAGCGTGTCCTCGAGCATGCCGCGCTGCTTCAGGTCTTTCAGCAGGGCCGCGATCGGCTGGTCGCTCTCGTGCGCCAGCTTCCGGTGCTCCTTCTCGATTTCGTTGTGGCTGTCCCAGGGCTGGCCCGCGCCATGCCACACCTGCACGAAACGGACACCCTTTTCGAGGAGCCGCCGCGCGATCAGCATCTGCCGCCCTTGCAGAGTCTCGCCGTACATTTTCCGGATGCTCTCCGGCTCCTTGGAAATATCGAAGACCTCCGATGCCTCCATCTGCATCCGGTAGGCCATCTCGAAGGATTGCACGCGCGATTCGAGCAGCGGATCTTCCTGCCTCTTCTGCTGGAAGGCTTCGTTCAGCTTCGCGAGCAGCGACAACTGCCGGCGCTGCTCATCCAGCGAAGCCGTCGGGTTGTGAATGTTCGCCACCAGCTTCTCAATTCGCTGCTCCTCGGTGTCGATGTGCGTGCCCTGATAGGCCCCCGGTAGGAAGGCCGAGCGCCAGTTATGCGCGCCCTCCGTCGGCATCCCCTGGGGACACAGCACCATGAAGCCGGGCAGGTTCTGATTCTCCGATCCCAGACCGTAGGTGAGCCAGGAGCCGAAGCTGGGCCGCGCCTGCCGCACGTCGCCGCAATTCATCATCATCAGCGACGGCTCGTGATTCGGAATGTCGGTGCACATGGAGCGGATGACGCAGATATCGTCGATGCAGCCCCCGATCTCCGGAAAAATCTCGCTCACCGGCGTTCCGCTCTTGCCGCGCGGCGTGAACTGGAAGGGCGAAGGATACGCGGAGCCCGTGCGCCGCTCCGTCTGAAACTTGAACGGCAGTTCCTGGCCGGCGTATTTCGCCAGCGCCGGCTTGGGATCGAACGTGTCCACCTGCGAGGGCCCGCCGTTCATGAAGAGGTGAATCACGCGCTTGGCCTTCGCTGGAAAGTGAGGCTGGCGGGGCGCAAAAGGATTGGTGAAACCGGCGGTGGCGGCGTCCAGCTCTCCCTGGCTCGCCATCAGCGTGCCGAGAGCCAGCGAGCCGAAGCCCATACCGCACTTCCGCAGTAGTTCCCGGCGGCTCAGATTCGAAGCATTCCTCATCGCTTCCTCCCCTTCAATCCACAAACGCGAATTCGTTGGTTTCCAACAGCACTTGCGCGTACTTCTCCCATCCATTCAGAGCGGCCGGCTCGGGACCACGGAAGTCCTTGGCCGCATCCCAGGTCATCTCTTTCAGCCGGACCTCCGGCTTCCAGGTAAATGCATTGCCTTCGGAATCGTTCCTCCCATCCACGGCAAAATCGATGGTGTCGCCCTTCTCAACGGCGACGTTATGGGCGGTCATCTCCGCCGTCCGATTCCGGACCAGCTCCTCGATCAGTTTTCCCTGCCTGCCATGGACGATCCGGGCGCGCACGCCGTCGCCGTCATCCCGCTCGCCCGCTTTATGGACGAGCTTGCCGCTGATTTCCACCGCGCCGGAGACAGGCGCCACCCACCGCCGGATCACCGCGATGTCCCGATCGCCCGCCGTGCCGCCCTTGGCGGAGAGACTCGGGCTGCCGATGGAGGCCTTGGGCAGTATCGAATCCGGCTGCCACTTCTCGTCCGCATAGTAAGTGAAGGGATGGAAATCGAAGCGGCCCGTCTTCTCCTCAAAAGCTCCCATGCCGTATTGCCAGACCGCGGGCTCGGGCGCGGGTTTTTTCTCGCGATCCGAACGCTCGGCCGCTATAAAATCCAGGCCAAGCTGGACCTCATCGCTATTCGGATTCCGGCCGAAGACCAGGCGGTACAGCATCTCCACGCGCTGGCGATCGCCGGCGGCGGTCTGCAGTTCAGGGCGGGCCATCAGAAGCTTCGATTGCCCGGCAATGAACGGGCTGTTCATCAGATACAGAGCCTGCTGGGGAACCGTGGTCAGATAGCGCTGGGCGATGTGGGTCTCGGGATTGGCGAAGTCGAAGGCATTGAGTTCGCCCGGTAGCCGGCCGCGCTCGACGAATGCGTAGACCGTCCGGCGAGGCACCGAAGGTATCGCGGTCAGGGAATACGGGAGACCTCCCATGGTGCGATCGAGCTGGCCCGAGGCGAACAGCGTGGAATCGCGCAGGGCTTCATAATCGAGCCGCTGCCGGTTCATCTTCCAGAGCAGCTTGTTTTCGGGATCGACGCCGCGGGCCTGCGGACGATCCTCACTGCTTTGCCGGTAGGTGCTCGACAACAGGATCCAGCGGTGCAGCTTCTTGAGCGACCAGCCCTCCTCCATGAAGCGTTTGGC
>DATLBY010000463.1:0-8326 GCA_035526665.1 Bryobacteraceae bacterium
TCACGAGACCGCGGTCAGGGCCAAAGCGCTGATGCAGGCGTATTACGGGCGCGGTCCGCGCCTTTCGTATTGGGAAGGCTGTTCCACCGGTGGACGCCAGGGCCTGATGTCCGCGCAACGTTACCCGGAAGACTTCGACGGCATCATCGCCGGCGCGCCCGCTAACAACCAGATCCACCTCTGCGCCTGGCGCCTGCGTCTGTTGATGACCGCGCTCAAGTCACCACAACACGCGCTGCCGCCCGAAAAACTGAAACTCCTCAACGACGCAGTCCTCGACAAATGCGACGATAACGACGGCGTCAAAGATCGCCTCATCGAAGACCCCCGCAACTGCAACTTCGACCCCAGCGCCCTCAAGTGCAACGGCCCCGAAACCGCAGGTTGCCTCACCCTGCAGCAAATGGAAACTGTCAACGCCGCCTACACCGACGCACGGAAATCCACTGGCGAACTACTCTACCCGCGCCTCCCCTTCGGTGGCGAGCTCGGCTGGCGAGTTCCCGCCGGCGCCACCGAACCCGGCGGCATGGACATCGACATGTTCCGCTACATCGCCAATCAAAGCCCCGGCTGGGATTGGCGCACCTTCGACCTTGAAAAAGACATCGAACAAGCACTTCTCCACGGTAAAGAAATCCACGCCGTTAATCCCGACTTGGCCAAATTCAAAGCGCGCGGTGGCAAGCTCCTCATCTATCACGGTTGGAGCGACGGAGGTTCCGGCGGGGCGATCTCCGCCTTGAATACCATCTCGTATTACGAGTCCGTTCTGAAAAACATGGGTCCGAGTCAAGAGAACTGGCTTCGTCTCTTCATGGTCCCCGGCATGGCCCATTGCGGCGGCGGTACCGGCCCTAATCAGTTCAACGCCCTCGCCGCGCTCGAACGTTGGCGTGAACAGAACGAGCACCCTAAATCCATCACAGCCGTGAGAGTCAACGAACATGGCGGCATCGACATGACTCGCCCCCTTTGCCCGTACCCGCAACGCGCCGTCTATAAAGGAAACGGCAGTACCAACGACGCCGCGAACTATACCTGCGAAGTCAAGGGCTATTGATCCCGCGCCGATGGATTCGAAGTTCTGAGAGCGGCCCCCATGGCGCGATCTGCCGTTGAATGGGGGTTGGGCTCCTTCTCAAACAGATGCCTGAGGATGGCACCTTCTCTTCCGGAGGGCTCCTCCGTTGCCCCCTCGCGCATTCCCTTTACCACTTTCGCCGTGACGACTGCGTGGTCCCCATGGCACGAAAATCCGCATCGGCTCTTGTACATCGCAATGGATCAAATCAGGTAAACCATACCTGACGGGCTCCCCACGGGGGTGTAATTACCTGTGAATTTCAGCGAGCCGTTTCCTGGGTTAACCCTGAAAGTGGTAACGTTGTCGGCAAACTGATTACCAACGGCCATGAACCGCCCGGAGGGATCGATGGTGAATATTCGTGGATAATCCCCGAGCGTTGAAGCGTGGCTTTCCTGGGTAAGCCTACCATCGTGGCCGACCTTGAAAACGCTGATGGTGTCGTTCAGGCGGTTTGCCCCGTAGACGAAGTCGCCGTCGGCGGAGACGCGGATTTCCGAAGTGAAGTCCGTACCGGTAAATCCCGGCGGCACACTCGGGATGAGCTGTTCTGCCGAAAGAGCTCCCGTAGCGCGATTGAAACGCCAGAACATGATGGTGGACGCTTCTTCTTGAATGGAGTACATCCACATGCCGTTGGGGTGGAACGCGAAGTGCCGGGGCCCATCGCCCGGGGGCGTGTTCACGAATGGTCTAATGGCCGGAGTCAGGGGCGGAGTGCCTCCCTGGGTCAGTTTCCAGACGTAAATCCGGTCTTGCCCCGCATCCGTGCCCACAACCCACTGATTCGAGGGGTCCGCCTCCATCTGGTGCGGGTGTCCATTCGGCCCCTCATGAGCGCTAAACGCGAAACTCCCCGGAGGCGCGTTGGTGGCGGGCTTAGTCCGAAACGAAGTGTCAACGTTACCAAGCGTTTGCATCTGAAAAACCGCAGGCCCGAGCGACCCGCCTGGCAAAATTGGGAAGACTTCGAACCAACTGCCTGAGTATTCGGCCGAGAAAAGATACCTGCCGTGATGGTCGACGCCGACATGAGCCGGAGCTCCCAAGGTAGGTTGCACATTCAAGAGCGTCAGATCGCCTGTGAGCCGGTTGATCGAATAAGCGCTCACGGCTCCGGGCGGCCCGTATTCATTTCCGGCATACAGGTGGGTTCGCGTCGGATCGAGAGCAATCGTAGATGGACTCGCTGTGGATGGCGTCACTCCCATCGCAGGCAAAGCCGGAGCCGCAAGTCTCACGACGGTTAGTTCTCCCGTGGAAAGATTGAGCGCGCATAAGTAAATCCCCATCCCGCTCCTTCCGCGGGGTCCGGGTGCACCCGTGTAGGTGCCGATGTAAAGCCAAACGGTGCCGAACGGGGCGCCGGTTGGCTGTTGACCAAAAGTTTCTGGCACACTCGCGGCGGCAGCAAGCGCCGTGGCGCCCTTGAGTAAGTTGCGACGCGAGAACGTACTTTGCAAGCCGCCGAGTTTTGTGTCTTTTGTTGATTCCATTATTGTCTCCTATGGAGAGGCACCGAACCTGGCTTCGATGGATGCTTTGCGGACACCCGTACAGCGTCCGCGGGACTGGTCGTTCGGGCGGCGAAGCACCCGTCCGGATTAGTAGTCCTGGGGTATTCTACACCGCTGTTGTTTCAGATTCCAGATCTTCTTGCCTCATGTCACCGCGAAATGGAATGTGTGTGTCTAGCCAACAGTTTCATCCGAATCGGAGTAGGGCGCATTTTGTGACCCGTCTACGTGGGTGCTATCTCCGGACAAAGAGGGCGTCTGCGTAGTCAGGGCTGGATCGCTCCGGCCTGATTAGAAGTAGTCACAAATTGCTGCCGCGATACGTGGGCAGTAGGCCCGTTATGGAAACGTCCATCGGCTATACCATGTCCTTAGGAAGCAGAACCGTAAAACCGAATTGTTCGTTGCGGTTTGACGTTAAAGCGCCGGAACGCTCTGTTGCACAACACGCAAACCACTAATGTGGTGGGCTATTCTAACCTGTTGAAGCGATCCTGCGAGCAGCAAAGCCGCGCGATCCGCGCTGTGAATCACTCTCCAGCAGATGCCTAGAGATAGCCACCTTCTCTTCCGGAGTGCGCCTGCGACGCCGCCTCGCGCACTCCCTTCACCACTTTCGCCGTGACGATTGCCTGGCCCACATGGCGCTGGGTGTGTTCCGCGATATGCACCAGCAGACCGCCGACCGTCGCCGGCAGCCCCTTCCTGCCTACCGCACGCCACACCTCGAATCCGCCCGGCTGGATGTTGCGAATTATTTGCGCCGACCGGTCCAACACGTCGCGGAGGTCACCCCGCAGTTCCTCACCGCCGGCGCCCGCTTCCATCTCCGATTGAAGCTGTTGAAACTGAGCTTCAGAGAGATTGGCGCCGAGCGCATAGGTCAGCAGACGATCGACACTGCCCGCGATGTGCCGGATGTGAAAGCCGACCGGCGCGAGATGATACGGCTGAAGCCAAAACTCGTCCGGCGTGAGGTCCTGGGTGAACCGCTCCAGGTCCTCCACCGCCTGCCGGAAGCTGTAGAGAACCTGCGCGAGCACGGCCGGGACATCGGTGATCTCGCGGCGCAGCCAGGGTTCGGGCAGACCGGCGCTCATTGCCTAATTCCCGAAGAACCGCGTGCCCGGTTTGCGATACCGGTAGGCCGCCAGTTCGTCCAGTTCGACTCCCAGTCCGGGGCCCTCAGGCACCTTGATCTTCCCGTTTTCAATCAATGGGCCTTTCGCATCCTTTACCAGCTCATCAAAGAAGGGAACACTGGCAGCGTGCCATTCGAGAGCCAGGATATTTGGGGCCGCGGCGCAAAGATGCACGCCCCCCATGGTTCCTATGGGACTGCTGATGTTGTGTAAGCTCAGGTTCACGTAGTGCATCTCGGCCAGATCCGCGACCTTTCGTCCCTCCCACAGCCCGATCTTCTGCACATCAGGAGCCAGTAGCCGGAGGCCGCCTTCCATGATCAGGCGCTGGAAGTCGATGCGGTGATAGTGATTCTCGCCGGTGGCGATAGTGGTCGCAGTGTTGCGCTGCACCTCCCCGATGGCGCGTATGTTTTCCGGCGGAACGGGATCTTCCAGCCAGAGCAGATGAAAAGGCTCCATCGCGCGGGCCATTTCCACCGCGGCGCGAACGCCATAGTTCCAGTGGCAGTCGATTGCCAGGCCGACTTCAGGACCCACTGCTTTGCGGACCGCCCCTACCAGGCTCGCCGCGTATTCAATTTCGACCCGGCTCAAATCGCGATTGTACTCGTCGGTCTCATACGGCGTCGGCACATCCACGTCGAACTTCAGGATCGAGAAGCCGCGGTGCACCATTTCCTGCGCCCGGGCGGCGTAGGAGTCTTCCGTCAACCGTTCATCCTTGGATGCATCCCAGCCATGGTGCTTCAGGCTGACGATACTCCGCTCCCTGGGAGCCCCTTCCGCACCTTGCATCCAGTGGGGAGTTCTCGGCACTAGCAGGCAGGTGATGCTTTCGAGCGCGTCCCCAGCGTGACAATCCGCGTAGATGGTCACGCTGTCCCGGTACTTTCCGCCCAGGAGTTGCCAGATGGGCAGACCGTGCCTCTTGCCCACCGCGTCTAATAACGCCGTTTCGATTCCGCAAAACGCATGCTGGACGACACCGGGAGAGGCGTGGATACTGCTCGATCGCATCCGCCGGTTGATGCGGTCGATCGATGCCGGATCTTCCCCGATCAAGATGGTGGCGAACTCCTGGATGATTTCGGGCAGACCAGGGCCAAGGAACGCCTCGCCATAACCGGTTATATTTTCATCAGTTTCAACTTTGACAAAGGTCCAGTCGAAGTTTGCTTCCAGAACGGCGGTGCTAACATTTGTGATCTTCATTGATCTGTTTTGATTATCAACTTCGGGGAAACCCTAGGGCAATGGCGGAACGGCCGGAAAACCAAAAAGCAGACGAATTTCAGTAAGTTTTTGAATTCATGGAGAATTCCGTAAAGGCCCCACCTGACTATGGGTGTGATCCAAAATTTTGATTGGACCCATTGGCTTGCAGGCTCATAACCTGAAATATGACCACCGCGTATATGGAGCCGCATAGTTCGCAAATAACTCTACTTCACAGAGTAAGCAGTATTGTGAGCTCCGAGCTGTCTCTGAACGAGATGCTCGGAGAGATTGTGGGACTTACGGTTCAGGTGACGGATTGCGACGCCTGCCTTGTTTATCTCCTCGAGCGAGAGACCGGCGAGATAGTTCTCCGGGCATCGCAGGTGCCGCACGCTGCCGATCTGGGAAACCTTCGCATGAAGATGGGCGAAGGAGTCACGGGTTGGGTCGCAGAACACAAATCGGTTGTCGCCCTGTCGTCGAATGCCGCTGCGGATAGGCGTTTTAAAACATTCCAAGGCCTGATCGAGGATACCTACGAAGCGTTTCTTTCCGTCCCCCTGATTGCGGGCGGCGACATCATTGGGGTAATCAACGTCCACCACCGGACTCCTCATACTCACACCACGGAAGAGGTCGGATTACTGAGTTTTATCGGCGAGCAGATGGGCGGGGCGATCGCGAAGTCGGTGCTGGCCGAGCAAAACGCACGCCTGCTGGAAGAGACGCAGGAAATGAAGCGCCAACTGGAGACCCGCAAGCTAGTGGAGCGGGCCAAAGGCATTCTCCAAAGCCGGTACAAGCTGACCGAGGAGGAGGCGTATCTTAGGTTACGGAATGAGAGCCGGCGTCTTCGCAGGCCGATGCGGGATCTGGCGGAAGCCATTATTCTCGCCGAAGATATGAGCCGCAAGAGTGACGGAGAGGAAGTTCGCCCAAGCTGAGTCCGCGGGTAACGGCGCATTAGAATAGGAGATTGCAACCGTTCTTTCCGCTGGTCCGGAATCCACACGCTCTCACTATTTTCGGCAACTTTGCGCGGCGGCGGCTGGACGAGGCGCGCTTTCCCGTCGAATCGAAGCTCTATACTACTGAGCCGGGGGTTCAGGTTTTAGTTCATACCCAGCGCCCGGATTTGCCTGCCCGTGGGGAAGTGGTGATGCTGCACGGGTTAGAGGGATCGAGTTCCGCCGGGTACATGCGCAGCATGGCGCAGCTGGCGCTGGAGTCCGGCTACGCGGTGCATCGCACCAACATGCGGAGCTGCGGCGGCACCGAGTCGCTCTGCAAGACCATGTATCACGCCGGGCTGACAGCCGACACGCTCTCGATTATTCAGCAGATTCGAGACCGGCAGACCGCGCCGATCTACCTGATCGGCTACTCGCTGGGCGGGAACGTCGCACTGAAACTGGCGGGCGAATTGGGCGATCAGGCGGTTGGAATACTCGCGGGAGTGTGCGCCGTATCGACCCCGGTTGACCTGGGCGCCTGCGTCCGGGCGATGGGCCGCCGCCGGAACCGGATCTACGAGTGGCGATTCGTGAGCCGCCTGAAGGAACGGATCCGGACGCGCGCCGCCAGTCTACCGGGAGTTTATCCTCTCCATCTGCTGGACAAGATTCACACGGTTTATGAATTTGACGACAAAATTACAGCGCCTTACTTCGGATTTGGCACGGCGGATAACTACTATGCCACCCAATCCTCGAACCAGTTCGTCGAGCATATCCGGATACCGGCGCTACTGGTACAGGCCAAGGATGATCCCCTCATCCCTTTTGAAGTTTTCAATCATCCGGGTATCCTGACGAATCCAAACGTGCGGCTGATCGCCGTGGAGCATGGCGGACATCTCGGGTTCCTGTCGAATCGCGCACCCAGGTTCTGGGTGGACCGGGTTATCGTGCAGTGGCTATCGGAAACCGGGAGCAACTGAGCCGGCAAAACCCCACGTAACCGAAACCAGGCACTCCACGTTAATAGTAGTGAGCGTGCCCTATAGTGTGTTCGCTGTATGGACGGCTCGGAAAGCGAGGGACCGCGTGAACCGGATCACCTGCCTTATTCTTATCGCGCTCAGTGGCTTAGGCCTCCAAGCGGCCTCCGCGGCCGAGGGCGACGTGGTGTTCCGCAGCGATGTCGCGCTGGCGCGGGTGGACGCCCAGGTTGTGGATCGGGACAACCGGGCAATCACCGGTCTTCGCGCAGAGGATTTCATCCTGCGGGAGAACGGTCAGCCTCGCGAGATCCGTAACTTTGCCAGTGAAGACATGCCGGTGGACGTGGTTTTGCTGCTGGACGTCAGCGGCAGCATGCGTCCTCATGTGGAGCGCATCTACGCCGCCGCGCACAATGCGCTGCAGGTGCTGGGCGACAACGACCGGGTAGCCATCATGGTTTTCGACCGGACCACCCGGTTGCGCCTGCCGTTCCGCAACAGCCGCGAGGATGTGGAACGCGGACTGGAGCTGCTGCTCCGGCAGGAGACTTTTGACGGGGGAACCGATATTACCCGGGGGCTGCTGGATGCCGCTCAATATGTGGGGCGCGAGGGCCGCCGGGACGCGCGGCGGGCGGTGGTCATCCTGACCGACGACCAGACGGGTGGACAGCGTGACGAAGCCGCTGTATCGCGCGCGCTGGTGCGAGCCGATTCCGTGTTGAGCGCCCTGATTGCACCGGATGCCATGCAGGGCCGTTATGGACAGCAGGGCGGCGGTTATCCCCGGAGGCGGGGTAGCGGATATCCGGGCGGCAGCTCGTGGCCTGGTGGCGGTGGCATCGGCGGGACGCTGGGCGGAATTATCTTGGGCCGCGGCGGACCCTATGGTGGCAGCGGCGGCGGTATGCCCGGTCCCGTGGTGATCGGCGGGGGACCCCGGATGCAATCCGCCGGCACCTCTGAGATTGCGCGCCAGTCGGGAGGCGACAGCATGCCGGTAGATGACGCTTCGGCACTGGAGACAACATTGTCCCGAATCCGGCAACGCTACGCGCTGCACTATTACCTGCCGGAAGGTGACAAGCCAGTCGTTGCGGTCCAGGTTGTTGTGATCATGGGCATTCGCGACCCGCAGCGCCGCAGCCCCGATCGCCAGCGCCAAAAGGAACCAGACGATAACACGCGCAGCCAGTCCCATGTTCGGCCGGAAGCGCTCGGTCAGATATTCGACCACCCAGGCGAGCACGCCTGCCAGAATGACGAAGCCCAGCGTCCACGCCAGCTTGTGGGCTTCCATCACTGACGCTGACCCGAGCGAGCCCGCCCATGCCGATCGCGTTTGGCGCCCGCGCGGCCGAGATCGACGCAATGGCCTTTGACGAAGGGTGCGCGATCCGTAACGACAGCCGTGATC
>DATLBY010000464.1:0-3571 GCA_035526665.1 Bryobacteraceae bacterium
TCCGAGAGCCTGCTCTATAAAGCGGTGAAGCGCGAGGGCGACTTACAGATGCCGCCCGGCAAGACTCCACTTACTGCAGCCGAAGTAGAGACCCTGCGCGCGTGGATTGACGCCGGAGCCCGCTGGGATTCCGGCGCGGGAGTCAAGAGAGGGGAGCCCTCCTGGTGGTCCTTCAAGAAAGTAGTACGACCCGCCGTCCCGCCAGTTCGAAAGGCAGCGGCTGTCAGCAATCCGATCGACAGTTTTATTCTCGCAACGCTGGAGGCGAAGGGGCTGCCCCCAGCATCGCCCGCGGACCGGCGGACGCTCGTCAGGCGTGCTTACTTCGATCTGCATGGATTGCCGCCGACCCCTGCTCAAGTGGATGAGTTCGTCAATGACAAATCCGCCGACGCATGGGAGAAGCTCGTCGACCGGCTGCTTGCATCTCCGCGCTATGGCGAGCGCTGGGGCAGGTACTGGCTCGATCTGGTGCGGTATGCCGACACATCCGGGTTTGAGACCGATCACTTCTTCACTACGGCATGGCGCTACCGAGATTACGTGATCGGCGCCTTCAATTCCGATAAACCTTACAACACGTTCGTGCAGGAGCAGATTGCCGCCGATGAACTTTGGTCGACCAACATGGACCTGGAAGGCACGTCCAGGCTGCCGAAGGAGAAGCAGGAAAACGTCAACCGGCGTATTGCCACCAGTCTCTTCACGATTGGCTCGTTTCCGATTGAGTTCACCTATTACGGTGATCAGTATCGCGCCGAGTGGCAGGCCGACGCCGTGGACACTGTTGGCTCGGCGTTCCTCGGCTTGACGGTGGCATGCGCGCGCTGCCACGATCATAAATTCGATCCGATCCGGCAACGCGACTATTACAGTCTGGGCGCCATGTTCGCGGGAAGCGTGGAGCGCGAGATTCCCCTGGTGAGCCTGTACGATGTCGAAAATAATACGCGCAATACTCCCCTGCTGGCGCAGGCGCAGGCTTTGAAACGAATGGCGGGAGGACGGGGCCGCCGTTCTGCCATGGAACAAGAGGACGGGGCCGACGCCGCGGATTCGGCGGTGCCGCCCGCGCGCCCGGCTGGAAGCGCCAACCAGCGCGCTACCCTGATGCAGCAACTCGGTGAGGCTTATCTGCGCGCGCCTGAGCGGTATCCCACAGCAAACGTGTTGGCCCACGAAGAGATTGTGCCGGAAACGCACGTTCTGGTGAAGGGAGATTACAGGAATAAGGGCGACCAGGTGGAGCCAGGCTATCTTTCGGCGCTGCATGTGGGGCCGGCTCTCAACGAACCCAAGGGTGTGCTGTTTGTCCCGCAGCGGCGCAAGGCGTTGGCTCTCTGGCTTACCTCGCCGGAGAATCCTCTGCTAGCCCGCGTGATGGTAAACCGGATCTGGCGCGGCCATTTCGGTGAAGGTATTGTTCGGACGCCGAACGATTTTGGGCGGCAGGGCGAAGCGCCTACCCATCCAGAGCTGCTGGACTGGCTGGCTGCCGAATTCGCGGAACGGGGCTGGAGCGTGAAGCAAATGCACCGGCTGATGATGCTTTCAAACACCTATCGCAGCTCCAGTGTTGCGGCGGATGACGTTTTGAAGGCGGATCCTGAGAACCGGCTTTTCAGCCGCATGAAGCGCCGGAGGCTGGACGGGGATGCGATCCGGGACACGATCCTGGCAGTATCAGGCAGTCTGAATTTGAAAATGGGCGGCATGGGGATTATTCCTCCGCTCACAAAGGAAGAGATTCTGGCGGCCCGCATGCCGTATCTCTGGCCGGCACATCCGGACCCGGCGGAGCACAACCGCAGAAGCGTCTACCTGCAGATGAAGCGTTCCATGACGCTGCCCATGCTGCAGATTTTCGACGCCCCCGACACCTCGACCAGTTGCCCGCAGCGAGAGACTTCCACTGTAGCCCCCCAGGCGCTTGCGATGATGAACAGTGATTTTACTGTGGCGCAGGCCGAGCAGTTTGCCGCGCGGCTTCGGAAACAGCCCGGCGAAAATCCCGATGCCCAGGTGGGGGCGGCATGGCGCGTGGCCTTCGGCCGTGCACCCTCGGCGGAAGAGAAAAAGACCGCCCTGGAGTACCTGGCTAGAAACTCGCTGCCCCGCCTGTGTCTGCTGCTGTTCAATATGAGTGAGCTGATCTATGTCGACTGACGATTCACGCCGCAGATTTCTGCAAACCTCGGGACTGGGTATTGGCTGGCTGGCTACGCTCGACCTTTTGCAGAAAGCGGAAGCCGCCACCACCGTCAATCCGCTCGCTCCAAAGCCGACAGCTTTCCCGGCGACCGCTAAGCGAGTGATCCATCTTTTTATGCAGGGCGGACCCAGCCAGATGGACACGTTCGATCCGAAGCCGCTGCTCACCAAGCTTCATGGCAAACACCCGCCGGAGAGCTTCGGCAGCGAGGATTTTCAAAACGGCAAGTTGAAAGACTCGATCGTCCTTGGCTCGAAACGCACCTTTAAACGCCATGGAAAATCCGGCCTCGAAGTGTCGGACCTCTTCCCCCATGTGGCCCAGAGGGTGGATGATCTTGTTATTGTCCGCTCGGTGTATCACGAAGGCTTCACCCATTCGCAGGGCCAGTTTTTGATTAACAATGGCTGGCCGCGCATCGGACGCCCGAGCCTGGGCTCGTGGATCATGTACGGACTTGGCACCGAGAATCAGGATCTACCGGGGTTCGTAGTGTTGCTGGAAGGGGGAGTACGTTCCGGTCCTGCGGTGTATGGCCAGGGATTTCTGCCGGCCGCGTATCAAGGTACTTCCTTTAGGCCCGGCTCGAGTCCAGTCCTCAATTTAAAGCCCGCCAAAGGCATGGCCGATGCGGAACAGCGCGACCTACTCGCGACCCTGAAGCAGATGAATGAGCGGCATCTGACTGCGCGCAACGACGACTCCGAACTGGCTGCGCGGATCGCATCCTACGAACTCGCTTTCAAGATGCAAATGGCTGCGCCCGAGGCGACGGACGTGAGCAGCGAATCCGAGGCAACCAAAAAGCTGTATGGCCTGGATGATCCGAAAAGCGCCGATTTCGGCGGGCGGTGCCTGTTGGCCCGCAGGCTCGTGGAGCGTGGCGTTCGTTTTGTGCAGGTGTGGTCCGGCAATGGAATGAACGCCACCGATTGGGACGGCCACATCGGCTGCGACAAAAACCATTTGGATAGAGCGGCGCAAACCGACAAGGCGGTGGCCGGCTTGCTCACTGATCTGAAATCTCGGGGACTATTGGATTCCACGCTGGTGATTTGGGGTGGAGAATTCGGCCGCAGCCCCACCTCGGATGGCTGTCCCGGCGGCTCGGAAGGACGCGACCATAACCCGTACGGATTTACTATTTGGATGGCGGGCGGTGGCGTTCAGGGGGGCAGAGTAATTGGGAGCACCGACGAACTCGGTTTGCGTGCGGTGGAAAGTCCGGTTCATCTTAACGACCTGCATGCGACGATTCTCGGTCTGCTCGGACTGGATCACACCAAGCTGACGTATCATTACCTTGGCCGCGATTTCCGGCTTACGGATGTAGGCGGTAAGACAGACTTGATGCACCAA
>DATLBY010000465.1:0-16572 GCA_035526665.1 Bryobacteraceae bacterium
GGGGATCCCGTGAAAGTGAACGAGCATGAAGTAGCGGGCAAAACCAAGTCGGTCACAATCATGAAACACGCCGGCGGCGGCGTCGCGCATGGGGATAGTGACCCCAAGGCCAAGAAACCGTAATCCCCCCTAGTGTTCCCAATCTCTCGTCCGCCGTTCCGGCTGTCTGTCGTGTCTACGATATGATGTCCGTTGCGGTTGGGGGTTGAAGTACACTCCGATCAGCAATACCGCCAAATCTCGAGAGGTCCATGGGACAGAACTGGGTTAGGGCTGTTGTTTTTCAACTGCATCTCTGGGGTGGGCTCATCCTGGGAATCTATGCTTTGCTGATCGGCGTCACTGGCAGCATACTGGTTTTCCACGAAGAACTCGCTGAGCGGATCGCACCCGTTCCGCATGTTCCTGAGGGCTCCGCCACTGCATCCCTCGCGGAGATTCAGGCGCGGATACACGGCCGCTTCCCAGACTGGCATGTATTTAGTGTGGAACCACCCCAGGAGCCTGGCCGCCCCTGGTCCAGTTACCTGCTCCGGAGCGGCAAAGGGCGAATGGTTTTTGCCGATCCCCAGGGCAAGGTTTTAGGTGAACGCAATCTGAGCGGGACATGGCTGCAACTGGTGGAGCAGTTCCATTCGAACCTTTTCATACGGGGAGGCCGCTTGTACAACGGCATCGCGGGGCTGCTGGTTGCTGTCCTGGCGATTACCGGCCTGATATTGTGGTGGCCCGCGCGAGGTGAGTGGGACAGTGCTTTCCAGGTGGTGCGCCGCGCCAACTGGAAGGGAATCAACTACGATCTCCATCGCGTTGGTGGCGCACTGACATTTGCATTCGTTGTCCTGTTTTGTATTACAGGAGCAAACTTCACCTGGCCGGCTGTGTACCGGCAGTTGATCGCAGCCGTTTTACCTGTGAGCAAGCGGCCGGGACCGGCTATCCCGATCCAGGTGGAAAAGGGGGCGGTCCGCCGACCGCTGGATGACCTCGTCCGTTCGGCGCAGGAACGCGTCCCCGGGGGAATTATGGTACGGGCACTGATCCCGCAATCGGCAACGCAAACGGTTCGGGTGGTGTTCCGGCATGGCGAGCCGAGGGAGAATCGTAAAACCAGCCAAGTGGCTGTGAATCCCTACACGGCAGAAATCATCAGCGCGGAAATGTATTCGGAGCGCCGGGCAGGCGATCATGTCCTGAGCATGCTCAGCCCGTTGCACACCGGGCATTTCGGCGCCTATCCGGTGAAGATTCTGTGGGCTGTGGCGGGTCTGGCCATGCCCGCGCTCTTCGTAACGGGTTTTATTATGTGGTGGAACCGCGTAATTATCCCAGGAACACGGCGGCGCAGCCGTCAGCTTGCTGAGTCGCGTATCGGAGTCTAGGGAGCAAGAGCCGGCGGTAGCCGTGGCGTCAATGTGCGGTAAGGTCCCGTATCCAGAGATCTTTGAATCGCATCCGGGCGCCACCGCCCGGGTGTAGCTGCAGCGCGATTACCCCGTCGGTGTTTGCAGGGCTCGGATAAGTGAAATCAATCATCTGAACCCCATTGAGGCGGGTCCGGATGCGATTGCCTTCCACTTGCACCAGCATCTCGTTCCAGTCGTTGGGACGGATTACCGTCTCATTCTCGGGCGCCGGCCAAACCAGCCAACCCTTGGAAGTCTTGCCGTCGCGATCGCCATGGAGACCACCGGTGTGGTTGCCGATGCGGTTATCAATCTCCACCTGGATAAAGCGGATGGCGCTGATGTCTTCCTCAATACTCGAATGGAAGAACACTCCGCTGTTGGTTGGCGATTCGCACCGGAACTGCAGAGACATATGAAAGTCTTTATAGGTTTTCTCAGTCTTTAAAAATCCGTCTCCCTTTTGCGTGACGCTCTCGCCATAGATGGTTCCGTTATCGACCTGCCAGCGCTCCTTGCCGATGACCTTCCAGCCCGTCAAGTCCTTGCCGTTGAACATCGAGATCCACTGTGAGGCGTGCTGCGCGGGAGCCGGAGCTCGCTGCGCCAGCAGGACCACCGAGGCGAGCAGTCCGGCCGCCATTATATTGATGTGTAGTTTCATGAGGGTTGTTTCTTCCAGCTAGACGGTTACGCCAAGTTCATTCCAGGAGACGCTGCGCTTTTTGTAAATCGCTTCGCGGCCCATAATCGCGGTGAGCGCCGCGACAGCCGCCACTTTGATGCCCGCCGACGGCTGCCGGTTCTCGCGGACGCAGGCGTAGAAATCGCTGATGGCGGTGTCGCCCTCACCAGACCGTTTCTGCGTCGGCTGCTGCATGGAAGTCAGCATGTTTCGAGGCTCAGATTCGGCATAGAGATCATAGAACGTCGCCGAATCGTGAGTGAGATAGACACTCCCTTTCTCGCCGAAGACGGTGTACCACATCCCGCTCGGCAACGTCTTCAGGTGGCGCGGATGGAAGGCGAGCTGGCTGTAGTCGCAGTGCATATCGTTTTCATAGATATACTCGACGCTGAACCCGTCCATCATGACCGTGCCGGGAGGAACCGGCTGCGGAAAATATTTCTTGCCGTGACCGTAAGCGCTTACCGGCCGGCTATTTACAATCCAATTGCAGGCATCGATGTTGTGGATCGCATTCTCTACAATTAAGTCGCCCGAGCGTTTCACGTCGGCGTACCACTCGGTGCGTGTCTTCTGCTGCGGCGAAACTTCCGCGGGCGTGGCGCTGGGCCGGGTGCGCCCACCGTGGCGGTGAGCTTTCACCACGTACGAGCGGCCGAGTAGTGTGCCTTCGTGAATCTGACGGATCGCCTCCTGCATGGCGGGGAAATAGCGAAGCTGCTGCCCGATCTGGAGAAACGCCTTGGAGCGCTGCGCCGCCTTCAATACAAGGTCCACTTGCTCAGGCGTGATGCCTAACGGCTTTTCACAATA
This sequence comes from Bryobacteraceae bacterium, assembly GCA_035526665.1. Classification (GTDB taxonomy): domain Bacteria; phylum Acidobacteriota; class Terriglobia; order Bryobacterales; family Bryobacteraceae; genus DATLBY01. Next base: position 2,908 of record DATLBY010000465.1, read on the forward strand.
CACATATTTGCCTGCCTGCAGGGCGGCGGCGGCCATTTGCGCATGCAGATAGCAGGGTGCGGCCACGAAGACCACATCCACGTCCTTCAGATCGATCACTTTACGCCACTCGGTAAAAGACTTAGGATTGTCGCGTCCGGCGGCACTTAGGCCCTGATCACGTGTTACCGCGTCAATGTCGCAAATGGCCGACACCTTTACATTGTCCTGGGTGAGGGTCTGCCGCAGCAGGCTGCCTCCGCGCACGCCGACTCCGATGAAGCCGGCGCGCACCTCTTTTTCGGCAGCCGCGCCCGAGCCCGCGGAAGCGATTGCCGCCGCCGAGCCGAGCAAAAACTTCCTTCGATCATTCGCTAAAGTCATCCGTATACCCCTTTTTCCATCCACAGCGTGACAGCTCGACAGAAGTAAAAGTATCCGCTGCCAGCCACGTTTGTCAAATTGTGGGCTCCTATTTTTAAAAGCCCAACACACTCCGCAGTTGGCCGACGGCACGGCGGCCTTCGCGGATCGCGCCTAGCCAGAACTGATGCCCGTTCAACTCGGAGTGGGCAAACGTAATACGGCCCAAGGGTTTCCTGATTACATCCGGGGGAGAGGGTTTCCCGGCCGTACCGAAGAAAAATCCCGGCGCTGGGTTCACGTAGGCGTGGCCCCAGCGGTTTAGAATGATACCCGCAATCGCATCTACCGCGCTCTGGCCGAAGAGCTTTTTCACCTGATCGCGGATGTGAGCTTCGTACTCCGCAAACGGCGTGGCGAGCATCTGCCGGCGGCCCATGCCGCCCTGCTGCTTCGCCTGGACACCGGGATAATATAGCGGAATATAAAACGTGATCACGGTTGGCGAATCCGGGGAAAGCCTGGGTGCAAAACCAGGCATGACCATCTCTCGCCGCACATTGCAACTGAATCCAAAGCCGCCGTCCCAGCGCGCGGCCGTAAGTCCCAGATCGTAGAGAAATCGCCAGTGGCGCACAGCGACGTTGACTACAAGAACCGGTGAATGGAAAAAATGCTCGAATGCCTCGCGTTTGTCGCCAGGCAGGTCGCGCACGATGTGCCTGGAGGCCCAACTTCCACCGGCCAGCACCACTGACCGCGCCTGCAAGCGAAACAGGCGGCCACCCTTCTCATATGTGATAACGGCAGAGGCATTGGTCTGTTCCACTCGAACCACCGTTGCTCTCAGGCGCACTCGAACCGGAGCGCCTTGGCGATCCAAGGCTTGAAAGCGTACTCTTCTGTTGATCACCTGATCGAGTTCCTGGGTCCCGCCGATGGCGGCGGGAATCAGAGATTTGACGAGATAGCGCGCAAAGCCCGTATTTCCGCCTGGAAACATGTGCCACTCCGACGCCGGAACCTGATCGAAATCCACGGGAAATTTCGGCGCATCCGGGAAGGCCTGAAAACCCGGCAGTCCCACTTGGAAGGCCGCATATGCAGACAATGCGTCACATCCGAGACCTACCGCAGCAGCCAAGATGGGGTGTGCGTAGCGAGTGACCTCGCTTGAAAGGCCTATGACGCGCTCCAGATAGTGCTGGTAGGTCATAGTATCGAGCCACTGACGCCAATCGGCGCCCTGATAGTGCCGTTCAGGCCCGTACTTCCATTTTTTAAGGTCCGCCGACGCGTGGCCGCTCCGCCAAAAATCGCGCACCCACCGGCCGTTTACAAGATGGCCGAAGCTCGGCGCGTGAATCCAGTGCTGGAAACCGTAATTGGTACGGTCGAATTCGAGCGGCCGAAGATTGCCTGGCCAGTCCTGATATTGGAATTGCTTTGGAATTTTCAGCGATTCGAACAACTGGTAGGCATCATCAGCCGGGTCAGTGGGTATATCGAATTCATTAGCGCCCTGCGGCGCAAGCAGCCGTTGGCCCCCGACTACGAATTCATTGCGCTTACTCTCTCCGCCGAAGATGGGATGATTCTCGAGAATCAGGCACGTTTGGCCGGGTTTGCGATCGCGGTTGAAATAAAATGCCGCGCCAAGGCCGCTCATGCCGCCGCCCACCACCACCAGATCAAACACCTCACGCGTATCAGTCGCGGGAAGATGTTCCGCGGAATACTTTCCATCCCGGATGCGATGGGCCGCCTCCATCACGTCCCAGGGATTTCCATGGGAAGACGCGTAGTCGCCCAGCCCTCCTGGTCCATCCCATTTGGCGGAGGTGGATGGAGCCGCCGGTGGCGCCGCTTCGAGGAGCGAGGATCCGGCGCCAATCAAGCTACCGTTCAGGAAATCGCGTCTTGTCATTGCCTGTTCGCGACAGAGATTTTCATTTCCCTAAGATCATAAGCTCCGAGCATACGCGGTTTGATGCCGTGCGGCGTCCGGCGTCCCAGCACAGCAGACCGGACATGGATTCGAATCACGATATCATTAAAGTTAGCCAACGATCTTAAATAATGCGACTCCATAAAGCTTCGCGACTGCTTGCACTATCCGCTATTCTGCTGAGTGTCCAGTTCGGGCAGACGCCCTCGTCCAAAATCGACTTCGCAAAAGACATTGAGCCCGTTTTTAAAAAATCGTGCTACAGCTGCCACGGCGCGAAATCCCAAATGGGCGGGCTACGGCTCGACGTCAAAAAGCCCGCTCTTGCTGGAGGGGAATCCGGCCGGGTGATCGTTCCCGGCAAATCGGCGGAAAGCCTGCTTTACCAGCGCCTGCTTGGAAACAACGAACAGGAGCGCATGCCGATGGGCGGCAAAGCTTTAGATGCCAAGACACTCGCCGCCGTCCGAACCTGGATCGACGAGGGGGCCGATTGGCCGGAGACAGGAGAAGTTCAGGTAACCGAGGTGAAGAAGCACTGGGCCTTCATTCCGCCGGTGCGTCCAGCGATTCCTGCTATCAAAAATCCTCCATGGGCAGTGAACCCGATCGATCGATTCACCGCGGCGCGGCTGGATAAAGAGGAGCTTTCGCCCTCTCCCGAAGCGGACCGGGTTACTCTCCTCCGCCGCCTGAGTCTCGACCTGATCGGGCTGCCGCCCGGAATTGAAGAAGTGGACGCATTCCTGGCGGATAAAAGTCCACAAGCCTACGAGAAGCAGGTGGACCGTCTCTTAAACTCGCCGCATTACGGGGAACGGTGGGGACGGCACTGGCTGGACGCCGCGCGCTACGCCGACTCGGATGGATATGAAAAAGACAAGTCACGCCAGGTATGGTTCTATCGCGACTGGGTGATCAACGCCTTCAATCGCGACCTGCCCTACAACCAGTTCGTTATCGAGCAACTGGCCGGAGATCTGCTGCCGCACGCCACACAGGATCAGATGGTCGCTACCGGTTTCCTCCGCAATTCGATGATCAATGAAGAGGGCGGCATCGATCCGGAGCAGTTTCGCATGGAGGCCATGTTTGATCGCATGGAAGCCATTGGCAAGGGAGTCCTGGGCGTCACCATCCAGTGCGCGCAATGTCACAATCACAAATTTGATCCTCTGAAGCAGGAGGAGTATTACCGGATGTTTGCCTTTCTGAACAGCTCCCATGAGGCGAACATTCCTGTCTACACGCCCAAGGAACAGATGAAACGGGCAGAGATTTTTCGCCGGACCCGCGAAATTGAGGATGACCTGCGGCATCGGAATTCGGATTGGGCACAGCAAATGGCGAAATGGGAGGCTACCGTTAAAGCGGATCAACCGCAGTGGATCGTCCTTACTCCCAGCGTGGATGATATTTCGACAGGGGGACAGAAGTACATTGCCCAGAAGGACGGGTCGATGTTGGCCGCGGGCTATGCGCCCACCAAGCACCGCGTGAAGATGACGGTGAAGACCGAAACTCAAAATATTACGGCAGTCCAACTGGAGTTGCTGAACGATCCGAATCTGCCGCTGGGCGGCCCGGGGAGATCGATCCGTGGTACCGGAGCATTGACGGACTTTGACCTCGAGGCGGCGCCCGCGGACCAGGCTAATGCAAAGCCGGTGAAGGTGAAGATTGCCAGCGCGACTGCCGACCTCAATCTTCCCGAGGCTCCCCTGGATGCAATCTTCAACGACAAAACAACCAAGCGCCGCGTTACGGGGCCGATCGAATTCGCTATCGACGGCAAGGACGAAACCGCCTGGGGTATCGAGGCGGGTCCCGGCCAGCGCAATCAGCCGCGTAAGGCTGTCTTCACGGTCGCTGAACCTATCTCTAATCCAGGCGGCACTGTGCTCACCATCTATCTGAGCCAGAAGCACGGCGGTTGGAATAGCGACGACAACCAGAACAACAACCTGGGCCGTATCCGGCTATCGCTCACTACAACGCAGGGCGCGAAGGCAGATCCGCTGCCGAGAGCTGTACGCGACATTCTGGCGGTGCCGCGGTCCGAACGAAGTCCGGCACAAATCCAAACGGTGTTTCGCTACTGGCGCACTACAGTCCCTGCGTGGAAAGACGCGAATGAGACCATTGCGGAGCTCTGGCGCCAGCACCCGGAGGGCTCGTCACAGTTGACCCTGAAAGATCGTGAAGCGCCGCGCGAAACTCACATTCTGACACGCGGCGACTTTCTAAAGCCGGCAGCGGTGGTGAAGCCGGGCGTCCCTGCATTTCTGAATTCTCTTCCGGCCGACGCGGCGCCCGATCGCTTGACGTTTGCCAAATGGTTAGTAGATCGTCAGTCGCCCACCACTGCGCGCGCCATGGTGAACCGCATCTGGCAAGCCTACTTCGGGACAGGATTGATTAGTAGCTCGGAAGATCTCGGCAAGCAAAGCGAAGCGCCCTCGCATCCCGAGCTTCTCGACTGGCTCGCCGTGGAGTTTATGGAACGGGGATGGAGCATGAAGGCAATACACCGTCTCGTAGTTACCTCCGCGACATACCGGCAATCCTCTCACGTCAACGAAAAACTCTATGAGCGGGATCCCTACAATCGATTGCTCGCTCGAGGTCCACGATCCCGCGTAGAAGCCGAGATTGTGCGCGACGTCACTTTGGCGGCGAGCGGCCTTCTGGATCTGAAAGTAGGCGGGCCAAGCGTCTTTCCGCCTGCGCCCGAGTTCCTGTTCCAACCGCCTGTGAGCTATGGGCCCAAGAACTGGAACGAATCCACGGGAACGGACCGGTACCGCCGGGCGCTCTACACATTCCGCTACCGCTCGGTTCCCTACCCGGTGCTGCAAATCTTCGATGCTCCGAACGGCGATTCCTCCTGCGTTCGCCGCTCTCGTTCGAATACACCGCTCCAGGCACTCACTACTCTGAACGAGCCGCTGTTTGTGGAGTCGGCGCGAGCACTTGCCGTCCGCACGCTTAAAGAGGCTGGTCCCTCGGTTGAGCAGCGGCTTATCTATGCGTTCCGCCGGTGCATGGCGCGTAAGCCTACGGAGGACGAGCAGCGGGAGTTGACAGGGTTTTTGAATAAACAGATGCAGCGTGCGGCCGAAGGATGGCTCGATTCGCGCGCGGTGGCTGGGCTATCCGGCGATCAGGTGCGGTTGCCGGAGGGCACGACTCCGGTGCAGCTGGCTGCCTGGACCGCACTATCGCGCGTGCTCCTGAATCTGGACGAGACGATCACTAAGGAATAACCGATGAGCTGTCATGATGAGTATCAAAATATGCAACCGCAACAGGTAGCGCGCCGCTGGTTTCTGCAGGAATGCGGCGTCGGTCTGGGAGCTATCTCGCTGTCAGGTCTTTGCGAGTCGCTCGCTTCGGCGGGAACCACGGCCGCCGCCGGACCTCTGGCGCCCAAGAAACCGCATTTCGCCCCCAAAGCCAAGAACGTGATCTTCTTGTTCATGGCCGGCGCGCCCAGTCATTTGGAGCTCTTCGATAATAAACCTCAGCTCGCCAAATTCGATGGAACGCTGCCGCCGCCTGAACTGTTGAAGGGCTACCGCTCCGCCTTCATCAACCCGAACTCCAAGCTGCTCGGGCCCAAATTCAAGTTCGCGAAGTACGGCAAAAGCGGCGCGGAGGTCTCGGAGCTTCTCCCTCACCTGAGCAAGGTAGTAGATGATATCGCCATCGTCAAATCGATGACGACGGATGCCTTCAATCATGCGCCCGGTCAGATTTTGATGAATACGGGGTCGCAACAGTTTGGGCGCCCCAGCCTGGGCTCGTGGGTCACGTATGGACTGGGGAGCGAATCGCAGGATCTGCCTGCCTTCGTGGTGTTCAGTTCCGGCAAGAAAGGTCCAAGCGGCGGCAATTCGTGCTGGGGCAGCGGCTTTCTTCCGACGGTCTATCAGGGCGTACAATTCAGGGGCAGCGGAGACCCTGTCCTATATCTTTCCAACCCGCCTGGTATCGATCAGGAGCTGCAGCGCGACTCACTCGACAGCATCCGCCGTTTGAACGAAACCCGGGTCAAGGTCAACGGCGATCCGGAAGTAGCGACGCGCATTAACTCCTTTGAGATGGCCTTCAAGATGCAAACAAGCGCTCCGGAGCTGATGGATATTTCCAAGGAATCGAAAAAAACGCTTGATCTATACGGCGCGGAGCCGGGGAAGCCCTCGTTCGCGAATAACTGTATTCTCGCGCGCCGTCTGGTGGAACGTGGGGTTCGCTTCGTCCAGCTTTTTCACGAAGCCTGGGACCAGCACGACAAGCTTGTGAAAGACATCACGCAGAACTGTCATGATACGGACCAGGCAGCGGCCGCACTCATTCTGGATCTGAAGCAACGCGGGATGTTGAACGACACTCTGGTGGTCTGGGGTGGAGAGTTTGGCCGGACACCGATGGTGCAAGGCGGCAGCGATGGGCGCGATCATCATCCGAACGCGTTCACCATGTGGATGGCCGGCGGGGGTATCAAGCCGGGCATCACGATTGGCGAGACGGATGAGCTGGGGTTCAATGTGGTTGGCTCGAAGGTACATGTTCACGATCTGCACGCGACCCTGATGCATCTTCTTGGCTTTGATCACACCAAGCTGACCTATCGATTCCAGGGCCGCGACTTCCGGCTGACCGATGTCCACGGGAACGTGGTGAAAGATCTGCTGGCCTAGTTGACTATCGGCGGACGAATACCGCGATAGATCGCGGGCCGACACGATACCTTGTGCTTGCGATCGCGACGGGACCTTCCGGGATGTCGTGCGGCGAGGGAAGCGAAGTGTCGGCAACTCGTTGCCAGTCCTCCGCTACGCCCTCTTGTATGGTGAAATCGAGCGGCTCCCAATAGGCGTTGATCATCGCGTAAATATCGGTATCGCCCTCCGTTCCGCCGTGCAGACTGTACGCGAGCGCGTGCGAGGAGAACGACGTGTCCACATCGCGGCCGACGCCGTACCATCGGATGTCGCCCCGCCAGAACGTGCTCCGCCCGATGGAGGGATGCGATTTCCGGAAGGCGATCATCTTCCGGAAGAATCGCAGAACATCGGCATTCTCAGAGGAGAGTGACCAATCGAGCCAGGTGATCTCGTTGTCCTGGTTATACGGATTATTGTTCCCGCGCTGAGTGTTCATGAACTCGTCGCCAGCGCAAAACATCGGTGTACCGTTGGCAAGCATCAACAGCGCACACATATTCTTCACTTGGCGCTTGCGGAGTTCGACCACGGGCGGCGGGACGTTCTGGTCGCCTTCCCATCCGCAATTCCACGAGTAATTGTCGTCCGGACCGTCGTTGTTATTGTTCCCGTTCGCCTCGTTGTGTTTTTGGTTGTACGATACGAGGTCGCGCATGTTGAAGCCATCATGCGAACAGATGTAATTAACACTCTGGAAAGGGCGGAATCCGAATTCCCTATCGTCGGGGAACAGGTCGTCACTGCCATACAACCTGCGCATCAGTGCCGGCACGAGTCCGTCGTCACTCTTGAGAAACTGCCGTATCTCGTCCCGGAATTTGCCATTCCACTGAAGCCAGGTTTGACCCGGAAACCGCCGTCCCAGCTGATAGGCCGCCAGATCCCACGCCTCAGCGATCAACCGGACGTCCTCGAAAGTCTTATCCATCGTGATCTCGGCGATGATCGGGGGATCGTTGAGATTGATCGACCCGTCACTCGCCCTGGTGAAAATGGAGGCGAGATCGAAGCGGAACCCATCCACGCGCATCTCTTCAGCCCAGAATCGAAGGCTCTCGACAATCAGGCGGTGTGTTGCCGGATTCGCACAGTGAAGCACATTCCCAGTCCCCGCGTCATTGCGGTATTTAGCGCGGTTCTCCTCGAGAAGGTAGTATGTGCTGTTATCGATGCCCCTGTAGCTGTAGTTGGGTCCGTTCTGATTGTCCTCCGTGGTGTGGTTGTAAACCACATCCAGGATCACCTCAATGCCCGCTTGGTGGAAGGCCTTCACCATGGACCGGAACTCACGCAACTGCCCACCGGCTGTCTTATCGGCGGCGTAGGATTCGTGGGGCGAAAAAAAATTCAGCGTCATGTATCCCCAGTAATTGCGCTCCTGGCGATCAAATTGCTGAACCGGCAGCAATTCCACCACAGTGATTCCGAGCTCTTTGAGATAAGGGATCTTCTCGATTACGCCCGCATATGTGCCGCGCTTGGCGGGCACAACGCCGGAGTTGTCGCGGGCGGTAAAGCCCTTGACGTGCATCTCGTAAATGACGGTGTCATGGGCATGCCGGGGCCGCCGGTCGTTGCCCCAGTCAAATGGCTCGGGCACAGACGGCAGCACGCCGAGCGGGGCACGCCCGGCGTTTGAGCCGGGTTGTGAGGCAGCGCGCCGGCTGTGCGCCGGTGGAAAGAAGACGGCCGGTGCGTACGGGTCTAACAAAATCTTTTGCGAATCGAAGCGATGCCCCTGCGCCCGGTCGGCGGGGCCGTCCACGGAATAGGCGTAATACTTCGCCGCTCCAACCTGCGCGGAGGTCAGACGGCAGTGCCAAACGCGGCTCGTCTTATTCGCAGGGTGCTTCAGCTCGTAGAGGAAACTTGGCTGGACGAAGTCCCCATCCGTGTACAAAAGGAGAGTCACACTCGTAGCGTGCCTCGAGTATAAGGCGAAGTTGTACGCCTGCTCGGAAGCGAGGAACTTCGCTCCAAGGGGAGAAGGCGAACCCTCGCGCGCGAACCAATGGCCGGGGCTCATGGCAGGTGTGGCCATCAATCGTATCCACCGAACATAAAGAGCGACATGTTCTCATCGCTCGGATTCATCAGCCCGTGCAGATTGCCGCCTTTCAACATTGCAAAATGGCCGGGACGCAATGTGCGGATCTCAAAGCACCGCTCGCGCGCGGGCATCTTGCACCAATCACCGACCACCATGTACCCCTGGCCGTCCATCATGAGAAACACTTCCTGATTGTCGCGGTGCCGGTGCAGACCGATCCCGCAGAAGGGTTTCAGGATATGGAGATCCATGTACTCGACCGCAAGGAAAATCTCCGGCCGGCCGTTGTGATCTTTACGTCCGAACGCGTCGAAGTTCCAGGGCATCGGCACGCGTCCGAGTTCCCCCCTCCCTGCATAACGGCCGTAGTTAGACATGAGGTTGCGGTACTCCAGGAATCCTACGCCGCCGTGTGGATTTGCGCTGGTACCGACAGCAAGGAAATTCTCCCAGCCCCGAAGAATCATATTGAACTCGTAGACGTAGTTGCGGCCGTCCTGCGAGTCCCAATAGGTCTGCGTCTGGTCGCACCAGGCGGTCTCTACCCGCAACGGCAGAACCGGATGCATCGTGTTGTTCGTGGAGACGAAGGCCATGTACTGGTCTTCGAGTTTCCCGCGATCGAAATCGGCGAGAGTGCCCTGCATCAGATCGTTGCGAACCTGCAACTCGCCACGATCCATTGCCTCGCGGGCCTTGTCGTCGAGTTTGCCGCGCACATCGGGATCGGGCGACGACCACAACTCGATTTCATATCGATCGCTGATGGGGTTATAGGGAACCGTCAGCAAGGTGGACACCGCGTTGTTGTTTACCTTGATCCACAACTTGATCTCGCGTCCGAGCCGATGGCCCGACTTCTGCGAGAGCAATGAGTCAGGCCCTCCGCGATAACTCAGGCGCAAGAAAGGGCCGATGTAGCCCAGCACGCTCATCCAACCGCGGATGAGATGCGTGTCGCTAAGCCTGAAGTCGCGAACATTCTGCTTTTGAAAGTCGGTCTTGTTGTCCTGCTGCGCAGGATCCGTAATGTGCGAATCGCCGCCCGCTGGACCGTACAGCTCCAGTGACTGAAAGGGAAACAGGTACTGGATGGATTCAGGAAGATAGGTCTGCCGCTCGCCGGCGTACTCGACCTTCTCCATGATCTCGAGCAGCTTTACCAGCGAATTTCCGCGGTTGTAGTCGGGCGTCTGGCCCGGCGGTATCTGAAACACAGCATCGCTGTGGACGCGTTGCGGGAGCGATTCAAGAGAAGGCGGAGGAAGAACTTGTGTGGCCATGTGAGTGTCCTGTGCTGTCTAGACCGTGTGATAAAGAAATGCGACGAACTTCAGCGGCTTGTCGTTGTCATTGCGGATCCCATGGATGCCGCCGCTCTTCGTGTAGATGACGCTGCCAGGTTCTACCGGAAGCTCTTTGCACTTCACCTTACCGAGCGTGTAGATTTCGCGCTCGACGGTAGGGTAGTTCGCGTTGGCCGGATCATCGTTTTCTCCCATGTAGGCGGTCCCCTTCCCCTCGGTGACGAAATACACTTCCTCCGTCCCTACATGCCGGTGCGTACCTTCGATGGTATGCGGCGGGATGGTGACCTCATGGAAGAACACGACCGAGCTGCCAAGTTCCCGTTGAATGAGCCATCTCATTTCGATGATGTTGTTGGCCGTCACGTCTGGATTGTCGCTGGTCATCATGGCATTGCGGTAGCGAACCGGCGCTACGTCCCTGGCATTGAAGAAGAAGCCGCGTTGGAAATCGATGAGATAATTCTTGTCCTCGACTGTATTCCGCGAATTGCTGGGGTCCTGCGTGCGCGGCTCCTGGTGCGACCGCGTGAAGTTGTTGTCCCACTCGGGTTCGACAATCGAGTACCCGAAGGGCAGGTCGCGTTCATTCTCGCGAAATGCGAGCTCGATCCGGCGCACGGATTTCAGTTCCCGAAGTAGAGGATTGAATGACTTCACCTTGGTGATGGAACCAAAGCGTCCCATCATCTGCTGGATCCGGTAATCGTGATTCTTCCCGAGCGGCGCCTCCAGGGTTTCCCAGATTTCCACCTGAAAGGAATCGACCCAGGAGCAGTACCTCATCTTCACGAAATCTTCCGCCGAGGGTTGCGACGTGTCGACAGGATTCAGTCGAAGCCATGCGAGAATATCATCCTGGATGAAGCGGCCCTTCTCTCTCGCCACTTCCGTCAGACGGCTTGCCCGGTATTCGAGACGCAGGAAGTTGCACAGGAACTCACCGTCCATGAACACCTGGCCGCGCATCACGCATATATCGAGCTGGTTGCGGACCTCGGTGACGTTGTAGCGATAGCGGGAACTGCGGGTGGCGTTCAGATACGCGGCGTGATAGATGCGATCCGGATAGAAGACAACCTTGAAGATCTGGTTCTCGGGACTATTGTGAATCTCGTTGAATCTTGAATCCATGAAGTCTCCTTTAGATGCGCTGCAGCAAATGGTCCGCGATGCGGAACGAGTTTGCCTGAATTGTTAAGGTCGGGTTCGCTCCACCGGAAGTAGGCATAAAGCTTCCATCAGTGACATAGAGGTTGTCGAATTCCCACGCACGGCAGTTGGTATCCAGCACCGAGTCCCTGGGATCCGTTCCAAAGCGTGCGCCACCGAGAATATGATTGGCAATGCGAGCCAAACCGTTCTCCGCCTGATAGACTCCCCCCAATTCATTCACGTTGTAATTGCCCTTGCCGCCGTCACCGCCAAAACGCAGGACATTGGCGCACTCATTGGCGAGCACATCCATGAGGTACCGGTCATGCGAGTGCCATTCCTTCACGATATAGGCGACGTTGCGGTTCCACTTGTCGGTCACGTTGGAGTGCAACTCGATGCGGTTCGACTTCAGAGGAACCTGATTAGCCATAAAGCTAACGGACAGGCGTGTGCCGAAGTTCTCATCGAGGAAGGATGCCAAGCGATCGCCGGTGAGCGAGGTGTCGTTGACGAAGGCGCTCCAGATGGTGTCCATGTCCTGACTGCCGTGCGTGCGCGCGAGAGATACCGGCAGGCACTGGTCCGAGGTGTTGTTGTACATCGCGGCGCCGGCCCAGAGTCCCTTCTCCATCAGATATTCGCGGCGGGAGCAGAAGTCGGTCGCCCAGTCGCTGTCCACGGAAACGGACTTGTCGAACCGGCCGGGCATCACGGCCTCCGCTCCACCAAAGCAGTGCGTGAGGAAATACTTGCCGAGAAGGTCGTTTTGCCAGATGCGGCGGCTGAACTCCATGTCCTGCATAGCGGAAAGCATCAGAAGCCGAACGGATTCTATGGCCGAGCAGGCGACAACAACGATCTTGCCTTCTACGGTTTTACGGGCGCCCCCCTCGTCCCGATAGTGGACGGTCTTAACCGTCCCGTTCCCGTTCATGGCCAAATGGGTGACGCTGCAGTTCGGACGCAACTCGAAGTTCGGTAAGTTATATACAGGCCGCAGCAGCGACACCCAGGTGTTTGACTTCAGCCCGAGCGGACAACCGTAACGATTGACGTAGCCACTTTTGGCGGCATTGCCGCCGGGGTACTTGCGATCGCTCGGCTCATGGTCCTCTGTAATGACGGCGAGCGGCGTACGGTACCGCGGCATTTTCAACGCGTCCATGCCGACCTCGACGAACTTGCTGATCGGATTGGGAGCGAGCGGCTTCTGGTAGTGATCTACGCTTGCTGGTTTGAGTTGGTTCTCCCGCGTGCCTTGAATACCGACCGCCCACTCGGCTTTGGTGTAGTAGGGCTCAAGCTCGTCGTAGGAGATGGGCCAGTCTCTGGATTCGCGTTTCACGTCGCCATTCGGATCGTTGCGAATGTCGTTGCGCGACTGGTTCAATGACGCCAAGCGGAAATCGTCAGGGGCAAATCGGAGCGACACGGCGCCGTACAACTGGGTTCCCCCGCCAACGCATTGCGCGGTGTATCCCTCGATGGTGGCGCGGTCGCGGCCGTCGGCGCCCTTGTAGACATGCGGCTCATCATTCAGGTCCGGTTCGACGTGACTCGAATAAAACGAGTCGCCGAAGTTCGCCATTCCGTTTACACGGATGCGTTTCTCGGCGCCCGTGGCAAGAAGTTCATCGCGTTTGAAGTCGCTGAGTCCCTTGGTGTCGTCCTGGGTACGGAAGAGGGGGCCCTTCTCCAGCACGAGCACGGATTTGCCCGCCTTCGCGGCTGCGTTCGCGATGGGCGCGCCACCAGCGCCGCTGCCAATGATGACAATGTCGTATTGACTCATCCTGTTGTCCTTTTCTACCCGCGGTAGTGCTCGCTTGTGCCGTACGGCTTTTCTATCGCTTGCTGCCAACTGAAAAGGGTGCTCCCGTCTTGGGAAACGTATCGTTCACTAAGGTACGCCCATCCGCTCGCGCCCGCGTTCCCGCAGTGCTTTGGATGAGAGAAAGCGCCGGTCAATGTGTGGCGGCGGAGCAGTTTTAGGAAGTATTGCGGGCTGCCGTAAGTGTTGTAATTCCAGCCGGAAACAGTGCCGGAGCCCATCTGATCGTATAGCTCAATGTACATCTCGATCGACATTTGGCGTGGTTCCTGATAGGGATTCCGCATCCGCAACAAACG
>DATLBY010000466.1:0-7271 GCA_035526665.1 Bryobacteraceae bacterium
GCGATCCTCATCTCCACTTCAAAGGCCGGCAGTTTGCGGTCATGATAGAGGCCTTGGATCACATTCATCCGGCCCGGCTTACCGGCCGTTGTACTCGCTTGGGCAAAAACAGGCGCCTGGGCGGCGGAAAACGTTTTACCCTCTGACCAAACCCGAAACACGCCGTCGAGCAGCGGTTTCAGCGCCCCGGAGACGTCAGGCGGTCCATTCAGATACTCATTCGTCTCGGTGTTGTGAACCGTCAGGAAGAAGTCCACCCGCTTGCCTGCATCCACCCAGTCCAATATGGCGTGCCTCTCAGCAGCTATCTCCGGCATCTTCACCGGATCCACAAGGTCCCAATTGCGATTCAGATCGTAGCCGTGCCGGTTGAATCGCACTCCCCCGTGAGCCACTCCATCCGGGTCGCACAGCGGCAGTATCTTCAAGATCGTCTCGCGCCGGATCCGGGCGGCAAGCGGATCCCCGGATGTGACAGAACGGATGAGGCCCTCGCCGGTCCAGGAACTCCCGGCCTCCCACGCGTGTTGGCGGAACATCAACCAGATAACCTTTTTGCCATCATCCGGATAGCTGGTATCCGTGATCGTGAGAAGCGGAATCTCGCGCCCCTCGACGCTCCTGCCCACCGATGTTCGTCGTACATGTGGACTCTTCGAGACATCCCGCACCAGATTCGCAAATGTACTATTCGTGTAGGGTGGAACATGCGCAATCCATAGCCGGTCCGATTTGGACGCAATCCGGAATCGCAGTTTGGGCTCCGCGGCATCGAAGACTGCGTCCTCCACCGGATGCCATGTCACCTGGTCGTAGCTGTAAAACGGAGGCGTATCCTGCGTGATCGCACCCTTGTTGGGCCGATAGTTGTACTCGCCGGGGAGATCGACCATGTCGAAGGTCAGAGTCCGGTCTTTGGCATGATCGACACGGAAGTAATACCAGCTCGCCTGCCGGTTACGGCCGTTTTGATCCACTTGGCCCAGGACGTGAGCGCGGTATTGATGCGGGCCCACATTCTCGACACGGCCGAGGCTTCCACCTTCGAAGTCTGCCGTTATGGAGATCACGGCGGCAAATAACAACAGCATGGTCTGGTATCTCTCCCTACGCACCAATCTCCACCATATGGGGGCAAGGGATCAACTACCGGAAATTGGCTGCCACCACTTGCGCTCGGTCGCCCGTTGCACATAAGATTCAATAGATTCCATCCAAGGAGTGGCTCATGATCCACACAAGACAACGAAACAGCGGCGTGATCGGTCTTCTCGCAGCGATAAGTTTGCTCGGCGCGCTTCCCGCCTCCGCGCAATCCGGCTCGCCCCGGATCTTTAATACGGTCAAGCAGAAGCTGGCAGCCGGCAAGCAAGTGGTAGGTGGAACCGTTGCCATACCGGACCCGGATACCTACTGCGCCATGGCGAACTCCGGTTTCGACTTTCTTTGGATCGAGATGCAGCACAGCCCCATGACCTATCAGGACGTGGCCCACATGATCATGAGCTGCAAGGGCGCCCCTGCGATGCCGTTTATACGGATTCCGGACGCCACAGAGGGCGATATACAGAAAGCCGTGGACATGGGCGCGGTGGGAATCATTATCCCGATGGTGGAAGATATGAAAAAAGTTCGGGACGCCATTAAGTTTGCCAACTATCCACCCCTTGGAAAACGCAGCCAGGGGGGCGGGCAGTATGGCGCAATGTGGGGTCCGGATTACCGGCAGATCGCTAACGCCAACATCATGATCGTCGCCATGATTGAATCGCCTGCTGGAGTCGCTATTGCCGAAGAGATCGCGTCGACGCCGGGAGTGGACGTCGTGTTCGTCGCCAGCACCGATTTGGGCAGCTTTTCCGGCGCGAAACAGGGCGACCCGAAATACGAAGCCCTGGTAACCAAGATTCATGATGCCACTCTAACGGCCAAGAAGAAGCTCGCTGGACCTCTAGCCTGGAAATCCACACGCAAGGACTACACGTTTTTTCAGGGCCCCACGGAAACATCGCTCATCAAGACCGGCGCGCGGATAGAGCTTGGGGGAGCGGTTCCGGGCGAAGCGAAGAAGGGCGTGGCTCCCATCGAAGGCGCAGAGAAGTAAAACGTGAGGAGTGGCGTGAGATTTTTGCTGCTGGCGGCACTCCTGCTGCCTGGAACCTTATCCTCTGGCGAAAAATGGAAGTCTAGCGATTGGCCTGTAGCCGGCGGCCCGGGCGGTATGCGCTACTCCCCGCTGGACCAGATCAACCCGCGGAATGTGCATAAGCTGCAAGCCGCCTGGACCTTCGACACGGGAGACGGATATGAAGGGTCGGAATTGCAGTGCAATCCGATTGTTGTGGATGGGGTGCTTTACGCCACAACTCCACGGCTGCGCGTAATTGCACTGGACGCCGCCACCGGTAAACTGCTGTGGGATTTTGACACCCGCAGAGGCGTAAAGGTGAGCGGCAAGCAGCGGAGCCGCGGACTGAGCTACTGGGCGTCCGGGGCAGAGCGCCGCATCTTTGCCGGGATCAATGAGTACATCTACAGTCTGGATGCCCTGACCGGAAAATCGGTGGAAGCGTTCGGGGAAGGTGGCCGCATCGATCTGCGCAAAGGCTTGCGGGAGGGGGGCGATTCGCTGACGGTCCGTGCGACGAGCCCCGGCGTCGTGTATAAAGACCTGCTCATCCAGGGAACCCTGGTCTCTGAAGATTTGCCGGCCGCCCCGGGACACATCCGCGCGTTCGATGTGCGAACCGGGAAAGTACGCTGGATGTTCCGCACGATTCCGCAGCCGGGGGAGTTTGGCTACGAGACATGGCCGAAAGACGCCTGGAAGAATATCGGCGGGGCAAACTCCTGGCCGGGACTGACCCTCGATGAAAAAAATGGCATGGTATTCGTTCCAACCGGCTCGGCCTCGTTTGACTTTTACGGCGCCAACCGGATTGGCGATAATCTGTTTGCCAATTGTCTGCTTGCCTTGAATGCGGAAACCGGCCAGCGGATCTGGCACTTCCAGTTTGTGCGGCACGATGTGTGGGACCGGGACCTGCCCTCCGCGCCAACCCTCGTTCAAGTGCAACGAAACGGCGCCAAGGTGGATGCGGTAGCGCAGATCACTAAGTCAGGTTTCGTCTGGGTATTCGAGCGAACCACCGGCAAGACGCTCTTTCCCTATAAAGAGATCGAGGCACCGGCAAGCGACGTGGATGGTGAGGTGCTCGCCCGCACACAGTTGCTGCCGCTGAAACCTGCTCCTTTCGCCCGCCAGCAACTGACCGAGGAGATGCTTACCAATCGGACCCCGGAAGCGCACCAGGCGGTGCTGGAGCACTTTCGCAAGCTACGCAACGGGGGGCAGTTCACGCCACCCAGCTTGGAAGGAACCGTTGTATTTCCGGGCTTTGATGGCGGCGGCGAATGGGGCGGCGCGGCGTTCGATCCGGATACCGGAGTCTTCTATGTGAATGCCAACGAGATGGCCTGGATCCTGCGCCTGGTGCCGCGCGCCGACCGCAAGGGTATTCCGACGGCCGCGGCGGCCTACCAGCAGCATTGCGCAGGTTGTCACCGGCCGGACCGCGCCGGCACTCCGCCGGAGTTTCCTTCATTATTGGATCTCCAGCCCAAACGAAGTCCGCAGGAAGTGCTCACTACAATCCGTAAAGGCGCAGGCCGGATGCCCGGTTTCGCCCATCTGGGAGAGCCCACCCTCGACGCGATCACGCAGTTTGTTCTCACCGGCAAGGATGCTCCGATTGGCGGTGCCGAGCACCAGACCGCATCGGGTCCGCCGCGTTTGAAATACGGCATCGATGGCTATAACAAATTCCTGGATCCCGACGGTTATCCGGCTGTTGCCCCGCCCTGGGGAACGCTGAATGCGATCCAACTCAACACGGGTAAATATAACTGGAAGATTCCATTCGGCGAGATTCCCGCGCTGGCGGCGAAAGGAATGACGGGCACAGGTTCTGAGAACTACGGCGGCGGGGTGGTGACTCGGGGTGGCCTGCTCTTCATAGGTGCGACGAACTTCGACCGCAAGCTCCACGCCTTTGACAAGAAAACAGGAAAACTGCTGTGGGAAACCACGCTGCCGGCAGCCGGCAATGCGACCCCGGCGGTGTATCAGGTGAAAGGACGCCAGTACATCGTGATCGCGGCAGGCGGCGGGAAAGTTCCACCCAGCGGCGGGAGCTACATTGCTTTCGCGCTCCAGTAAGTCACTCGCAAATGTATTCGAAGCGCAAACGAGCCTGCCCCAGCAGAATCTCGTCTCCCGGCTCCAGCGGAACACCTTTGCTGGCGCCTTTGGGCACCGGGACAACACCTCCACCGCGCAGCACGGTGGTCCCGTAGGCGCTGCGATCGTCGAAGAGACGGTATTGAGCACTCATGGCATCAAACTCCAGGTGCGCATGGCTGCGGGAGACGGTTGAGTTCGGCTCGCCGGATTGGTCTTCGAAGGCGACATCGTTGCGCCGGACCAGACGCTCCCGGCTGTCCAGCACATTCGCGAGGCGTCCCAGGTTGACCCGGTTTCGCCGTAGTTGGTAAACCGGCTGCCCGGCCTGGCCCGAGAGGACAGTAAGCGAAATTTCGGGCACCGCCGCCTGAGCGCTTCGGCCCTCCCCACTTTGGTACAGCACGTCGAAGCCACGCGCACTGACATCCTCCGGCAGATCCTCCACCAGTTCGACCTCCACGCGAAAGCGCGCGGGGAGCTCCACTGCGTCATCCTCCAGGCGCAGGCGGATATCCCGGGCGAGGGCGTCCGCCTCCACAAAAATAAGCTCGTAAGATCGCCGCCGTTTCAAATCGGGCAACAATACCTGAACAGTAAGTTGCGGGTAGGCAAAAACCCGACGGCCTCTCGGCAGAAGATCCACGCGGGTGGCAATCTCATCCAGAATCGCGCGATGGACTTCAATCAATTCCCGTTTTTCGCCTGATTCCTGGGAATTAGACCGGAGAAGTCCCCGCAATTTTTCGTCGATACGGCGCTCCAGCTCATGCAGGCGGCTCATTTGGCTCTCTCAAAAAGACCAAGTTCCTTGGCGGCGTTCATCAGTTCCGCGGCCAGCGGCGCAGCCGCCGTTCCCCCATATTGTCCATTTTCCACCAGGACCGCGAATGCTAGCGGTGTCTGTCCTCCGTAGGGGGCAAAACCAATGAACCAGGCGTGAGAATGAGCGTGCTCTACCTCCGCCGTTCCCGTTTTGCCGGCGATGGCGACTGTTGCCAGGTTCGCCTTGCGTCCGGTGCCGGACGTCACCACCTCTCGCATATAGCCGGCCAGCAGGGAGGCCACCTGCGGCGCCACCACGGGCTGCCGCGCCTGCTGCCGCGGGTTGTTCTGATCGGTGACCCAGCGGCCGAACGGCATGGAGCCATCTGCGGCTATGGTGGCCGCGGCCCGCGCCATTTGAAAAGGCGTAGCCACCACCTGGCCTTGACCATAAGAGGCCTGCGGCATCTCGCCTTTCAGCGTCTTCAGAGTGGATGGACTTGCTACCGAGATGCCCAGCAGATTCGCCGTATCGAGCAGCGCTTCGGCGCCTACTTTATAGGTGCCTAGTTGAGCAAAATAGGCATTGCAGGAGACCACCGTCCCGGCGCGGAGCGTCACTACGCCATGGGGGTTCGCATCGGCAATATCATCGCGGATAGGCCGCGTCCAGCCCCGCATGAAATTGCCCACCCGGCCGTCGGGCAGGCGCTTGCATTCGAACTTCTCTTCCGCGTTACGTGGATCCTTGCGGAGAGCGGCCATCGCGGTGACGATCTTGAACGACGATCCCGGCGGATACAGACCGTAGCGGGCGCGGTCCAGCATTGTATCGTCCGAATCGGGCGCTGTCAGGTGCGGGGGCATCTGGCTTGGCCACGGGTAGCTCACCGAAGCCAGCAGGTCACCGGTCTGGGAATCGAGAATGACCACGGCGCCCTTGTTGCGGCCCAGCTTGCGCAAGTGACGCTCCAGCAGGTCGGCCGCCCGCATCTGCAGACGGGCATCAACCGACATATGAAGACTACGATCGCGGTCGCGAATCTTCTTCACTGCCGGGTGATTGGGTTCCCACCGGTGCCGCAGCAAAGGGAGTAGCTCGCGATAATCGTAGCGAATGCTATATGTCGGCTTCCCGCCCCGTGGATCCGGCACCGCCACTACGCTGGCACGATCGTCGTATCCCTGCAGCGCGATGGTGAAATCCCGCTCGGCCAGCGAGCTGTTGCGGGCGCCCCAATTGGCACGGCTGCGCAGATCTCCCAGCAAATGGAACGCCTTCGCGCCAAGCGGATAAAATCGAGTCTCACCGGCTGGTGGTTCCCCGGGGAGCACAATCGCAGCACGCCCGTATGGCTCGCGGTTTTGCGCAACTTCGCCCCAGTCCGAGGTAGCCAGCGGCAAGCCGTTGCGATCATAGATAGCTCCCCGGGGAATGGAGCGGGCGATGGCGAGCAGACGCGGATTGTACTGGAACCGGCGCTGGCCGTCCGCTTGTAGGGTGAGCGCGCCTGACCCAACGGTGGCATCGGCACGCGGAATCTGTATGTACGCCGCCTTCAGGAGTATGCCGGCGCCCAGGACACCCAACACAGAGGCAATCGCACGGGTAGCGGCATGAAATGGCTTCGTTTCGTTGTCCGTGGCGGCAGTTTCGCGTGCAAGCCCCACAAGCATGCCGGCTATCGCGAAATTTGTGATCAGCGCGGTGCGCCCGTAGCTGAGAAACGGCACCACCACGCCCGAGAGTGGCACAAGATCGAGCACGCCTCCTGCAATCAAAGCCACTTGCAGCGCCAGCGCGAGCGTCAATCCGAGCGCGAGAAAAAAGGCGTAGTCGGAGCGCGCACGCAGCGACGTGCGGATTCCAAACCACACGAGCCCAGCGTGGAGAAGCAGGACAGCGAGAACGCCGATGAATCCCCACTCTTCACCCAACACGGCCAGAATCAAGTCGGTATGGGCGGCAGGCATCGTCTGCGGATCACCTAAACCCGGTCCGGCGCCGAACAGCCCGCCGGTCGCCATCGCCCACAACGAGTGCACCACCTGTTCACCGCCGCGCACCGCATTATCCCAAGGCGAAAGCCACATCGAAACGCGGTTGGCCACCGTACGGGGGAATCCAAAAAAATAGCCCGCCAGGAAGCCGGCGAGAATCACCGCCAGGCCGCCCGCCGCAAACAGGTACCGGTCGCGCGCCACGGCATACATGCCCAAAAACAGGCAGGCAATCAGGAGTGCGGGGCCTAAGTCCCGTTGCAAA
>DATLBY010000467.1:0-5901 GCA_035526665.1 Bryobacteraceae bacterium
ATGTGGCTGGGACCGCCCTGCAGAAAGACCATGATGACGGATTTCGCGGTATCGAATCCCCGGCTACCCGCCAGTTTATTGATGCTGGCAGCCTGCGCCTGCTGCCAGCCAAAAAAGTTCGCGAGGTTCAATCCGAGCATCCCGATGGAGCCGGCACGCAGCAGTTCCCGCCGCGTGGGTCCTTCGCACGTCATACAGCTTCGTCCTGGAATCGAAAGCATGGTCTTTCCTCCTTACCGGTTATACAAAAACGCCTTACTATTGACGAGCGCCCACAAGAGATCCTGTGCGCGCGCGGTGCGGCCCTCGCCGTTGTGCAAATACGTGATCCCCTGATCCAATTCCGAAGGGGTCGGCAGCCGGCTTAGCGTCACGAGATACATTTCTTCGAGGAGCGCCCGATCGGCCGCGCCGCTGAGAATTGCCTTGGCCAGCCGGCCTTTGGGGTCAGCAATCGCATCCGAGATGGTCTTTCCGTTGATGAGGTTCAGGGCATGCGGCAGGCTCAGGTCGGTTTTGCGCTCGCACTCGCAGGCGGATTCGCGCTGCGGCCGTCCGAACAGGTCCAAAAAGCCGTCCTTGCCGACGTGCGGGTCGGGGAAAGCATCGGCGGCCATATCGGCGGGCACTTCGGGGAACATTGGCCGGATCCCCGTCGCCTGCGTGAGCGCATCCATCAACTGCTCCGCGTTCAGGCGGCGCGGGACGGCGTGCGAGAAATTCACGTTGTCGGTGGCGTTCCACTCGTTAGTGGAGATGCGTGCCTGGTAGGTTCGTGAATTTACTATAGTGCGGATCAGGTGCTTCAAATCGTAATCGTGATCCTTAAAATCTTTGGTCAAGGCGTTCAATAGCGCCTCGTTGCTGGGAGGATTGGAGGCCCGGATGTCGTCTACCGGATCGATGATGCCCTTGCCGAGGAAGTAGCTCCACATCCGGTTCGCCATGGCCTTGGCGAAGAACGGATTCTCCTTCGATGTGATCCAGTCCGCCAGCGCCTGACGCCGGTTCGCCTCATTCGGCAGGGCAGTGGGAGCGGCGCTTGCCGTACTTGCAGCCACCAGGAACTTCGGGCGCATGATGCGCTCGTCCTTCGGGTGTTTGACATCGAAGTCATCGCGCTTGTCGTAGATGATCTCTTCGCCACTATCGAACCCGGGCCGCAATCCGACGGTTGAGAAGAAGGAGGTCATCTCGTAGTACTGATTTTGTGTCCAACGCTCAAAAGGATGATCGTGGCATTGCGTGCAGACCATACGGACGCCCAGAAATACCTGCGTCGTCTTTTCCATGGTCTGTTTGGCATCGCGCGTCACTCGAAAGTAATTCGCGGCCGGATTTTCGTAAGAGCTTCCGTAGCTGGTCAACAGTTCGCGTACAAACTTGTCGTAATGCGTATTCTTCGCGACCGACTCGCGTATCCACTCGCGGAATTCCCACGCGCCCTTGTCGCCGATGTATTTCCGGTTGTTCTGGAGCAGGTCGCCCCACTTGAGGGTCCAGTGGTCGACAAAGGAAGGCCGTGACATCAGCCGGTCGATCATCTTCACGCGCTTCGCCTGCGAGGGCGCGGGATCGGCCAGGAAGTCCTTGATCTCGGCGGGTGTCGGCAACTGTCCAGTCAAATCCGCGGAGGCGCGCCTGAGAAACGCGACGTCGTCCACGGCGGGCGAAGGCTGAATTTTCAGCCGCTGCAGCTTGGCATCGATCAACTGGTCGATGTAGTTGTTCTGGGGCAGGGGCTTCCAGGTGAATCCGGCTTTGGGATTCATGACGGTCACCGGCACCGTTCCGAACTTGCCCTCATAGCGCACGAGCATGGTGGCTTCGCCAACTCGCTCGCCCTTGACCACCGCATCGGAACTGACGTCAGCGATATTTGGAATATTGCTGGCGATAACAGCCTCTTTGGTGACGTCACGTGATTTGCCGTCCTGGAAATGGGCAATGATTTTCAAAGCTTTGGTGGCGCCCGGCTTGGTGAGATCCACCTGCGCAGGCTCCATCTCCAGGCGCTCCACCTTATCCTTGGCAGCGTCGCCGAACGGCACACCCTGGGCGATCCAGTTGTAAATAATCGTGTAGTAGTTCGATCCCGGCTCGATGCGCAGTCCGCCACCATGCGCCACCTGCTGGGTGGGCTTCGCCAGCATCAGACTGCGGGCGGGATCGGAGCGGTTGAAGCGGCGGCCCG
This sequence comes from Bryobacteraceae bacterium, assembly GCA_035526665.1. Lineage (GTDB taxonomy): Bacteria > Acidobacteriota > Terriglobia > Bryobacterales > Bryobacteraceae > DATLBY01. The sequence continues at coordinate 2,195 of DATLBY010000467.1, forward strand.
AGAGATCATAGAGCAGCGCCTGATAATCGAATTCGGGGTCATAGCCACGCAGCGACAGCTTGAATCCGTTCTTGCCTTTGGCAGCTCCGTGGCAGGGACCGGAAGTGCATCCAACCTTGTTCAAAATCGGGGCCACATCCCTCAGGAACGTTACCTGCTCTGCCGCCGCAGCTGTCCACGTGAACGCACTAGCGGCCGCCAGCAGGTACTTTAGACGTACTATCACTCACTCCCCCTTCTAAGACTTCAAACGGGATGGCCCGGGAATAGATGGTTTCCCGCTGTCCATCCAACATTAGATTTGCGCTTACGATCAGATCGTACCTGGCCGGCGTGGTCGCTTTCGTGGTGGTGACGGTAAAGCTCCCGGTGGCCGCACCCGTGGCAGCCGGCTTCATATTGATGACACGGACGTCGCGCACGCCCGGCGTGTCCACGGTCACAGCCGCGGGCATTATCAGGTCTTTGCGTCCGCTTTCAATGGTCCACTCGAACTGGTAGGCATCCCCCTGTTCCATGGGGGTACGGCCCGTTGCTTTCACTTGAAGGATGGCAGAGGACGGGCTCGTGAGCCCCACGGGCAAAGCCATCCCAAGCCACGGAGCCATGAATGGTTTTTGCCGGTCGGTGGAAGTGGGGTCCATCAAGCCGGTGCCTCCCGCGACGTCGATCACGGTCCCGGGCCCGCTTGCGCGCCGCCGCAAGACAGAGCCGTCAGCCAGTTTGCCCTCGGCAAACACGACGAGCTCCTTGGCGGGCAACTCGGCGTCGCTCTGCGCTGTCAGGGTCATTACGCCCCGCCGGCTGACGGATCGTTGATTCGCCGGGTCGACCGTTTCTTCCGCAATATAGCCGCCTTCCGCGATCCAACCCTTTGGCAGGTCGGGAATGCTAGCGTGAACGGGGCCATCGAAGCCGCGCCGATCCACACTGACGGGGATGATGATGCTGCTGCCCCGGGGTACGTTCACGTAGGCGGCGCTGGTGGAAACCAGGAAATCCTCGGCCTGTTTACGAAGCGTAAGCCGGTACCCATAATCGGGTCCGCCGCGGCGGGCAATGTCTTCCACCGCGACGGTAATTTCGTGAACGTCCGGCGGCACCTTGAAATTCAGGAAAGGATCGTTGCTGGTGCGGCTCGCTACTAATACGGCAAACACGTCCGGAGGAGGCGTGGTATCCCCCGCGGCGACCAGTTTTTTCCCGCTCCCATCGTAGACCGTAATCAGGCCGTCCAACCGGGAGGTATCTAGCTCCCTGGCCTGCAACTCCAGAAGCAACGACTCCCCTGGCTTTACCTCCACCCGGTAGCGATCCACCTCGGCGGGCTTGGCAATTCGTCCGTTAATCACGGCGGGCAGCACTACCGAAGCTTCCACCGGCTCGCGCAGTTCCGGGTAGCCGCTCAGGGCAAACCGCAGGGGTAGCGCGGGGGAACCGGGCATGGGGAACAGGGCGAAGTCACCGGTTTCCGGCAGCTTGACCGTAGCACGCGCAGTACCCTGGTTGTTACCCCGAAACTCTATGTCTACCGATTCACCGCGTTTCCCTCCCAGCGGGAATGCAGATTGCGGGTAGCTGTAGGAACCAATTTTGAGCCGGTAGAAATTCTGCTCCTGTTTGCTGAAGCGCGCATCGTGTATTTCGACGATGTAATTACCCTCGCGAGGGAAGGTATAGTCGATACGCGCGTCCACGCCGATGCCTTGGGCATCATCGCTGCGAGCCAGTTGGTTGCCTTCCATGTCCAGGATCGACAGCACCGGATCGATGGCGGAGCCGCAGCGGCGCGCCTCCACTTCGAAGACCCGGCGCTCTCCCGCCTTTCCAGAGACGCGGTAGCGGTCGCGGTCGGCCCCTTGCAACTTCCCGTTGATGGTCACGGGCGTGGATTTCACAACTTGCGCGCCGGTTATTGAATCGTTGGAATTTTCAACGGTCTCCTCTTCCTCAATCTCCGGGAATGCGCCCACCGTGAAAAGCAGAATGTTGGAGATTCCATCCGGAGTCTGCACGCGGACCGGATAAGTTCCGACGGCCGCTTCCTGCTTCATTTCCACCAGAAACGGAAGGCTTTTGCCGCTCGAAGACAGAGGCGTGAACACGGCCGGAAGGGTAGAGATAATTTTGGCGCCGGCTGTTAGTGCCCGGCCCTGCAGGCTAAGAGTAAAAGCTTTCCCTTGCTGCGCGCCGCGCGGCTGCAGCTCAGTCAGCATGGGCGGGGCCGCCAAGGCTGCGTTGCAGAGCAGGAAGAGAAAAAGTCTATTCACGGCTGGTCACCGCCTTCTCCAGAGGTACCGGAACGAAATCCTTCATGATTTCCCCCGTCGCCGCATTGTAGATGCGGACATGCCCATCGAATCCCCCGGTGGCAAGCTTGTCCCCGGCAGGGCTAAAGGCAGCAGCATAAATGCCCGCCTGGTGTCCCTTGCATGAGGTTATCAGTTTCCCTGTATCCGCGTCGTACACGTTGACCGCCGCCCCCATGCCACCGACGGCAATGCTCTTCCCGTCGCTGGACCAGGCCAAGGTTGCAATAGCACCGTCCTGGCGGGGCAATTTGCGAACCAGCGTGGTGTCGTCGGCGATCTTCATCACCTTCGGCCGGTCCATCATATAGATGTAGGGAGTGCGCTCCTCGCCTCCGATCACCACCAGGTCTTTTTTCGGATGGCGGGCGATTGCCAGGAGCTCACCACGAAGCAGGTTTACATTTTCCAGGAAGGCTCCGGTTGCGGCATCGCTCAGCTTGGCGGCGCGATCGCGCCCTACCGATACCAGACGCTTGCCGTCCACGCCGAAGCTGGTGCCCAGCACCCAGTTTTCGTGATTGCCGATTTTGTGAAGCTCTTTGCCCGAGGCCATTTCAATGAGCCGGACGGTATTGTCCGCGGCCCCCACAGCAATCACTTTGGCGTCCGGAGAGAGCGAAGCTCCGAAAACTGTGTCGTTGGTAAGAGTAATAGAACGCTTGAGTTTGCCCGCAGGCAGATCCCAGATCTGCAGCTCTCCGAAGCGCGCTGGAGTGCCACCGGAGGCTATCAGCGATGCACTATCCGAGGAAAAAACAAGGGAGTTGAGCTGCTCAGAGAGTCCAACGAGCCGCGACACAAGGCCGCTGCCGTCCGCGTTGTGCAGCAGAATTTCGCGATAGCCGGAAACCGCGAGTATTTTTCCATCGTGCGAGAATGCCAGGGCGCTGATCACCGGAGGCTGTAGATAGGTTGGAGGCCGGTCGAGCGAGATCAGGTCCTTCGCCTCGGCGGGAGTGTCGTCCTTTGCGCCAGAGGTAATCCAGGCTTGCACCGACGCAATCTGTTCCGGAGAGAGCGGAGGGGCTCCGAGCGGCATCACCGGCTGCGCGTCACCTTTGATGTATTTGACGATCAGGCTGTCGCCGGGAGCACCCGGCAAAAATCCGGGACCGCGTTTGCCCCCTTTTTGAAAGGCGGCGTAGCTGGTGAGGTCCAGCCCCGAGCTTTTGGCGTTCGGCTGGTGGCAACCCTGGCACTGCCGCTGCAAAATCGGCCGGATATCGCGAAAGTAGCTGGGGGAATTCTCAGCCGCCAAACTCAGCTGGGAAAAAAGTCCGAGCAGTAACCAAACTCGCATGGATGTAACGCGATTCTATCACCGAAAGCACTTCCCTGACCCGGCCGGCCAGCCGATTGGACTTTTATGCGGCAGCGGTAGCCGGAAGTGGATCC
>DATLBY010000468.1:0-13968 GCA_035526665.1 Bryobacteraceae bacterium
ATCGCGCTGGCGGGTAAGGGGCGCGAAGGCACGTCTCTTGCTGTCTACCGTTTCCTGGAACGATACGCCGGCGTCCGCTGGCTGTGGCCGGGTGAACTGGGCGAGGTGGTGCGCCCGCGACCGACCATTACCGTTGAGAACGCGGCGATCGAGCAGGAGCCTGCCTACCTTTGGCGCGATCTCGGACCGGGAGGTGCTCTCTGGGGAGCCGATGACAAATGGACCATGGAGCGAAAGCTGGGAGTGAGCGAGGAACACCAGCGCGCCCAGAAACTATGGGAGAAACATAACGGCTTCGGCGGCCAGGTGTTCTATGGGGGACATGCGTTCGGCGAGATTTTGCCGCCCTCGAAATACGGCGCCGCTCACCCGGAATACTTCGCCCTGGTGAAGGGAAAGCGCGCCTGGGAGCACTTTGACGGCAAACACGGAGGGCAACCGTGCACGTCCAATCCGGACGTCGTCCGCATCACGGCCGACTACAGCGAGAAATTCTTCGGCGAGCATCCAGATTACGATGCTTTCGCCATTTCCTTAAATGACGGAGGCGGATTCTGCGAATGCGACCGCTGCCGCCGCCTGGATAGCGGGGCAGTGCAGGTGGATGCAGCGGACCCCGAGGGTGGCAAGGGCGGGCGCAGGGCTGTCATTACGGACCGGATCATTACCTTTGCCAATGAAGTGGCCGCCCAAGTGGCAAAGAAGTATCCCGGCAAGAAGCTGATCCTCTTTGCCTATGGCCCCTACAAGCAGCCGCCGCAGCGCGTCAAGCCGCTGCCGAATGTGATCATTCAATACACATTTCACGTATCCATGGACTGGGACGGGGCCGCGGAAGAGCGGCAGTACCGTGAGACAGGCGCGTGGAGCGGCGCCACCAAAGAGCTGGGTATTTACGAATACTTTATTCAAGGCAACTCGCCCGATCTGCCACGGCTGATGCTGGAACCGATCGGCCGGAGCGTCCGCCGCCTGCGCGAACAGGGCTACCGCTACTATCAGACGCAGGCGGGCGACGGCTACGCGCTGAACGGATTGAACTACTATGCGCTGGGACGGCTGCTGTGGGATCCTTCCGCGGATGTAGCTACTCTTACCTCGGATTACGTGGAGTCGGGCTTCGGTAAAGCCGCGCCTGCCGTGAAGCGCTATTTCGAGCGGCTGGCGGATCAATGGAAAGCTCAAAAAGGCCAACAGGTGACCATGGATGCCGCCAAGCTGGAAGAGTATCGCCGTGTGGCCGCAGCCTATCCCGCGGATTTTCGCGCCGCTTGCCGCGCCGATCTTGCGGAGGCAGGCCGTCAGGCACAGGGAGTGGAGCGGGAGCGGGTGCGCTTTCTGGAGCGGGGCTTCCAGTATGTAGAATTGACTCTGGAGGCCGTGGAGAAGACGTTGCCCTTACTCGAAGCCGGTTGGAAATTTACACCGGACGTGACCCCGCCTGCCGGGGCGGATAAAGCCGCTTTTCGCAAAACGATGGATGCCTGGGAAGCGCGCGGCCGATACGTGGAAACCCTGAAGCAAGGCTTTGAAGTGGCATATTTCTGGATCCGCTACAACGACCAGAATCGCAGTTTCGTGCCGCTGGCCAAAATGCGCGAATACTCCGGGCATGCGAGCACCGGCGCTACCCGATGACGCGCCGCGATTTTCATGGCTTGGCCTTAGGTGCGCTCGGCGGCGCTGCTTCGGCGGCGGCTCCCGCGCCCCCCAACGTGATTCTCATCTATTTTGACGATTTGGGCTACGGCGATCTGGGTTGTTATGGCGGCAGTATCCCGACTCCCAACATCGACAGGCTGGCGGCGCAAGGCATGCGCTTCACCTATTGCGATTCGGCGAATCCCGTGTGTTCTCCCTCGCGCGCTGCTTTACTCACCGGGCGGTACCCGACACGCACCGGTGTGCCGCGCGTACTCGGGCCCAAGGCAACCGATGGCCTGAATACCGACGAGAAGACGTTGGCCGATCTGCTGAAAGGCAAAGGCTACAGGACGGCTTGCGTTGGCAAATGGCACCTGGGTACGCTGCCACAATACCTGCCGGCGGCCCGCGGCTTTGACCAGTATTTTGGTATCCCGTACAGCAACGACATGGATCCGCGGGTGCTGATGCAGGACACACGAATCGTTGAGAACCCGGCGCCGCTCGATACCTTGACGCAACGCTACACGGATTTTGCCACGCGGTTCATCGACGAGGCAAAGCAGCAGCCATTCTTTCTGTATTTTCCGCACACCTATCCGCACATTCCGCTGGGAGTCTCCGACCGGTTCCGAGGCAAATCGCCGCTGGGCATTTACGGCGATGTCGTGACGGAGCTCGATTGGAGCGTCGGTGAGGTCATGGCCGCGCTGAAGCGAAACGGGCTCGACAAAAATACCCTGGTTCTCCTGTCGAGTGATAACGGCCCCTGGTATCAGGGGAGCCCAGGGAAGCTGCGCGGCCGGAAAGGGATGAATTGGGAGGGTGGAGTGAGGGAACCGTTCCTGGCACGCTGGCCTGGCCGAATTCCCGCGGGGAAAGTCTGCAGCGGTGTCGTCTCCACCATGGACATTTTTCCGACGGTGGCGCGGCTCTGCCAGGCGCCATTGCCGGCCAAACCGATGGATGGTATCGATATCTGGCCCCTGCTCTCCGGCGCGGCGGCGGATATTCCGCGCGAGCCGCTCTTGTACTTCGAGAGTGTAAATCTGGAGTGCGCCCGCTGGAAAAACTGGAAGCTCCATCTTTCGCGTTCCAACACCATGAAGTGGAGCCCGGCTCCGGCCTCGGGCCTAACCCAGTTGCTGCTGCCGCGGCCCGAGCTATACGACCTGTCCCGCGATTTCGACGAGAGTTACGATGTCGCCGCACAGCATCCGGATGTGGTGCAGCAGATGACGTCCAAAGTGGAAGAGGCGATGACCAGCTTTCCTCCCGGCATCCGTGCCGCCTGGGAGGCCATTAAACAGCGGCAGGGTTCGGGAACAGCCACGGGCGCCGTTCCTAAGGAAAAGTAGCCGCGTCTCGGCCGAATTGGGGGGGAATCCGCAGTCCGGGTTTCGCGCAGTCCTTCACCACGTGCCAGACAGCCCGCTCCATGGGGAGACTGCAAGCGCGCTCTTGCCTGGCCGTCGGTTAGCCAGTTGCCCAGGCTCGCTGCCGTTAATCGTGCCTGGCGCAAGTGAATTCGGTGCCGGGTGTTAACGACGGCCTTGTGGAACGACAGCCGGGGTTCGGGCAGTACCAGGCGACCAACTCGCCTATCGCGTGGCGGTATCCCCGCTGGGGTTTTTGCGAGGGCAGGCTGTTAAAAACCGACGATTTTGGGTGGTCGAGATCAGGCAGATTCAAAGTCTGCTTCGGAGAAGACTTACGGCCGATGCCGCGTTTGCCACGTTTCATGAACTGGGCCTCCATGTCTGCGCAGTAGGGGACGTGGCGATGTCATGGAGGGCCGACGGCGCTACACTGGGAACGAGGGCAGGAGAACTAACGTGGACGCCTTGGCGGAGAAACTAAACGCTCGATTGCACGAGTGGAAGCCGGAAACGGCGGCTGAGGCCAGGGAACGCATCGCTGAGGTGATAGAGCTCGCCGATCACGACATCCTGGATATTGCACGCTCGCACGCCGCTGAACAGGAGGTCCTGGACCTGCTCGATGAGCCCCCAACCCGGTGACATCTGGCTGGCGGACCTGGGACTCGCCGCCAAGACGCGTCCCGTCGTCATCGTGTCCCGACAGGACCCAAACCCGCCGCGATCTCTCGTCTTGTACGTGCCCCTCACGACCCAGCTAAGAGACAGTCCTTATGAAGTGCCGCTACCGCGGCTTCCATTCCTGGATCGTGAATCCGTGGCGAATGTCCAAGGATTGGGATCTTTACCGACCGTGCGCCTCGAACGTAAGATTGGCAGACTTTCTGTCGGGATAATGCAGCAGCTCAAGGACGCGCTGGCTTTCGCCCTGGATCTTGACCGGGCCTTCGAATGAACGCTCAACCCGACCGCGTAGTCATCAGTGCTCTGCCATCGTGGAGGTATCGTTGCCACGTCGTACATGTGCTCTATCCGGATGGCTCCTGGATTACGCTGCAGGCAGTTTGATGTCCCTTATTTCTTAGCGTGCAATTGCTGACCAAATGGGGGAGTGGACAGATGACGTCTAAAGTGGAAGATGCCATGCAGCCCGGGATCCGTGCCGCCTGGGAAGCCACCAAACAGCGGCAGCGTTCGGGAACAGCCGCGGGCACCGTTCCTATCGCGAAGTAGCTGCGGCTCGGCCGAATTGGGGGCGAAGCCGCAGTCCGGGCTTCGCGGGATCTTATGGGGGGCGACGGCGGGGATCGAAATAGCTCCGGAAGGACAACTCTGAGGGACAGCCGCACGTCCGGCGTAGCGCTCCCGCGGTTGCGCCGCCGCTGCCGACAATCCCTTTGTACAAATGGGACAATCTACTCATGAGATACCCAGTCGCACTAAAGCGCACCCAGGAGGGCTACAGCGTGTCGTGCCCCGGTCTGCCGGGATGCTGGTCACAGGGGAGCACTGAGGAAGAAGCGCTGTCAAGCATTCGCGATGCCATTTCTGAGTATGTTGCAGTAGCGCGACAGCTTGTGGGGGAGCGAGAGCTCCGCGAAGTCGAAGTGTCGGCATAGTTTGTGGGTAAAATCCCCGGGGTTGCCCATCTTCGAGCGGTCAAGGCCCTCGAAAGGGCTGGCTTCCATATCGCGCGGCAAGCACGGCCTCTTAGCCCTTAGCGTGCAATTTTTGACCGCACGGCATCCGTGCCGCGGGAGCCGTTCCTAGCGCGAAGTAGCCGCGCCGCGCCCGGCGTAGCGCTCCCGCAGTTGCGCCGCCGCTGCCGCCAATCGCTTCAGCTTTTCAAAAGCCTCGTCGATGGTGGGAGGTTCGGCCGAATTGGGGGCGAATCCGCAGTCCGGGTTTAGCGCAATCCTATGTGCGCCGATTTGTTCCGCTCCCGCGGCGGCAAGCGAGGCAATCTCCTCCACACTCTGGAGCTTCTCGCCGCGGACATCCACAACGCCCATGCCTACGTTCAGATGCTCCGGCAGCAGTTGCAGATCGCCGGCATCGCCCGTCTGCTGGTAGGCAAACTCCAGATTCACGCGCGATGCGCGCAGCCCGGCCAGGTACGGCATTAGCGGTTTGTAGTCGCCCACTACGTCCGCGCGCCGCTTGTAAACGCTGTGGCAGCAATGGACGTGTGTCTCTACATTGAGGCCTTCCGCAATATGGTTGATGGCGGCAATGGCGGCCGGAACCTGTCTGTCCGCATCCCAGTCGCGGCGCAATCGTTCATCGTGAGTGCCGGCGCCGCTCATCAAGCCGCGGTCGCAGAAATAGGTGAGCGCCGGGTCGTCTATCTGCACGATGTCCACTCCCGCTCCGGCTATGGCGCGAGCCTCGCGCGCCAGTATCTCCGCCAGGTGCTCCATCAAATGTTCGTAGGTGGGATAGGCTCCGGCACTGTACTCCTTGTTCCAGTAGCGGATCGCAATCAGGAACGGGCTGGGTAGGGCGAACTTCGTCCGCCGGTCTGTTGCGCGAGCCAGAAACTCCGCGTCGGAGGCAAACACCGGGTCGCCCGCTTCAATGCGGCGCACCACTACCCTGGTGTATTTGGTTTCACCGGCGTGCTCGAAGCGGCGAACCGGTTCGAAGCCGCCAATGCGGTCCAGGTATTCGTCCACGTATTGCGACCGGCGCCACTCGCCGTCGCTCACGATATCGATGCCGGCAATTTCCTGCAGCCGTATGGCGAATCGCACGGCGTCATCCATCGCCGCCTGGAAAGCTTCCGGCTCCATACTGCCGCGGCGGGAGAGCAGCTCCAGTACCGCTTGGGGACGCGGAAGCGATCCGATGACCTGGGTGGGAAATAGGTGGGTTGGAATCATGAAGTTGAATCTGCTTGAAATTTCCGGCGTCCGGACCGCCTACGCGATCCACTTGCGATAGAGCTCGTCCAAGCCGGCTTCCTTCGGCGTGCCCGCATGCATCACAACACGGTAGCGCAGCCGGATTGTTTTGCCTTTCGCCAGCGTCCACGGCTGCTTGATAAAGGCGAAAGGAGACGGCGACATGTGGCCGTAGTCGCGGGTAAACCAGGGGCACGGGTTCCACGGGTTCCCCGGATGGTCCATGATCGCCAGACCCTCCACCACGTTCGGCGCGGTTTTCCCATGGTAGCCGCACCAGTGCGCCGGTTTGCCGTAGGTCGCCTCGGCGCCGACGTCGCCGGCCGAATTTGCCAGCACACCTCCATAGAGGGGTGACAGCTCCGGGATGACGCGCAGCGCGAAGAACGAATGTTTCGCCTGCTTGATGACGATCTCCTCGCGGGCGGTCAGAATGATATCGGCATCCAGCCACCAACGCCGCTTGCCGTCCACCTCAACCGTGAAGGTGCGAGTGTCTTCCAACGGAGAAGGAGCATCTTTGCGGACCCACTCGCAACGATCGCTGAAGACGGCGGATTGCGGCGTCGCTTTGCCCGCCTTCAGCCCGCCGGAACGGACTTGGCCGGAGTCGAGCGAGGTGTCGCCCCAGAAATCCCCGCCGTTCAACGGCTGGCAGCCCAGCCACAGGCCGCGATGATGTGGATAGGGCAGGGCAGACTCGGCCACCAGGGACTTTCCGCTGACCGGTCCGGCGAGTGGGTAGAAGTAGGGATATTTTTGCGATGAATGCGCGCGATAGGTTCCGATGGCGCGGTTATTCCAACGGAAAATCATCAGACCGGACGTGTCCTGGACCGTGAGACTTTCCGATCCAGGCGCCGGTTTATCGTAGTCGATGGCCGAAAGCACGCCAGTCGACGGATACACCGCCAGAGCTTGGGCGGCGCCCACAATTAGGCGCCGCCGGTTGAAAGGTTCTGTCATAAAGGAATCCTGGCTGCTCTTACCGCCTTGTCAAACAACGTACGGCTTCCGGTAGTCTCGCGTGATCAGGGCGTTTGCCTGCTCGTCATTTGCGAAGCGCCCGCGCGCTGCGTCCCACTGAATCTTGCGGCCTACGCGGTAGCTGATGTTGGCCAGATGGCAAAGGGTCGCCGACATGGTCCCAATCTCGATTTCGGCATTGAGCTTCTTATAATCCCGGCTGCGGCACGCATCCAGGAAATTCTTCATGTGCAGCGTGGTGGAGTTGTCTTTTTCGCTGCCCTTCTCCTCCATCGCCAGCTCATTGGACTCGCCTTTATAAACGCGGAATCCGCCGCCGCCGGTCCATAGCCAGCCATTAGCGCCCAGAAACAGGTTACCGACAGTATCCCCGGCTTTTAGGGGCGCCGCGGCTTCCGGACCTGTAGGCAGGCCGCGCACTTCGAAGATAATCTCCTTCGAGCCGTAGTCATAGGTCGCGATCTGCGTGTTGGGCGTCTCCTGGTCGTCATCGTAGACGTACTTGCCGCCGGTAGAAACGGCCGAACGCGGCATCTGCACTTCACCCAGGCCCCAGCGGCAAATGTCCATCTGGTGCACACCCTGATTTCCGAGATCGCCGTTGCCGGTATCCCAGAACCAATGCCAGTTGTAGGCGAAACGATTTTTGGTGTAGGGACGCATGGGAGCCGGTCCCAGGAATTTGTCCCAGTCGAGACCGGGCGGAACCGCCTCAACCGGTGTTTTGCCGATGGTCTTACGGCGCTTGAAACAGAGACCCTTGGCCGCGTACACCTCACCGATAGCGCCCTCTTTCAGGAGTTCCATGGCGCGCCGCACGTGCGGAACGCTGCGGCTCTGGGAGCCGACCTGAACCATTCGCTTGGTCTGCCGCGCCACCTCCACCATCCGCCGGCTTTCGTGGATGTTATAGCTGGCAGGCTTCTCCACGTAGACGTCCTTGCCGGCCTGGCATGCCCGGATCATGGCGAGCGCATGCCAGTGATTGGGCGTCGCAATGGAGACGGCGTCGACGCTCTTGTCGGCGAACATCTCCTGCATATCGTTATACTCTTTAGCCTTGGCGCTGCCGGCAGCGGAGAGCTTCGCCTGCGCTCTTTCGCGCGCCGCCTGGTTGACGTCGCACAAACCGGTGATCAAAGCATCCGGAATGCCGACATAACCATTGAGATGCGCCGTCCCCCGTCCTCCTATACCGACGAGCCCGACGTGGATACGGTCATTGGCTCCGTGTACCCGCATGGCGGAGGCGGCAGCTGCCGCGCCCTGAAAAAATGTCCTGCGCGATATTGTGTTCATAGTGTCTCCATAAAAATAGTTACTTCGGCTCTCCTGCTGTTTCCTGGTTGCCCGGCTTGAGCTGCTTGCGCGCCGCTGCGAGCCAGGCTTCGTAAATCAAGCGATTTTTCTGCTTTTCCCACTGCTCCGGTGTAAAAACACTCAGTTGGCTGCGCGAGAGCGCCGGCACCCCGGTTGCCAGTGCGGGTGTTCCCCCTTCGCGCTCCTCACTGGCATACAGCCGGTCGAGTTCCACTCCGTTGGCTTTCGCCCATTCGCTGATATGGGTCACCGGCATGGCGGCGATAGTCTCATCCGTCCAATTGGGAAAGTCGAGTTGTTTTTCCAGCCAGAGGGCCACCGGTTTGGTTACAAAGTAGGGACGGTGGGCGCCGGTTGTGAATTGGGTTTCAAAGAGTCCCGCTTCGCTGCCGCGCAATGCGGCAGTGCGGCGGCGCAGATCGGCGAACAGTGGGGGTCCGTGCGTCGTGATGGAAACCGTGGTGTCCTGCAGGCCATTATAGGCGAGCGTCGGACCGCGCGATGCATGCAGCGCGTAGATGACAGCGGGCCGGTCTCCCAGGAAAGAGAGGGAGCGGTAGGGAATGCCCTGGCACATCGGCTTGCCGCGATCCCAGACGCCGCGGGGACCGTCCAGATTTCCGCCACCGGCCAGCACGCAGGCGTGCAGCCGCGGCTCGACAGCGCACGCCAGGCTGAGCACGAACGATCCCATGGAGTAGCCCATCGCGCCGATCCGGGCCGGATCCACATCCGGCCGCTGAGATAAGTAGGAGACGGCCTGCATCACGTCACTCATCATCAGCCCTCCCATGCGCCGGCCCAACTCCGGAGGATCCTGGAGAACGTCGTGCGCGCGTGTCCCGGACTTTCTCTCTATGTTTCTCTCACCTTCGCCGATGGGATCATAGGTGAGCACAGCGGCGCCGGCCCGGGCATACAGCATTCCAGAATAGTTGGCGTACCAAGTATATTTATCGCCTCCGTGACCGTTCACTACAATCAGTCCCGGCATTTTCGCCTTAGGCGACTCGGGCCGGTAGACGATGGCGGGAACGCGCAGGCCCAATAGAGTGTTATAGCTGATGCGCTCTGCAATCACCCCCGGCTCGGGATGAAACCGGCCGTGAACCTGGACATCCAGCGTAGGCAATTTTTCCGGCACGAACAGCGTGGACCTGATCTTCGATCTCCAGAGCCGTTCCTGACCGGCGCTTACCGCTGCCCAGCAGGCGAAGCCCGCGACCGCCAGCATAATTAGGAAGTCTTTTATGCCCCGCATTTGCAAGTTGTGAGACAGGATTCGAGCATGAAGCGGTGTCGCGAGTCTACGTGTAAGCCGAGCATCAGGGTTTCCAGGCATTATATGTCACAACGGATGCTCGATGTTCGATCTTCTGCCCGATTGGGTGTTAGAAACTAAGACGAAGGGCGAGTTGCAGCGACCGAGGATCGTTTACGGCCGTCACTTGACCGAAGGCCGGCAATGGATTTGCCGGGTATGCGCCGGTACCGAACGTACCATTTTTTGTCAGGTTATTGCGGTGATTCAATAAATTGAAGGCCTCGGCGATGGCCTCCAAACGCAGACGCTCCGTCAGCCGGAACGCCCGGGTGAACCGGGCATTCACGCTAAAAGAATCGCTCCCAATCCCGGAATTGCGGCCGATAAAATCACCATTCACCAGGGGACGTCCGGCTGTTCCCTGGATAGTAGTGGCGCCGGAGAGAATGTTCCAGGGCAGCGATGAATAATACTGCAGCATGCCGCTCAGTTGAAGTCCATGACTGAGGTGTTGCCAGGCACTCTTTGCCGGCTCCATGGAGGAATGGACGGAACCGTCGAAGACCACGCGGTGCCGTTGGTCGTCATCGGATCTCCCATAATCTCGCCAGATATTGTAAGTGTCGATAGGCGAACTAAAGAAAAACTCGCCCACGTTATCCAGGGACTTCGAGTAGGCATACGAGATGCGGTAATTTCCCCAGCGCACCGGACGCTGCAGGAACGACAGGTGTAAGCCGTCATAACGGGAATCCGCCAGGGATGAGTACTGACTGTCGTTGCCGTGGCCGGGATTGGGCCGGCAGCCGTTGTTGCCGCCGGAAGCTATGCAGGCGGGTGGGTTCTGGTTAATCGAGATGATCAGGTGAAGTCCGCGGAGATGCTGGTATCCGATATTGAAGGTCGCGTTTGCCCCCAGTTGCTGCTCGATCTCCAGACTGCCTTGCTGCGAGTATGCATTCTGCAGGCCCGGGTTCATGGTTGTGAAGTTTGCCGATACTCCTGGCGGAAGAGCGCTTCCAGGAAGTATATTCGGGAACGCCGGGGCACCGCCTTGGCCCGGAGACAGACTGATGCTCGCCTGGCTTGAGCTGTTCAGCGTGGTCGTGTTTCCGCTGGAAAGAAGAGCATTAGCAAGCGCCCTTAGCGGCACCCGATCGTAAAAAAGGCCGAAGCTGCCGCGAGCCACCGTCCGCCGGGAATGGAAGGGAGTCCAGGCGAAACCCGCCCGCGGAGAAATATTATCGCTATCGGTAGCAATGGTTTTCAGAAATTGCAAGTCGTAGCGCATACCTAGATTCAGTGTCAGCCGCGAGCCCAGTTTCCACTCGTCCTGCAGATAGAGGCCGATGTTCGGATTGTTCTGCGGCACTTCGCTACGGCCAAAGGTCTGCGTAAAGCCGGAGTTGCTGTAGGTTCCCTGGAGGAAATTAGGCAGCGAGGAGAATATGTAGCTGCCGCGGATCGCCCGCGGAAATGTGATGGTGACATCATTATAGAGAAAGTCTACGCCGGCCCGGAGCGCGTGCGCCCGCGCCTGGTGCGACAGGTTGTCGACCACTTCGTAAAGCTTGTTCATTCGAGCCGTAGGAGCACCCGAGAGCGTTCCGAAAGTAGCGACGCCCGCAATGGTAACAGCGGGCCCAGCGGGATCCGCGGGCGTGGCCCGAAGACTGCTATAAGCGAACTGGCCGCGTGTCTCGTTCACCGTTCTGGGCGAAAGCGTGGCGACATTACTGAATGCAATCGTATGATCGTTGTTATCTAACCCAGCCGAGGCGCTGGCCGCATTCAAAGCTCCAGCGACTCGTGAGTTTAGACTCTGGACATTGTAAAAGCTATAACGCGCGCTGAACTGATCGGCCCGGCTCCACTGGTGATCGACCTTGGCCAGGAAGTTACTGGCGTGCACCGGAGTTGGGAACAGGCCGGTAGCGATTCGCGTGCCCGGGTACTCCACCTGCGCCAGCCGGCGGTTGATCGCGTCCACGCTATCGGAGCTAATCGTAACAAGACCGCTTTGGTTGAGCCGCCTTTGCTCGAAGTTTGTGAAGGTAAATGTGCGGTCGCGGATGACGGGTCCGCTCAGGCTGGCTCCAAACTGCGTCTGAGTGAGGGGAAGCTTGGTATTCGAAAGCGGATTGGCCGCGTTGAACCAGCGATTCTTTAGATATCCGTATAAATCACCGTGGAGCGAGTTGGTGCCGCTTCTGATCACCATATTGATGTAACCCCCCAGCGCGCGTCCAAGCTCCGCCTGCCCGCCGGAGGTGACCACCTGAAACTCCTGCACGACGTCGAGGCCATAAAAACTTCCGCTCAGGCCGGCCGCATCGTCGTTGGCGGAAAGGCCGTCCACCACGAAGTTATTCGAGAAATTGCGCTGGCTTCCTATGGAAATACCCTGGCCGGGTACGGCCGAGGTCTCCGCGAATAGCTGGTTGCTTGCCGTATTCGTGGGCGAGACTCCTGGAACCAGCAGAGCCAGATCCAGAAAGTTGCGCCCGTTGAGGGGCAAATTCCGGATCTCCGCTTGCGACACGGTGCCGGCAATCTGGCTGCGCGCGGTCTCCAGCACCAGCGCATCGCCGGCGACCGTAAGGTTAGTTTCCGCGGACTCGACTATCAGGGATAGCGGCAGCTCCAAGGCTGAGCCTACGGTCAGCGTCAGGGCGCGCGATATCGTCGCGAATCCAGCCTGCTGCACGGTGAGTTGATAGCGGCCTATCTTCAGGTAAGGGAAGCGGAAGCGTCCCTCGCGATCGGTCCGCGCGCTCCGAGTGAGGTTGGTCTCGACTTGACGCAAGCTCACCTGCGCGCCTTCCACAACGGCATTTAACTGGTCGGTCACGCGGCCGCTGACGCTGGCGTAGCTGCTGCTTTCCTGTGCCAAACCAACGCCCGCAGTGCAGGCGATGATCAACATTGCGATCTTCATGGTCCTCACAAAACGTCCTGGAACACTACGCTCCCGATCGGCGGGAGCATACCCCTGGAAGGCGCTTCAACGAAGACGTGGAGGCGGGCGTTGATGTAGGAAGGCGAGGTATTCGGATAGAGCGGCCGGGTGCGCGTAATTGCGCATGCCGCCGCCGGCAGGTGTTAACTCATGCCGGCCGGAAATTCTGTCCCGGGCCAGAAAAGGAGCAACCGTCAGGATGCCGCTCTGGCCGCATTGCGCGCCGCACTTGGGGTTGGCGCCTAGCGTCGCAGCCGTGGAAGGTTTCGATTTATGGCAGCAGGAGCTTTTTCCCCTCTTGCAGCATTTCATCACGTGCTGCGCCGGAATGGCCGCGAGCACGATCTGGACCGCCGGCAAAACGAACGCGGAAAGCAAAAGTACAGCTATGGTTTGCCGCGCGGCTTGAAGCTTTCCATTCATGAAACCCTATCGTGAGCATAGGCCGGATTCCGCAGTATGGTCAAGTAAGATAATGATGCCGACTCACTCGCGCCCTCTTTCCTTGTGCCTGCTCACGGCAGGCCTCCTTGCTCTTGCTGCGGACGCTCCGACTTCCCTGAAGGGCGTGATCGACATCCATGCCCATTGCGATCCCGATAGTACGCCACGCTCGATCGATGCCATCGACCTGGCGCGTCTGGCCAAGTCAAGAGGTATTCGCGGGCTCGTATTGAAAAATCATTACGAGCCTACCGCATCGCTCGCCTACCTGGTAAGAAAAGAGGTCCCCGGAATCGAAGTCTTTGGAGGCATCGACTTGAACCGCACCGTGGGCGGGATAAGCGCCGCGGCCGTCGAGCGCATGGTGATGACAAAGGGAGGCTGGGGGAAAGTCGTCTGGATGCCCACGTTCGACGCCGAAAACCAGGTCCGATTTTCAAAACAGAAGCGGCCGTTCGTGCCCGTGGCAAAGTCGGGGCAGTTGCTGCCGGAAGTGAAAGAAGTGATCGGCCTGGCCGCCAAACACAAGCTTACTTTGGAGACCGGCCATTCCTCGCCGGAGGAGGCGCTGTTGATTATCCGCGAGGGGCGTAAACAGGGCGTGGAACACATTGTAGTCACTCACGCGATGATTGCCCCCATTCGAATGTCAACTGTGCAAATGCGGGAAGCGGCCAAAGCGGGCGCTTTTATTGAATTCGTCTACAACGCGCTGATTGGAGTAAATAAGGAGTTCGGAATCGCGGATTATACGAAAGCGATCCGGGCAATTGGCCCGGAGCACTGTATTCTCGCGAGCGATTTAGGACAGGCGGGAAATCCGCTGCATCCTGACGGTCTGGTGCAATTCTTCTCGTTGCTTTCCAAAGCGGGCTTCACAGCCGCTGAGATCCACCAAATGGCTGCTGCTAACCCGGCCCGTGCCCTAGGCTTGCAGTAACCAGCTTCCGGTCCATTAGCCACTCTTTCAGCCTTTCTGGCCAGGTAGCAACCGGCAGTCCTGACTGCCGCATACCGAATCCGTGTTTGCCGTCCGCGTAAATATGCATCTCGGACGACACGCCCTGT
>DATLBY010000469.1:0-3693 GCA_035526665.1 Bryobacteraceae bacterium
GTTAGCGCGGGAGTTGGCCCGTATGCGGTCGCATAGGGCTGTGGATCGGCAGAATTCGCTCTACCAGCGCTATCCGGAGTTATGGCTTGAGTCACGCGTCAGGACTTTTATCCAGGAGGTGGATGCGAGTCTGCAAGCGGCGCCGATTTATGGGCAGGTGCCGGCATTTGCGGGCGGGGAGCGCGGTGTGATCGACCTGCTGGCGGTGGACTGCGGCGGACGGCTCGCCGTCCTGGAACTTAAGGCTGCGGAGGATATTCACCTCCCGTTGCAGGCGCTCGATTACTGGATCAGGGTCAAGTGGCATTTGGAGCAGGGTGATTTTCGAGCGAATGGATATTTCCCAGGAATTCAAATTGTCAATACGCCGCCGCGGATCCTGCTTGTCGGCCCATCGCTCGCATTTCATCCGAGCATCGATGTGATTCTCCGCTTCTTCTCACCCGATATTCCGGTTACCCGGGTGGGATTGGCGATGAACTGGCGCGAGCGTCTGAAAGTGGTATTTCAAAATCAGGGCGGGACAGCACCTGCCTGGAATGAAGGAGAATGCAAATCATGATGGGCACAAAGATGTTGAAGCAGCTTCGGGATGGCATTTCCAACCTGAATCCGCACGATGTGCGGCTGCTGGCGGAAAAGCCGGTGAGTATCGAGTTGTTCGCACCCTCCATCCAGGCGTACGTCGAGATGGAACGCTTCTTTGCGCCGGCGGAGCTTTCTCCGAAAAAGCGCAACGAAATCGCGGGCCTGTTGCATCGCTCGGGCGAGGCCGCCGGCAAGCCTACGATCCAGGTCTACTACGAAGGCATGGCACATCCGGACATTGCCTTCACTTTCTATCGAAGAGATCCAGATCGGACGGTGGAAGAGATTCTGGATAAGCATCCGGACCTGGGTGTCGCGCTGGCGCGGCATTTCCTTCCCTTTCGTCCCTGCGTGATCAGCCGCACGATTAAGGAAGTTTCCAAGGAAAACGCGCTGTTCTCGTTAGCCACGGCAGTACCGGCGATACTGCCTTTCATCTCATTGCCCTGGGCGATCGGTGAGTTCGCATCCGATACAGCCTTCCTGACCATGAACCAGATCCGGATGGCCTTCCTGCTCGCGGCCGCCAGCGACAGACCGCTAGGCTACCGGGAGCAGAAGAGTGAAATCGCTTCCTTGTTTGCGGGCGCATTTGGCTGGCGGTCTCTGGCCCGAGAGCTGGTAGGCAAGATTCCCATGGGCGGCGGACTCATCCCCAAGGCGGCCGTCGCCTACGCCGGCACTTACGTTGTCGGCGCTTCCCTGGAGCGCTTTTACCGGCTGGGACAGGGATACAGCCGCACCGAACGTAAAGCCGCTTACGACGGAGCTTTCCAGCGCGGCAAAACCGTCGCCGCATCCCTCCTGCAGGGATTCAAGGTCCGCCAAGCCGTGTAGCAGAAAGGGCTGACGCAGGTATGTTCCAGTAGTAAACTCGGTAGTATGCTGCGTCGCATTTTATTTTCTGCAACAATTCTGGCCGGTCTTGTTTCGGCGGATACATTGACTCTCCGATCGGGACGCGTGCTCCAAGGTACATACCTCGGCGGTGACTCCCGCCGGGTGAAGATGGCCGTGGAGGATCGGGTGGATTCCTTCAACGTGGATGAGATCTCGGATTTGAAGTTTGGTCCTGCCTCCTCCGCTTCTGCCTCGGCGAACCCAGCCCCGGCACCGCCGCCCCAGAGACGGCTCTCCGAGCCGGCGCCCGCCCGCGAGCGCGTCGCTCTCACCAGGCCGGAGCGCACACCTGTCCCCTCCACGCGCGCCGGAGTGCAAATTCCATCGGGAACGAATTTGGTCGTCCGTATGATTGACGACGTCGATTCGCAGCGGGATCGCGTGGGACAGATATTTCGGGCGAGCGTCGACGAGGCAGTGACGGTGGATGGCGAGACTCTCATCCCCCGGGGCGCTGATGTAGTCGCGAAACTTGTCGATGACAAGGAATCCGGAAGACTAACGGGTAAAACCGAGCTGACCATGGATTTGGTGTCCGTCCAGATTCGCGGCAGGATGGTGGACATTCTCACTCAGGAGGTGACGACGTCCAGCGAGTCTCGCACCAATCGGAGTGAAAAGGTAGTCGGCGGCACCGCGGCCTTGGGCGCGATCATCGGAGCCATTGCGGGCGGCGGTAAGGGCGCGGCGATCGGCGCGGTGTCTGGAGCTGGGGCCGGCGCGGCTGTTCAGGTCATGACTAAGGGCCAGCGCGTTAAGATTCCATCGGAGACCCGGCTGTCGTTCACGCTGCAGCAACCCGTCGGCATATAGACAACCCTTGAAACGCCCTGTGCGAGTGGTGGTCTACGAAGACCTGCAGTGTCCGGATAGCGCGGCTTATCGGGCCATGCTGGAAGAGAAGCTGCTGCCCGCTTATGGATCGGCGGCCGTCTTCGAGCAGCGCGATTTCCCGCTCGGCAAACATGACTGGGCCAGAAAGGCGGCGATTGCGGCCCGCTTTTTTCAGGAGATCGATCCGGCGGTAGGCAGTGGATTTCGCAGTTATGCGCTGAGGAACCTGCGGGAGATCACGGCGGAGAATTTCACGGAGAAACTGTTCAGCTTCAGCCGGCGGCATGGCATCGATCCTGCCCTTGCCGTCGCGGCGCTCGATGAAGAAAAGTATGCCGGCCCGGTGGAGGCGGATTATCAGGAAGGAATCGCCCGCGGCGTCTCGCGGACTCCTACTGTATTTGTCAACGCAGAGCGCTTTGTGGAGAAGTTTGCGTTCGAAGATATCGCCAAAGCAATCGACACTGCCTTGGCCGCATTAAAACACTGATGGAAAAACCAACAGCCATTGTTACTGGCGCGAGCCGCGGAATCGGCCGGGGCATCGCCCAAGAGCTTTCGTCCACTCACCAGGTGATCGCCACATATCGCGGCAGGCGGGATGCCGCCGAATCGCTACAAGCGGAGACGGGGGCCGAGCCGTTCCAGTGCGACCTGGCGTCGCGCTCTGACCGCGAAGGATTGATCGAGTTTGCCCGCCGGCGCTATGGCCGACTGGACCTGCTGGTCAACAATGCCGGAATGGCGCCGCGCGAGCGTAGAGATATGCTCGAATCCACGGAAGAGAGCTTTGACGAACTTCTGGCTATCAACCTGAAGGGGCCGCATTTCCTGACTCAGCAGGCGGCGCGTTGGATGCAGCAGCAGGGAAGCGGGCGCATTGTTTTCATCACCTCCATCTCCTCGTATACAGCCTCAGTGAACCGCGCCGACTATTGCATATCGAAAGCGGGGTTGAGCATGACGGCGGCCCTCTATGCAAACCGGCTGGCTGGGGAGGGGATCAAAGTCTTTGAGATTCGTCCTGGAGTGATCCGGACGGACATGATTGCAGCCGTGGAACAGACCTATGAAAGCAGGATCGCCGATGGACTGCTGCCGCAGCGGCGCATGGGGGAGGCCTCGGATGTCGCCAAGGCCGTACGGGCAATTGCCGATGGGCTGCTCGACTATTCTACCGGCCAGATTCTCAACGTGGACGGCGGCTTTCATCTACGCAGTCTTTAACCCCGCTGTGATATAAATAAGGATCTTTTCGAGCTCACCTAATGACTAAGCGATTTTATGGCTGGTGGATCACCGTTGCAACCTTCATCACGTTTGGGCTTGCCGTCGGTCTTCCCTACTACAACCTAGGCTTCTTTTACGATT
>DATLBY010000470.1:0-4569 GCA_035526665.1 Bryobacteraceae bacterium
CGCGACTGCCGCGGCCTGATCGCCCGTTAACTGCTTATCACTCCAGACCGCGAACGCAGCGAAATCCGATATCGGGCGCTGAAAACCTGGCGGGAATCGGCATCCATTCGTAGGTGACCGCGTGCTCCAGCGGGCGGAAAAACGATCCACCGCGTGCGCTGCACCAAGGCTCTGCAGCGGTTGGCGGCGGCGTCAGGCCTAACTGGGCCGCGGCCTCCACCGCCTTCGCACTAGGGGTGACATCGCCGCTGATCAGCTCCATCGCATTTCCTGCCATGTGAAGCGCATGAATGGCACTGATCCCAGCAGTCATGGTGTTCACGGGCATCAATGTGTGGGGTGATGCGGGATTGTCGGCCACATTGGCGCGCGCAGGATCGGCGGCGTTGCCCCAAGGGTAGACCCGCCCATCGGTGCCTCGGGCCGCCTTTTCCCACTCCAGCGCGATGGGGATTCGCTTTTTGGCCCAGACGGCGAATGCCTTGGCGTCGTCGATCGTCACATTCACCACCGGATAATCCGAATGATCAGAGGCAAAGCCGCGGGGGAGAGAATGACCCGTGGCCGTACAAAAGGCCGCATAGGCGGCATTGGTCACCTCCGTGCGATCGATATAGATGTCGGGGATGATGGACGATTGATTGTCGCGGTCATGCAGGAATCGGCCGCCGGGAACCAGCACCATTTGTCCCGTATTGGTCTCGATGGTTTCAGGAAGAGGCGGACCGGGCTTGGGGCGCACGTTCCAGATCAGCGCGCCCGCAGCTAACAGGATGACGGCGGCTACTCCAATCGCCATTGCCTTGCCGCTCTTCCGCGGGGTCGCCGGGGTGGTGGCCTGCTGCGTTGCCCCCGTAAGCCGCGGCCACTCGTGCAACATTTCAGAGAAGCTTTGTGGGCGGTCGGCTGCAACCTTGGCGGTACAGCGCCGAATCAGATCCACAACCGGCGGAGCGACGCCCGCTTTCTGCAACGGGGTAAGGTCTAACGGCTCATTCAGAATCATGTAGAAGAGCCGTTCCACGGTATCGCCGGCAACCGGCCGCGTACCGGTGAGCAATTCAAAGAGCAGAATTCCAAAGGAGTAGATATCGGCGCAGTCGGTCACTTTTTCGCCGCGCACCTGCTCGGGCGACATGTAAAACGGCGTCCCAATGGAGAAGCCCGTCTTCGTCATCGACAGGCTCTCGCTCTTGGCAATGCCGAAATCCATCAGCTTGGCGCGGCCGGTGGGATCGAGATGAACATTTTCGGGCTTAATATCGCGGTGGACGATCTTCTTGGAGTGGACGTATTGCAGCGCCTTGGCTATCTGCTCGGCGATGCGCAAGCGATTCTCCATATCGCCTGTGTGGCCTTGCTGAATGGCGCTCCGCAGATCTTCTCCGACCAGATACTCCATGACGATATACGGGCGGCCCTGCTCTTCGCCGTAGTCGTACACGCAGAGTATGTTGTCGTGAGAGATGTTGCCCGACATACGCGCTTCCGCAAGAAAGCGCGCTTTGGCATCGACATCCGCGCAGCCCTGGTCGGTAAGAATTTTCACCGCGACGGTCCGGCCGATCACCGTGTCTTGCGCGCGGTAGACGTGCGACATCCCCCCGCCCAGAAACTTTTCCAGCTCGTACTTACCGATTCTTGCTGGAAGCTGCACTAACGGGCCACCGTCGCAACGCACTGCAGTCCCTGGCTGCCTTTATGGAAGAACATCGGAGCTGAGCCAAGGTTCAGGTTCAGGCGCGCACCCGGGGTGGCTCCGGAACCGATTGCCTTCTTGCCGAAGCTCTGCATCAGAGTCCAATCCAGGTTGTAGGCAGTGCCATCGTTTTCCCAGCGATCCGCATCATTGAAGACACGGAAGGCGGACCAGACGCCGTCATGCGTGAGCGAAACGTTCTGTCCCACATTTGCATTCAGACTGGAGGAGGGCGAAGGCCCGGGCCACGTGACCTGTTTTGGCTGATCGTTGGCGGCAACCGGCTGACCGTCGAGGATCATGGAAAGGCTGGCGATGTTTTCCGACTTATGCAGTTTCACCGTATAAGTCAACTTGGGCCCGCTACCGCCCGCGTACAGTGCCTCCGAGAGTCTCGCAGCCGTATTGAAGAAGTTTACGAATGCCGGATTCAGCCCGACTCCGCCGCTGGGATTGGGCACATACATAGCGCCCTGTTTCACCAGCGCCGTCTTGAGATTCATCTCGTAGAAGGACCACAGCGCGCCCTCGCCGGGCTTCAGCAGCGAGTTCACCTCGGCGATGGAGGCGTCGGCGGTGGACGCCGAGTTAAACGGAAACTTACTGGTGACGGTATTGAACTGAGAGCACAAGCCCTTCCCCTTACCGTTGAGTTCGGCTGGACCCATGCCGCGCAGCAGGCCCTCGGCGTTCGTGATCGGCTCCTCCAGCAGCTTTTGCACGGTGGCTTCGACGTGCGCCTCCTGGTCGATGCGGAAATTCTGGGCGATCTGCTTCACGGCGATCTTCGCGCTCGTGGCATTAGCTAACGTGGCCGACACTGTGGCCGGGTCGGGAGCGCCGGGCATGTTCGCCGCCTGGTCAATCGAGCTCTGCAGTGTCACCAGCCCATTCATGTAGGGCTGATTGGAGGGCGCGACATAACGGTCGACATTCGCGGGAGGTACGGTGAAATGGACCGGTTGAAACGCCTCCGTTACCTTGGGGGAATCCACTCCGGTGTTCTGGGAGGCCAGCCAGAAGAGCGCCAGAATCGGAGATTGGTTGCCGGATTGTATGTTCAGCTTCCTGCCGGCATCCTTCAGGTTGGCATAACGCGTAACCACGGAAGCCTTCAGATAGGCACGCCACTGCGCTATAAAGTCGGTCACGTACCGGTTCTGCAGATCCTGCTCCAGCTTCGCCCGGTCGATGCTGGCTGCCGCGTAATCGCCCAGCACCCACTTTTCGCCCCCGAAGAACTGATCGGCGCGGCGGATCGCATCCTTCATGAAGGCCCAGCCGCCTTTGGTATAGGCGCCCATCACGTCACGGTTGTTGATCACCACGTCGGCCGACCCTGGAAACTTTCGATTGAAATTGATCGGAGGATTTTTCTTGGATGCCTCCGCCAGCATGAACTGGTAGACGCGCTCGCTGCCGGAGAATTGAGACAGGTAGCGCCGTCCACGATCTACGGCGGCAGCATCGTTCTCTGACGAGTACGGGTTCGAGGCCTTAAGATCCTCGCTATAAAAATCAAACTGTTTTTGTGCCAGCTGCATGCGCTCGGGATCCACATTGCGGTCCTTCGACCAGCGGCTCAAAAGCAGCGGCGATAGGAAGGCCTTGGTGCTCTTGTCATGGTGGGACGTCGTGATCAGGTAGCCCTTCAACGTGTCATATGTAGGGCCATACTCGTCGGCCGGCGACGGAGCTGCGGGCAGCCGCTGCAGCCAGGTATGCAACCCGGCCTGTGTCTGACCAAAAAGCAGTTGTGCGAAGCGGGTGTAGTAGGTCTTCCGCACCAGAGGATACAGATCGTCCCCGGTGTAGAGTCCCCCGCGCAGCCGCAGAGGCGCGCCATCGCGATGGTATCCCGTCAACTCCTCGAGCGACTCCCGCAGGTTATCCAAGCGCTTCAGCGCCTCGGCCGAAGGCAGGTTCGATCCGCTCGCCTCGGAAGCCGGAATCGCCTGAGCAGCAGCCACCGCGGTATTCACGAGCTTGCGATTCCCCATCCAGGAGACCAGAAACGCAACGCTGACAAGGACGCAGAGCAGGGCAAGAGCAGCCAGCAGAAAGCGCTGCAGCTTACTGGTCTTGGTACTGGACCCGCTGGCGCCCATGGCGGCGCGATCCTGCAGAATAACGCCGTGAAATAGGTGACTCAGGAAGAGCCACTGGGGTACTTTCTTGGTTCCCACGAATTGTGGCTGAGCAGCCGGGGCCTGCTGGGCCCGCGGCACATTGAAGATCCCCGTGGCGCTACCCGAATGAGCGGCTTGGGCAGCAGGCCTGGGGGTTTCCGGAACCGACATTTCATTCACTACGACCGGACGGACGCCTGAGAAGTAAAAGCCGCGCAGGAACGGACTTGCTCGCAACTGGCTGGGACGGCACACATCGACGAGAAACTGAACCAGGGCAGAGCGAAGCTTGCGAAACTCGCGGGGAAATTCGTAGGCGCCCGGCTGTTTCTCGGCGTCGTTTTCCCGCGGCATAAAGTCCACGCGCTTATCACACAGATTGTGAAAGAGCGAATTGAATGCGGCATTCAACCGCTGCGTCTCATCCTCCGCATACACTCCAGAGGATTGCGCGCCTCGCAAGGGCAGCGTTGCTCCGAGCACCTGCGTGGCTTCTTCGTTGCTTAGCGTCCGGACATAATCGCTGAAGAAAGGGATACGGTCGGTTCTGGAGAACAAAACGTAAACTGGAAGACTGATTCCGAGAGTTTGAGAGATGTCTCCCAGCCGCGCTTGCAGATTGCGCGCCGTCACCGCAAGCTGGTCGGTTCCGGCCGCCTGCAGAAATCGTTCGCAGTCGAAACAAAGCAGAGCCGCCCGGGGAGATTGCGTGCTGCCCCCGACAACCGATTTCAACGCTCC
>DATLBY010000471.1:0-2707 GCA_035526665.1 Bryobacteraceae bacterium
ATATCGCCACGTCGCTGGAATGGTTTATGCAGCCGGATCTTCCCAAAGGTTGGCTGGTAAGGTCGCTACGGCAGCGGATGCAAGTGGCAGTTGAGGGTATTCTTCCCAGGAAAACATCATGAAGAAGTCTGTTCCGGTTATTCTCGTCGGTCTGTTAATAGGGGCATTCGCTGCATGCGGGCTGTTTCCCAAGCGCCGCGATGACCGCAATCCGGGGACCCTCGCGGGTACGGTTGAGACGCGCGAAATACAGGTAGGCTCCAAGGTGGGTGGGCGTGTCGCGGAGGTGCTGGTGGAAGAGGGGCAAAACGTCGCCGCGGGCTCCGTTCTGGTGCGATTTGAATCGTTCGATTTGCGAGCCGAACAGGCGCAGTGGCAAGCTCGCGTCGCCCAGGCAGAGGCCCAACTCAAGCGCCTGCAGGCAGGCTATCGTCCCGAGGAAGTGATGCAGGCCGAAGCGAATGCTCGCCGCGAAGCCGCCTCGGTCGCCGCACTTAAGGAAGGCGCCCGGCCGCAAGAAGTTGCACAGGCCGCGGCTGAATACAATGCCGCCCTGGCCGACGCCACGAACGCGGAGACTACGTTTCAGAGAATGGATGCTCTGTTCAACGGCGGTAACGTGTCCGCTCAGGTCCGCGACGACGCCCGAGCCCGGCGCGATCAGATGAAGGGCCATGCTGAGGCCGCCAAGCAGCGTCTCGATCTATTGCGAGCCGGCACGCGGCCCGAAGATGTGAAAGCCGGCGTCGAGAGATTGCATCAGGCGCAGGCTTCCGCTCAGATGACTCGAAAAGGATACCGGCCTGAAGAAGTGGCTGAAGGGCGTGCGCGTCTGGCGGAAGCCACGGCGCAGCTCCAGCAGATCGCTGTGAAACTCAGTGAGTCGGAAGTAAAAGTCCCGGCGAATAGCCGGGTAGAGGTGGTGAGCGTCCGGCCCGGAGATCTGGTAACGCCCGGGCGGCCGGTGGTTACGCTGCTCGAACCTTCGCAACTTTGGGTGAGAGTGTTTGTGGCGGAACCCGACCTGGGTAAGGTTGCCGTCGGCCAGAAGGCAATCGTCCGGATTGACACGTTCCCGGACCGCGAGTTCTCGGGAACCGTGGACCAGATTTCCTCCCAGGGTGAGTTTCTCCCGCGCAACGTACAGACCAGGGACGATCGGAACCACCAGGTGTTCGGTGTCAAGATCCGTATCGATAACAGCTCCGGCACGCTCAAGTCCGGCATGGCGGCAACGGTCAAGCTCGAAGGTCGCAGCTAGCCAATGGACGCGGTGATCACAGCCGAGAAGCTGACTATCCGCTTTGGCGACTTTACTGCTGTTGACAACGTCAGCTTCGCTGTCGGCAGGAGCGACGTATTCGGTTTCCTCGGGCCGAATGGTTCCGGTAAAACGACGATCATTAAGGCCCTCTGTGGACTGGTCAAGGTGAGTTCGGGAACGGGCAGCATCCTTGGAATGGACATCCGCAGACATGCCTCCGATATCAAGCACCACGTAGGTTATATGTCGCAGAAGTTCGGCCTCTACGAAGACCTCACCGTCGAGGAAAACATCGATTTTTACGGAGGAGTGTATGGTCTCCGCGGCGCGAGCTTGCAATCGCGCAAGAGAGACATTGAAGAGCTCACTTCACTTGGACCATACCTGGAGCGCCGGGTGGGAGCTCTTTCGGGTGGTTGGAAACAACGCCTGGCGCTCGCCTGCGCTATCATCCATTCACCTGAAGTCGTTTTTCTGGACGAACCGACTGCCGGCATTGACCCCGTGGCACGCCGTGCTCTCTGGGATCTTCTCTTTAGCCTCTCCGGGCAGGGTGTTACTTTTTTCGTCACGACACATTACATGGATGAAGCGGAGCGCTGCGGGCGCGTCGGATATATCTATCTTTCAAAGCTGATGGCAATCGGCACGGTGGACGAATTGAAACGCCTGCCCGAAGCGAATCCCGAGGGAACGCAGCGGGTTGAGGTGCTATGCGATAACACGTCCGCCGCCCTGGGAATTATTCGCAAACTGTCTTATGTGCGTGAAGCAACCATTTTTGGCAGGTCGGTCCACGCGCTGGTCGACCGTAATTTCGATTCTACCCGGATCTCCAGCGCGCTGTCGGTTACGGGCTGCGCAAACGCCGTAATCAGACCCATCGAGCCCTCACTCGAAGACGTTTTCGTGACCTTAACTCTGGCCAAACAGGCAGCAGGGGCGGTCAAATGACATTAGTCCAACCGCGTAGCCGGTGGCTCTTCGCGGGCGTGTGGCCCGTCTGCCGCAAAGAGTTCACCCACATTTCGCGCGATCGCGCGACGCTGTTTTTTGCGCTGATCATCCCGGTGGTCCAACTGCTGTTCTTCGGCTTTGCGATCGACACCAATGTCCGGCAAATTCCTACGGTGGTGTTCGATCAGGCTCGTACGCAGGAGAGCCGGCGCCTGATTGATAGCTTTGAAAACTCCGATGCGTTTCGTGTAACAGAGTACGTTAGCTCGGACAACGACCTCTACGGCCGCATACGTGGCGCCAGCGCCAGGGTTGGAATCAAGATCCCGGTGGATTTCTCCCGGCACCTGCTGGAGGGGAGTACCGCGAGCGTTCTGATTCTGGTGGATGGGTCGGACTCAGCGGTCACCAGTTTCGCCGTAAACGTTTCCAACGGAATCATGCTTCAGGAATCCTTAAAACGCACGGCTGCGATTTCCGCCCTTC
>DATLBY010000472.1:0-7465 GCA_035526665.1 Bryobacteraceae bacterium
GTCACCTTTGATGTATTTGACGATCAGGCTGTCGCCGGGAGCACCCGGCAAAAATCCGGGACCGCGTTTGCCCCCTTTTTGAAAGGCGGCGTAGCTGGTGAGGTCCAGCCCCGAGCTCTTGGCGTTCGGCTGGTGGCAACCCTGGCACTGGCGCTGCAAAATGGGCCGGATATCGCGAAAGTAGCTGGTGGAATTCTCAGCCGCCAAACTCAGCTGAGAAAAAAGTCCGAGCAGTAACCAAACTCGCATGGATGTAACGCGATTCTATCACCGAAAGCACTTTCCTGACTTGGCCGGCCAGCCAATTGGACTTTTATGCGGCAGCGGTAGCCGGAAGTGGATCCGGGGGGAAGACCAGCTCCTCGGCGTTGGCATAATGCATCACTATGTCCGGGTCGGCCGTCAGGAGCTCGAGAGCGCGCTTCTGCGAATGGGTCCGTTCTGTATTTCCCGCGATCCGATGAAGAACATTGGCTTTATCGGTTTCGTTCTGGGCGGCGCGGCGGCGGTCCTGCAGAGTCCGAAGCTCCTTGAGGCTCTGGAGGAACTGCCGGTTGAGACTGGCCTGGTAGCGCATGAGGAGTCCAAGTGCGTTCCCGGTCTTGCAGTTATTGGTGAGATCCAGGGCAATCTGATCGAAGGCGGTGGCAACCGAGCCGGCCTCCGGCGTTTGCAGCATCAGCGCGAAGACGCTCTGTTCGATGGAGCCGAGCCGGCGAAGTTTCCAGATGGCTGCTGCAATTTGGGTCACCAGCGTGGTTTCGGTCGGACCGGAAGGGAGATGCTCCCGGGTGAGTTCCGCATGCAGCTCGTCAAAGGCGGACTGCGCTTCGCAGGGGAGAACGGTTAGCGTGGAGGCGAGTCCGTGGCTTATGCGGTTATGCTTGCAGGCTTCTATACCGGCGGCGGTGCGGGGACCGGTGCTGAGCTGCGCATTTTTTTCGTTGGCGGCCTGCTGGCGCACAGAGGTGGGACTGTTGGGAACTGGCCGATTCGTCATTTGGCACCTTCCTGGCTTTACGGTAGCAGCAGAACGTCAAAAATACGGGCGACTAGGCAGGTCATTTTCCTCGGATGTTACTGAGGGACTAGGGAGTAGATTTATTTTTGAAATCTGTGACTACAAAGCTGCCAGCCGCCGAGGAACGCAGATAAACGCAGATTTTTCGGGAATGTTGCCCCAGATCAGCGTAATAATAGCGCAATAATATAATTGGAAAGATAAAGGGCTCCGCGCCGTCACGGGGCGAGATGTATAATCCTCGGCTGGGGAGGCTGGCATGAAACGCAACCTTGCATTTGCATTGCTCTTTGTGTGGGCCCCTTTGCTCGTCATAGCCAAAGGGCCAACGCTAAAAATCACTATCAAAGGCGCGGATTTGCCCTCTCCGGCCGAGACCACCGCAAACGAGATTCTCGAAAACTTCAAGGTATGGACAGGTGCAGGCGTCGAAGTCAACGGCATCCCTCAGGACAAAGGTTTCGTGGCCGATTGGGTAAAAGGCCCGGTGGCCGAGCCGCCTGCGAGCCTGCGCCGCTACCAAGTTTCGTTTGATGTGATGCACCAAGGGCCAAGTAGCTATGTGATTTTCTATGCCTATGACTCGGCAACGGGAAAAGGATACATCTACTTGCCAGGGAAGGGCGAGGAGTTTTATAAATCCAATACGTTCTTGATCCTTCGAGGGGTGGATGGGCACTGGCTTGCTGCGACCCACACGTGGACAGGAGCCGCCAATTCTCTGATTGAGCGCGCCAGAGCGGAGGGCAAGAAGTAGCCGGGTCTTCTTCGCCAACTTCTTCCTGCGCACGCTTCCACTTCGCCTCTTCCCTTAGTCAGGCCGGAATGGACCCGCGCTTGATGAGCCCTTCCATCGCCTCGGCGAAGGTGTCGATTTCCTCGAGCGTTGTATAAACATTCGGGGTGATGCGGAGGCCCTCGAATTCTCCTGGGGTCACGATGGCCGTGGTCCAGATACGGTGCTGGGCCCAGAGGTGCGCGGTCAATTTCACCGCGTCGAACTTATCCACGCTCAGGAAGCCGATCGCGCAGGACTGCGCCGGATCCTCACTGTTTAGGATCTTGACGCCCGGCAGCCCGCGTAAGCGATTTGCCCAGCGCAGACGCAGGTAGCGGAAACGCTCCGCCTTGCGCTCGGCGCCGATGCTGTCGTGGAAGTCGATTGCCTCCGTAATCGCGTTGCGCTGCGAGGCTGGGTGCGTGCCAATCTGCTCGAATTTGCGGATGTCCGCGTGCAAGGATTCCTCGGCGCCCATCATCGGCCAGATTTTGGGGATTTTCGACTTGCGAACATACAGCATGCCGGTGCCGATGGGCGCCAGCAGCCACTTGTGCAGCGACGTTCCGTAGTAATCGCAGTCCAAATCCGCCTGCTTAAAAGGAAACTGCGCGAAGGCATGAGCACCGTCCACAATCACTTCAATCCCGCGGGCCCGGCCTAGACGGCAGATCTCCTTGACGGGAAATATTTGACCCGTGCGGTTGGTCATGTGGCAGATGTGGATTACCCTGGTTTTCGGCGTAATGCTATCTTCTATCAGCTTAACGAGGTACTGCATGCTGGGCGGGGGAACCGGGAATTTGAGCTGCTTGAGAACAATGCCATCGCGGCGCTCGCGCTGCTGCCAGGAGGCTATCATCCGCGGGTAATCCTGGTTGGTGGTGATGACTTCGTCACCCGCTTTGAGATCCAGGCCGAATTGCACGATCTCTAGCGCCTCACTGGCATTTCTGGTGATCGCAATCTCTTCCGGGTCGCAGCCAAACGTGCCGGCTAGGCGGCGGCGAACCCTCTCGATGCCAGGATCGAGAATTCGCCACATATAGTATGTCGGCGTCATGTTCTCGATTTCGAGGTAACGCACTTCCGTGTCCATCACGACCTTGGGAGACGGCGAGACGCCTCCGTTGTTGAGGTTGATGATGTTACGGTCCACCGTAAAGGCGCGGCGAATGTTGGTCCAGAAGTCCTCATCGCGGGCCACGACTTCAGCCGGGCGGCCGGAGACCGAGGCGGCGGCGCTCTGAGCGCGCGCCACTGAATTCACCTGGAAAGCGCCAAGCGTTACGGCGGAAGAGAGGAAACTACGACGATCCATACCAAAGGATAGGCGTGGTTGTGGTCAAGATGTCAAGAGACCGGGCAGACGCTTACCCGTATCGCCGAAACGTTCGAGGTTTACGCCCATGCGATCCATGATGGAGAGGTAGAGGCTGCAGGCGCGACGGTTGTCGTCCCCCTTCTCCAGGTAATCCAGGATGCGGCCGGTTTTCATTGCACCGCCGGCTTTACCCGCCAGCACAACCGGCATCTGGTCGGCGCCGTGTGTGTCGCCATCGAACAGGTTGGAGGCGGTCATGAGGATGGAATTGTCCAGCAGGGACTGGCCGCCTTCGTCGATGTCCTTCAGCCGTTTCAGCAGGTAGGTGAACTGCTGGATGTGGAACTGGTTGGTCTTGAGATACATCGCCTCGAGTTCAGGCGCACGGCCGTTGTGTGTAAGATCGAGATGCAGAGCTCCGCGGACACCTTGCAGGAATTTGAAATTCATCTGCGAAAGATCGTTGTTGAGCATCAACGTGGCGATGCGCGTTTTATCCATTTGGAACGCGAGCACCACCAGATCGAGCATCAGTTTCATATGGGCGGGGACATCCTGCGGTATCTCATCGGCGGGACGTGGCATGTTGGGCTGTTTCAGGGTTGGCCGCCAACCCTCCAGACGCTCCTCCTTGGAGGCGCGGTCGATTCGCTTCTCAATGTCGCGGACCGATTCGAGATACTCGTCCAGCTTCTTACGGTCCCCCCCGCTGATTTTTGGTTGAAGACTATGGGTCTCCTCCAGAACTGCATCCAGGATGCTGCGGTCGAGCTTGCGGCCTTTTCCGTCGCCCACTAACTGGTCGAAGGTGCGTGAGGGGTAGATTTCCTTGGTCGCCGGCTTGGTGGGCGAGGTCCAGGAGATGGCGGACCCATACAGCATGGAGAGACCGTCCTCCAGGCGAAGCTCGTTGGGTTCGATGCCCAACACGAGACTCGGAACCGGAGTGTTCCCGCCGATTTGCCGTGCCAGCACCTGGTCCATGGTGGTGCCCACCCGAATGTCGTTGGGATTGAGACTGACGGGCGCCCCCGACAACATATTCATGCGGCCGAGGTGCGGGCTGGTGGACACAAATGCGGTCTGGTGGAATAAACCACGGACAAATACCAGATCTTCCGCAAAGGGCTTAAGCGGCATAGCCGCGCGGCCGAATTCCATGGAGGCTCCGCTGCCTTTAGCCCACCAATCCACCGGCTCGACCCCATTGGAAAAATAGAGACAGGCGAAGCGCAGGGGCGGCTTATTATCCAGCGGTTTGGCGTCTTCAGCGGCCCGCAGCGGCAACGATTCGAGCCAGGGAAGCGCTAACGCGACACCGGCGCCGCGCAGGAAGTTCCGCCTTGATTTTGTAGTATTCATCGCCGAGCCACCTTATTGGAATCTCTTACAATATCTTCCCGCCCCAGCCGGTAGCGGAATTGCTTACTGGTTACGATCTCGGAGATCAATTGGGAGAAGCCGGTGCTTCCGCCCGAGCCGGCCATGCGATCCATTAGGAGCTCGTCGGAGGGCTGCACGGTCCTGCCCAAGGCATAGCCCACAAGTTTGTACGATACGGTGCGGACAACCTGCTTTTCCTGTGTGCGCAGGTAATTGAGTAGCCCGTCGATACCCGCAATTTCCGTTTTGTCCTTCAGCACACCAGCATCGTGAATCGAATTGCCGTCAGAATACTTTTCCCGCCAGCGGCCGATGGAATCGAAATGTTCCAGCGGGAAACCAAGCGGATCGATGCGCACATGACAGGTTGCACAGGTGGGGTTTCGCTTGTGAGCTTCCAGCTTGTCGTGCAAGGAAAGACCGCCAAACTGCTTGTCGTCGGCCGGAAGCTTTCCAGCATCGGCCGGTGGAGGCGGAACCGGAGTGCCCAGAATCCTCCGCAGAACCCAATCCCCACGCTTCACCGGACTGGTGCGGAGCGGGGCGGAGGTAGCGGTAAGCACAGCGCCGAGCCGAAGCAGACCGCCGCGTTGAAACGCATTCGAGCCCTCAACCAGCTCCATCTTGTCAGCGAGCTTCATCTCTTTTTTAACGCCGTAGTGCTTTGCCAGCGCTTTGTTCAGAAACGAGTAGTCGGCAAACAGGATTTCGCGGATGGGACGATCCTTGCGAATGACGTGCTCAAAAAACGAGACCGCCTCGTCGTACATGGCGCTCTTGACTTCCTGGGTGAATTCGGGAAAGCGGCCGGTATCGACTCCGCGGAATTGATCGAACTGGTAGAAGCCGAGCCACTGGCCGAAAAATTCCATGGAAAGGCGCCGGGAGCGGGGATCGGCGAGCATACGCTTCACCTGACTCCGCAAGTTGACAGGGCTCTTCAGTTCACCGGCCGCGGCGGCGCGGCGAAGTTCGTCATCGGGAATCGAGGACCACAAAAAATAGCTGAGGCGGCTGGCCAGTTCCCAATCGGTGAGAGGCTTGACCGGGGAGACGTTCGCCGCCTGCTCGACGCGATACAGAAAATCGGGCGCTACCAGGATGCGGGCGAGCAGCGCACGAATCGCCTTCTGGTGATCCTGCTCAGAGGCCATGGCTCGTTCATAGAAAGTTCTGAGGCTCTGTTTTTCCGTCTGCGAGAGAGGACGGCGCCATGCCCGGCCGGCGAACCGGAGGCAATCCTCCACATGACCCGAGCGGGCGGCGAGCTGCGCAGCCATCGCGGAGCGGTATTGCGAATAGAGGGCACTGACATATTTGCGCGGCTCGGCGGGCAGAGACACAATCTGAGCCGTATCGAGCTGGCCGATATGTTTGCCTTTCAGGTCCAAGCCGAAGTGGCGGGCAATCAGACGCAGGTAATTATCGTGATATTCAAACGAAGCGTACAGATCGTTCCAGGCATTTTCAAGACGCGTGAGGGTGGCATCATCCAGCAGATGATCGACAACGAACCGGTCGTCGCGCACGTACTTCACTTGCAGCACAAATTCGTCATGCTCCGGCACATTGAAGGCGCTATCGAAGGGCGCCGGCACGGGGTCCTTGTCGGCGGGCGTGGGCTCTCCGTAGGAATTGGGAGGCAGAAGACCGGCAAACTGCATCACGCCGCTCTTGAACTTTTTGTAGCCCGCACTTTGCGGATCGCCGAGCAGGCCGCGAACCGGGATACCGGCCGCGCCCCCATCTTCGCGGTCGGAGAGCGTAATGCGGAAGACCTGGTCACGATCGCGTCCTATCTGGGCGTCCACCTGAAGCTCCACCGCGAAGGCGCCGCCGGTGACGGGTACTTCAAAAGAAACCGAGGAGTCCGAGGCGAAATCATCGGGTCCGATGGGAGTGCCGTCGGGACTGACGCCGAAGTTCAGCCGCCGGGCCGTGGCTTCATCCACCAGAGATCTTAGCGACTTTCTGGGACCGGCCGGCGGAGCGCCTTTCGGCGCAGCGCCCTGAGCAGCGGTCTGAGCGACACCTGGTTGCGCAGGGACGGGTGGGGCCACCGGCGGTTTGGCAGCGGGCCCTGCAGTGCGCATCGCAATGGTGGCATTGCGCCAGATGAGGATCGGCTTGGCGCCGCTCGCGGGATTTACGACGGCAATGTTCAGGTGCAGTTTCACCGGTCCAGTGAGGGGCTTACGGACGCGCGGCCCGCGCCCCCCGGAATTGAATACGAAGTGATGCGAAGCTTCCACCTTGAGGGAAGCGTCGCTGAAAATGAGAGGGCTTTCATCGCCCGCGCCGCCTGCCGCCACATCGCCTCGCGCGAATAACCAGCTGGGCCAGGTAACGACGAATTTTTGCAGATCGTCGCACACCGCCCGCGCGGCGATGGTGGTCGCCTTGGCATCCGCTCCGGGCATTGGCAGTCTGCGCCAGCGGGCGGCCACTTCCGAAGAGGGGTAGCCTAACGCCGGAGTGTGGAGAACTGACCAAATGTGTTGCGCAAAGCGGGGGTTAACGCCTTCCCGGGATGCGATGGTTTGCAGGGCGGTATTGGGTTCACCCAAGGCAGCACGATGGCGATAGCGCCAGGCAGTGTAGAAGGCCTTGCCGTATTTATCCAGCCCAAACGGCCTGCCGCCCTCTCCCGATACAGTCCGAAAGCCATGGCGGGTATAGATGTCCTTGATCCGGTTGATCGCCGAGAACTCAAAGCCGGTCTTACCGGGATCGCCAAAGAATTCGAGCGGTCCGGCGCCGATGACCGCATGGTCCGCGATCCGTTTGGCAGCTTCCAGGTAGCGCTCGACATTGGCGTCCTGCATGAACTGCACGTCACCGAAGTTAGTGAATCCCTCGCCGCCCACTGAATCGTTGGCCGCGTGAATCCCTACATCCAGATCGAGTCCGGTCAGGTCCTCGATGGTGTAGCCATATTCGGCGCTGGTGAGCCGCCGGA
>DATLBY010000473.1:0-5071 GCA_035526665.1 Bryobacteraceae bacterium
ACAGCAGTGTGCTCGTACCCGACGTGCTCTGATTGGTTACATAAAGAAAGCCGCGAAAATTGGTTTTGAAGCGGAAGCGGACACGATCGTTCTTGGCGAGTACCAGCCCCGGGTCCACCAGATGCCAGGCATTCCCGTCCCGGCGTTCCAGCATGATCTCCATGCGGTGCGGTCCCTGGGTAGACACCCGCGACTGCGGAAGCATCGCGACCGTGATGAGTACGAGAGCTTTCATATCTACTCGTGCTTCAGCGCGATATCTATCACCAATCGCGCATCGCCGGACTGGCTCGGAGTAGCCACGTACACGGCCTTCTCGCGCTTATCTCCGGGAGTTGTCTCGTCCACCTTTTCAAAGACAAGGTCGCGAGCCAGCACGTTTCCTCTCAGTTTTTCCACAAGCGAGTCCTGAACAGGCGGGGGCGCGGAGTTCTGGGCCAGCATCATCGTTTTCTCAGGCTTACCAGGTGAACCGGACGTCAGCGAATAGATCAGCTTGTCCAGATCCGCTTCCGGCTGGCGGCAAAAGACTATAAAAAGCCGTTCCGCGCCGGGATTTTCATCAAAATAGAAGCGGTGTTTGGAAGGAATAAGATAGTCGCGATTAGCCGTCACTTCATTGTTCCCGCCGTCGATATCCGCCGAGGGAAACATGATGTTCCAGCGGTTGCTGGTGCCTTTATTCACGATGTAAAGGAAGCCGGGACTGTTTGCTCTTACGGATAAACGCATGCGATCACCGGAATGAAAGATGGTGCTCGCGTCTACTTCTGTGTCGCCGTCGCCGGTAACTTTCAATAGGCTGTAGCGCAGAGCCAGCGGTCCATAGGAGGCGTTTGTCATTTGGACGCCGCCTGCCGGCATACGGCCGGGAGCCGTACGATTTACGTTTGCGGGCGCGGGCTTCGGCGTGTTCGCGGCGCTTTCATTCGGCTCTTTTTTAGGTCTTTTCTTCGCCGCGGGAACCGGAGCATCGGTGTGCTTGGGGGCCGCCGGCGCTGCGCTGGGAATGGGTGTGTAGAATAGCTCACGGGCGGTGAGCCCCTTGCCTGTCTGCGCCTGAAGGCCGCAGCCGGCACTTAGTACCGCCAGGATGAGCACAGACTTGCTATACATAGTGGCTTCAGTCTATCAATTTAATCGGTATCATAGGACGGCCCGGGCTATATACTAATTCTGGTGCATTTCCAGGAGGTCGTAATGTTATTTTTCTTGCGGAAGCGGGTAACTGCCGCTTTGCTTCCGTTTACCTTGTTGTTTCCCACGCAATTACTAGTTGCGCAGGCTCCGGCTGCGCCACAAAAACTCAATATCGTGATCCTGGAAGGCGAAGGCGCCATCAACAATATCCGTCAGCGGGTGGCGCGCGAGCCCATCGTGCAGGTGGAAGACGAAAATCACAAGCCGGTCGCGGGCGCAGCCGTCACTTTCTTTTTGCCGAACCAGGGGGCAGGCGGCCTTTTTGCGAATGGTTCACGCAGCCTGACGGTTCTTACTGATGACAAGGGCCAGGCAATTGCCCGTGGGATACGGCCGAATAATGTGAATGGCCAATATCAAATCCGTGTGAACGCCTCCTATCAGGGCCAGATGGCGAACGCCGTAATCAACCAGGTGAATGCGATCGCCGCCGGCGCTGCGGCCGCCTCTGCCGGCGTATCCGGGAAACTGATTGCCATCATCGCGGTTGCAGGTGCTGCAGTGGCTGGAGGAGTGGTTGCCGCGACGCGGGGTGGAGGCGGAGCGCCTGCTACCGGGGGCGCTGCAACTCCTGTGGGAGCGGTTGTCACACCGGGGACGCCCACTGTGGGAGCACCGCGATGAACCGCTACCTTTATTGCCTCACTTTTGCACTTGCCGGTCTGCTGCACGCGGCCGAATCCAACCTGAGCGGACCCACGCTCGGCTACGTCTACGACGCCAATCAGGCGGCTGCCCGCGTGGTGACCGGCATCCCAGGATCGTCGAATCTCGGTGCTGCGATCGCCACCGGAATACAGGGAGCCGTTATTTCCCCGGCGCACAATTACCTGCTCGCCACCACTGGAGAAGAGAAGAGCGTTGTGCTTGTGACTACGGGCGAC
The DNA here is from genome assembly GCA_035526665.1 of Bryobacteraceae bacterium. Lineage (GTDB taxonomy): Bacteria > Acidobacteriota > Terriglobia > Bryobacterales > Bryobacteraceae > DATLBY01. The sequence goes on from DATLBY010000473.1 coordinate 2,085, forward strand.
GGTATACGTAAGGCGCTGCCGGACCTCCTGAGTGGGCCCGATCTGATCGTCCTGAGCCCCAAAGGATCGGCAGCGGTGCTGTTTCACAGCGACGGCTCTCGAGCTCAACTCGTTCGCGGTTTGCCCTCGAATCCCGAAATTGCCGGCGATTTCACCACCTACGCCGGCGCCGCCCGGCTCGCCGTCAGCGACGATGCGGAGCGTCTGCTGCACGTGACCTCTGAAGGCGATGTGTACTCTTTCACAGCGGACGGCAACTCTCGCCGCCTCAGCGTCTCGAAGATTGTTGCGGCGGCGTTCCTGGAGGATCGCCGCGAGGCGCTGCTGGTGCAGGAAGAGTCGGGAGCAATCATCGAATCGGAGGAGATGAAGGAGATTGCGCGGGTCCCTGGCGCTTCGGGCGTGGTGGCTTTCAGCAACAACCGGAAAGCGGTGATAGCGAACAAGGCTGCTCGTCAGATCAGCGTCGTGGATCTGGAGCAAGGCTCGGTGAACACGATAGACTGCTCGTGCAATCCGGACGCCCTCCAGCCGCTAGCCGGTGAATCTCTTTTTCGGGTGACCGAACTTTCCGATGGACCCACCTGGATCCTGAATGCTGCTGCGCCGCAATTGCAACTGACGTTCGTGCCGGCGGGAGGCTCCCGTGAATAGAGCCCTTGCCGGTCTCCTCTTCTCGGCGGCCGCGGCAGCGTTCGCGCAGACGCAGTTCGTCGTTACCACCGCCAGCCTCCCGGCAGGAAACATCAATGTGCCGTATTCTTCTCAATTAACATCCTCCGGCGGCAATCCACCCATTACCTGGGCCATTATCCAGGGTGCGTTGCCGCAAGGCATCGCTTTGAGCCCCAGCACAGGTATCATCAGCGGCACGCCGCTAGTCGCAGGCTATTTCAGTTTTACGGTCCAGGCGACCGAGACAGCAACGCAGTACACGCCTCGTACTGCTACGAAATTGTTGAGCCTGTATATCAACCCCCCGCCACTGATCATTGTGACCACGGCCTTGCCTGACGGGATCGCGGACAGGCCATACTCCCAGGCGCTGGTGGCCAGCGGTGGCTCCCCGCCGTATTTCTGGAGCCTCCTGCAAACCGGACAACTTCCGCCCGGCCTGCAATTGCAGCAGAACGGCGCGATCACAGGAACGCCTCTCAGCGTGGGTACGTACCAGTTCACTGTGTCTGTCTACGATAGTTCCGAACGCAGCGCGTCAGCATCTTATACGCTCGTGATCCGTCCGAACGTCGCCGTCACGACCATATTCTTGCCGAACGCTACCGTCGGAGTGTCCTACACCCAGCAACTGATGGCAGCCGGCGGGACAACTCCGTATACCTGGGAGGTGAATACTGCCACCTTGCCTCCGGGGCTTTTACTTTCGCCGCAAGGCGTCCTGAACGGAACGCCCACCATCTCGGGGACATTTCGCATCAATGTTTCCGTGAATGAGGCATTCGGGGGGCGGGCGTCCGGGATTGTGACCGTAACTGTGCTTCCAGCGCCGCTGACCATCACGACGGCGTCCCTGCCGGCGCCTGTGTTGGGAACTCCCTATAACCAACGAATCCAAGCCACCGGTGGAATTCCGCCCTACAACTTTTCGATCGTCGCGGGATCGCTGCCGGCGGGCGTCTCCTTGCTTCCCGATGGCATTCTCACAGGCAACCCCACAACTCCCGGCGCGATAGATTTCACAATCGTCGCATCGGATGCTGCCCAGGGCCGCGCAACCAAACAGTTCACATTTCAGATCGCAGGGCTGCCGGTCATCACGACGGCCACTCTGCCGAACGGAACTGTTGGGACGCCTTACAGTCAAACGCTTGTAGTCACCGGAGGAGTTTCGCCCTTCACTTTCTCGACTGCGTCCGGTTCTCTTCCGGCGGGCCTTTCGCTGAATCCAGCAACGGGTGACCTGACGGGGACTCCAACGGCGGCAGGCTCTTCCACATTTACAGTGCAGGTGCTCGATCGCCTCAGTCAAAGCGCGAGGCGCACCTATACGGTGCAGATCTCCGGCGTTCTTTCCATTACTACGGCCTCTCCACTTCCAAGCCTTCAGGTTGGAACGCCAAGGCCGTTGACGCTCGCTGGGGCCGGGGGCACGGAACCCTACACGTGGTCTATCCTTTCGGGCGCGCTGCCGGCGGGCCTTGCACTGAATTCCGGTACCGGCGCAATCACCGGATCTCCCACGGCCGCGGGCGCATTCGCCTTCGTGGCTCAGGTGACTGACGCGAATCGCTTGACGGCGACGAAGTCCTTTACCGGTGTGGTGTCCGCGCAGCTTGCCATCGGAACTGCCTCGCTGGCTGCTGGGACTGTCGGTACGCCGTACTCCCAAACGGTAGCTGCTACCGGCGGGACCGGCGCTATCACCTTCAGTATCACAGGTTCGCTACCTCCGGGACTGTCGCTGAATGCAGCTTCCGGCGTGATCAGCGGCACTCCGGCCACGCCAGGGTCTTACGATTTCACGATTGCGGCGACCGACGCAGCGCAACTCACGGCGCGCCGGCAGTTGAGTATCGCCGTGGCACTGCCGCCAGTGTCGTCGGTCAGCATCGGCGGCGTGCCGGATACCACGCAGCCGGCCCAACAGCCCCGGGTGACGCTAGCCCTGGGATCGCCCTATCCGGTTGATGTGACTGGTGTTGTCACCGCCGCTTTCGCGCCGAACGCGACTGTGAGTGCGGACGACCCTGCCATTCAGTTCTCCACGGGGGGGCGCACTGCCACCTTCACTATCCCGGCGGGAGCCACGCAAGCCGTTTTCCGTGCGCCCGATATCGCCATTCAGACCGGTACCGTCGCGGGAACCATCACGCTCACTACCACGCTGCAGGCGGGCAATAACCCAGTGAGTTGCGCCTGCCAGCTTACCAAGACGGTAGTGGTTGCGCGCTCCGCACCAGTCATCAACAGTGTCCGGGTCACTGCGGTCAGCGGCGGGTTCAACGTGGCCGTCATCGGCTACTCGACCA
>DATLBY010000474.1:0-4608 GCA_035526665.1 Bryobacteraceae bacterium
TGCCGTGTCCAGAGCCATGTCGCTGATGTCTGTTCCGAATATTTGGGCAGACACGTGCTCCGCGTTCGGGCCCAAATGCTCCATCAAAGCGATCGCGATCGAGTACACCTCTTCGCCTGTCGAGCAGCCGGGAACCCAGATCCGGATCGGTACCTGCACTTCCTGGTGCGCGAGAATCTGCGGAAATACATCCCTCTGCAGCGCGTTGAAGGTTTCCGGATCGCGGAAAAACTGCGTCACGTTGATTAGAATGTCTTCGTAAAGCTCCGTTAGCTCAGCCGGATTCGTTCGCAGCAAATCCGCGTAGTGCTCGGGGCGCTCCAACTTGTGAACCACCATGCGCCGCGCGATCCGCCGCCGGATGGTGGACGTCTTGTACCGCGTGAAGTCCACCCCCGCCCCAATTCGAAGTTGCGCCAGAATTCTGCTGATTGCGTTGCCATGAGTCGGCTCCGCCTCCACTAGCTCAGGCCGGTGAACGTACGGATGTCTTCCCAGCTGCGCCAGCTCCTTGGCAATCCCGTCCGGCGGCAGAATGAAATCGACACATCTGGCCGCAATGGCCGACCTCGGCATCCCGGGAAATTTTGCCCACACGGGCTCCTGGGCAAAGCTGATCCCACCGCCCGCCTTCACCGCCTTTAGCCCCACCGTGCCGTCCGACCCGGTCCCCGATAGAATCACGCCGATCGCTTTGCTCTTCATCTCCACCGCCAGCGACTGCAGGAAGGAATTTACCGGCATGTGGTGACGGCCTGAGCGCGGCTCCAGCAGCAGCCGGTTCGAACGGATCGACATGCACGTGTTCTGCGGAATTACATAGACATGGTTCGGCTCTACCAGCGATTGGTGGACAGCCTCCGAGACACCCATCGAGGTTTCCCGGCTCAGCAATTGCCGCAGCATGCTGACGTGCTTCGGATCCAGGTGCTGGATGAACACGAACGCCATGCCGGTGTCCGGCGGCAGCGCATGCAGCAGTTGCGTGAATGCCTCCAGCCCGCCGGCCGAGGCCCCCACTCCTACCACCGGAAAACTTCCCGCTGCCGGACGGTCGTCGTCAATCAGCTCCAGCGCGAGCGGCTCAGCGGGCGGCTCTTCCTCTGAGTTTTGGACAGGCGACGGGCCGGTAGGTTTCTTCGGGTTCTTGGGCATGGAAACGCCATTTTATAATGCCGCGAACCGGCGCACCCGTCAATTGGGCTACTCATTAACTATAGTTATCTACCCAGCGGTAACTGGTATAAACTAAGCACGTGACCCGCCTCCCACTTCTCCTGCTCTTCCTCTCTGCCCCGGCCTTCCCGCAAGCCACTGCCACCCTCCGAGGGGAAGTGGTCGACCCCGCCGGACAAGCCATCGCCGCCGCGCAAATCACTCTCGAAAATCAGCTCAGCGGCTTTGAACGCACGGCTCTCTCCGACGCCGCGGGCTTGTTCAACATCGCCAACATCCCGTTTCAAACTTATCTGCTGCGCGTCGAAAAGACCGGCTTCGCCGCCTCCCCCCAATCGCTCCAACTCCGGACCAACGTGCCTCAGACCGTTCGCGTGAACCTGGAACTGGCCGGCCAGGTCACCCGCCTGGAGATCACCGCTGGCAACATCGGAACTCTGCTGGACGCCGAATCCTCGGGAACACGCACCGCCATGAACGCCGCCGAAATGAGCCGCATGCCCGTGCCGCCGGGCAGCCGCGGCCTGGAATCCGTCCTCGTCAGCTTTCCCGGCTTCGCCCTGAATGCCAACGGCGCCATCCACCCCCGCGGCGCCCACAACCAAATGACCTACGTGATCGATGGGATGGCCATCTCCGACCAGTTAACCGGCGCCTTCGCCAACGCCGTTGACCCGTCCATCGTTCAGACCATCGAGCTCTTTACCGGCAATATCCCGGCCGAATTCGGCAGCAAGATCTCCGGCGTCGCCGTCATCACTACCAAATCCGGCCTCGGCGGCGGACGCAGGTTCTCCGGCAGCAGCCAGGTCAGCGCCGCGCAATACGAAACGCTATCCCAGGTCACCCAGGTCTCCGGCGGCAGCGCGCGCCTCGGCTACTTCGCCTCCCTCAACACCCTCAAGAGCAATCATTATTTAGATCAGGTCTCCACCAGCAACCTGCACAACGGCGGAAACTCCGAGCGCGCCTTCGTCCGCCTCGACTACCAGCCCTCCCCCGTCGACCAGCTCCGCCTCAACGCCATGGCCGGACGCTCCGGCTTTGAGCTCGCGAACCTGCGCTCCCAGCAGCTCGCCCGCCAGGATCAGCGCCAGCTCCTGCGCGATGCCTCCCTCTCCCTCGCCTGGTTGCGCGTCCTGGGCCCCCGGACTACCATCGACGCCTCGTTTTCCTACCGGACCTCCATCGCCCAGCTCTTTCCCAGTGCCGGTGACACGCCGGTGACTGCGGCCCAGGGCCGTCATCTCACTACCCTGGCCGGCGGCGCCCGCTGGAACCGCCAGTCCGGCCGCCATGTGCTGCGCGGCGGCTTCGATAGCCAGTATTTCCCCGTCAGCGAGAACTTCAGCTTCGCCGTCACCGACCCTGCCTTCAACCAGCCCGGCTCCGCTGCCTACATCCCCACGCTCCTCGCCCACGACATCAGCCGCGGCGGAGCGCCCTTCTACTTCTCCGCCAGGCGCTCCGGATCCCTCCACACCGCCTTCGCCCAGGACTCCATCAAGCTGGCCGGCCTCACCCTCTCTCTCGGTCTCCGCTACGACCGTTACCGCTTCCTCACCTACGGCAACCAGATGCAGCCACGCGTCGGCTTGGCTTATCACCTGAAGCGGACCGGCACCGTGTTCCGCGCCTCCTACAACCGCACCTATCAGACCCCGCCGAATGAAAATCTCCTGCTCTCCAGCTCGGACGAATCCAGCGTCCTGGTCCCGGCCTCCGTCCGCCAAACGCTCGGCGGAGCCCACCTGCTCATCCATCCCGAACGCCAGAACGTCTATGAGGTCGGTCTCCAGCAGGCCGCCGGTTCCCTGGTGAGCCTCAACCTCGCCTACTATCACAAGGATTCGCGCGACCTCCAGGACAATGACAATTTCTTCAACACCGGCATCATCTTTCCCACCTCCCTGAAGCAATCCCGCACCAATGGCGCCGAGTTGCGCCTGGCCGTGCTGCCCTGGCGCCGCCTCTCGGGCTCGCTCAGCCTCACGCACTTCCACACCATCGTGACCCCGCCCTTCACCGGCGGCCTGTTCCTTGGCAGCACCGCGGTGGACGCTCTCAACGCCGGCCCCTTCGTCATCGATCACGACCAGACCTTGAGCGCGCACGCCATCCTGCAGTACGCGGTCCGCCGCCACCTCTGGATCAGCAACTCCATCCGCTATGACAGCGGTCTGGTATCCAACCCCAGCGATCCGGCGGTAGTCGCCGCCGATCCCGACTACAGCGACCTGCTGCCCTACGTAAATCTCACCGCCGACCTCCCGCGCGTCCGCCCCCGCACCATCGTCGATTTCGCCCTGGGCTACGACCGTGTCCGCCGCGACCGCCGCGTCTGGGACGCTGTATTTCAAATCTCCAACGTGACCAACCGTACAGCGCTTTACAATTTCCAGTCGATCTTCGTTGGCACGCGCCTGGTACAGCCGCGCACGGCGTCCCTGAAACTCCGCTTCTATTTCTAAAGGGAACAAAACCTGCCCGCCGCTCGTTTCCCCAGCAGGAGGCGGAGAATGTACTGCACCAAATGCGGGTTGGAACTGGCGGAGCGGGACATCTTCTGTTCGCAATGCGGAGCGGCCACCAGCAAAGCTCCCATGCGCGTGCCGCGTCGTCTCACCCGGTCGCTGCACGACAAGAAGATTGCCGGCGTCTGCTCCGGCTTTGCCCACTATATGGATGTGGATGTGACGGCGGTACGTCTGATCTGGCTGATCCTGATTATCTTCCCGGTGCCGATGGGCCTACTGGCCTACCTCGCCGCCTGGATCGTGATGCCCAGGGAGCAGCCGCTCCCCGCTGGCTCCCTGGAGCCTTCCCGCGTCTACTAAAAAAGGGGGACAGTTCCAACTGTCCCTATTTAACGCTATTTAACGGCTTCTCAGTCTTGCGCCCCTACAGCGTCGAGAGGATAGCGTCCTCCACCGCCGGACGAAGGAAAGGGAGAAAAGGGGAGAAAAGGAGGGGAGAAAAGGGGACAGTTCCAACTGGTCCATTTAGCGCTTCTCCGTGCTTGCGCCGGCCTAAAGTGTAACGAGGATAGCGTTCCGTTCCACACCCTTGTGCTCAGCCACGGTTCGGAGAATGGAACTGAAGGTGCGATGCGAATTGGAGCGTGGGAAGCACGGCGACCCGCTGGTGAGTTGGCGCAGATGTTTCCAGAATCAGGTGACTACCGCAAAATCTGCACCCGAAACATTTCGCGGGATCTTCATGCGACGAACAGGATTTCGTCGCGGACTAGGTGGAGGCGAATGCGCTCAGGCTTTGGTTGATCGAAGAAGAAAGCAGCCGTCAGCCTCCTGAATGACCTCAAACACTAGCTCCACCATACGAATCCATCATACGCCAATCCGCGTTGATCTCCGTTCATCCGCGGCTCAAAAACTAATCACAGGCCCGCAGCGCTCCGCTCCGGGCTGCATG
>DATLBY010000475.1:0-8291 GCA_035526665.1 Bryobacteraceae bacterium
ATCGGTTTGGAGCACTGTAAGCAGCGCATGCAGTCGAGCGTATTCCTCAGTTTTTTCCTAGCGCATCGATAGAGAAAAAGATACGCATAGAAGCACCTAAGGACAGATCGGCCAATACGGGACTTACTTTAGTATTAAAAGAGATGGCTTAGCCAAACTTTTGCGAGGGCCTAAGGAATTAGCTGCCGCGCCCCCAGTGGGTGCCGATCGGCCTAGAGCGCCTCAGGGAAAACGAGCGAGGACTTGGCCAGCGCACGCTGCAGGATCTCCACCGCCTCAGGTTCCCGTAAACCCCGGCAAATCGAGATCTCGGTGATCAACATATGGCGGGAGCGGTCGAGCATCTTTTTTTCCCGGAAAGACAGGGGTTTGTCTGCCTGCAGAATGAGGAGAGTTTTCAGAACTTCAGCGATTTCGAGAAGGCTGCCACTGCGCATCTTCTCGGAATTCTCTTTAAAACGGTGCTTCCAGTCATTGCTGCATTTGCTCATGCCGGAGGCCAAAAACACCAATACCCGGGCAATTTCCGCCGATTTGGTGACCTTGCGAAGGCCTACGTCCCCCACGTGCGAGAACGGCACCATCACCGTCAAACTGTTGTACGTCAGGCGCAGGAGGTAAAACCGTTCGAACTGGGCGCCAAACGAACGAGTGCTGATATTCTCGATCGTCCCGACTCCGTGGTTCGGGTACACAACTTTCTCACCAACTTGAAAGGTCATCCGGGGACCTCCTGTACACTTTCGTGAAGTTGTCAGTTACGGCAAAGCTAGACTGAAAAGAGAATATTAAATCTAAGTTGTCACAGTGTCAATAGAAATGTGGCCTGCGACGCTAGGTACAGGGATCACTGTAGGCAAATTCCGAAGCTCTGGTGGCCGCCTAACACTTTACTGAGGTGCACACATGACGTAACGCCTGATGGCAAGGTTACACTCCCTAGGCGTGTTTAGTCTCTACCATCACCCGGCGCAAATAGCTCAGGTTCCGCCGCATGTCCGCTTCAATCGACTTTGACGGCGAATCCGTCTCCAGATTGGCATAACCCTGAAAATCGCTATGCGAGATGGACTTGAGAACCGCTTTCATGTCGACTTTGCCTTCTCCCAGGTATCCGGGGTTGTCTTTGAAGTGAAACTGGCAGATCCGTTTGGTTCCCAGCCACTCGATTTCACGCGGCGCATCGAAGCCGTTGCGGGTCGAATTGCCAACGTCATAGTAGATTAGTACGGCTTTTGAGCCGATCCGGTCGAGGATCCGGACATTGTCCTGAGCCGAAATGGTGTTTTCCAGGCCGAGTATCACGCCAGCCGTCTGGGCCATAGGAGCCACGTCTTTCAAGGCGTCGGCCACGTAATCCATCTCGGCGGGCGAAGTCAGCGCCCCTTTGCCGAAAAAGGGAAGGAGAATCACTTTGGCTCCGAGCTTTTTCGTAACCGGAATACTATCCGCCACCCACTTCTGACCCAGCTTGTCATTCTTCAGGTAATTCACGTGGAGAATATCGAGGCAGGTCCCGTTCAGGCGGATACCCTGCTTCTTCGACTCAGCTAGATACTTACCGATCAGCTCGTCGTTGTCCAGCGGGAGCTTGTTGTCCTCCGCCTGCCGGCCCAGGCTGACCTGAACTCCCTCAAAGTCGAGCTTTTTGGCAAGCGCAACCGCTTCCAGCTTGCCTGCCAGCTTCAGGTTCCAATCGGTGACGCCGATTTTTAGACCCTTCAAGCCAGCCAGGGCAGGCAAAGCCGCCGCACTCACGAGGAATTTTCTACGCGACCAATTCATGCAAACAGCTCCTGGTGTAGCAGTATACGCTTTTGGGGGACGCTATTGCAGGATCACTTTCCGATGCAAAAGGTGGAGAAGATCCGGTTCAGAATGTCGTCCGCCGTGGTCGCGCCGGTGATGGCGTCCACAGGACGAAGGGCCGCGTACAGATCCAGCAACACCATCTCGTGAGGAATGAACGTGCGGACCGCGCCGGCCGCGCGATCGAGCGCGTCCAGCGCCTCGCGCAGCAGCTGTTCATGCCGAAGACTGGTGATAAAGCCTGCTTCCTGCGGAATTCCGGCCTCCGGCGACACGGCGGCGACGATTTGCCGGCGCAACTCCAGGACGCCGTCGCCCGTGAGTGCCGACACCAGCACATCACAGGCAGCCTGGGCTCCGATGTCGCTCTTGTTCCCCACCACCACCGGTCGGCCGTGCGACCGCGCACGGGCCACGAGCTCTTCGTCCTGGGGGGTTAGCGGGAGCGAAGCATCGACGACCACCAGAGTCAGATCGGCATCGGCCATTGCCTGATAGCTGCGCTCGACGCCGAGCGTCTCCACCAGGTCCTGCCCCGGCCGGATTCCGGCGGTGTCCACAAAGCGCACGGGCAGCCCCTGCATGGATGCCACCTCGGAAACGGTGTCCCGCGTGGTGCCGGGGATGTCGGTGACAATGGCGCGATCTTGTTCGATCAGCCGGTTGAACAGACTGCTCTTCCCCACATTCGGCTGTCCGATGATGGCGAGCGTAAAGCCTGAGTGCACCAGCTTGCCGAAGGCGAAGCTGCGAACCAGAAGGTCCAAACCGAGGCGGACGGACTCGATCCTGCGCAGGATCTCTTCGGCCGGCGCCACGCTGATGTCATCCTCGGCAAAGTCGATACCAGCCTCCAGTAGCGCGATCAGCTCGACCAGCTGGTCCTTGAGCGGCTGGATGCGGCGGGAAACCGAGCCTTCCACCTGCTGGTTGGCGACGCGTGCCTGATAGAGGGTCGTCGATTCAATCAGGTCCCGGACCGCTTCGGCCTGCGGCAGATCGAGCCGTCCATGGAGGTAGGCGCGAAGAGTGAATTCACCGGGCTCAGCCAGCCTGGCGCCGGCAGCGCATGCGCTCTCCAGGCAGTGGCGCAGGATCACGGGCGAACCGTGGCAGGCGATCTCAATGACATCCTCGGCTGTATACGATTTCGGCGCCGCGTAGTATGTGGCAATCACGCTATCCACCACAGCGCCGGCGGCATCCAGCAGACCGGCACGCGCCGGGCGCCAGGATTCCAGGGATTTGCCGGTGACCAGAATGCGCCCGGCAATGGCAAGCGACTCCCGCCCGGAGAGGCGGACGAGACCGATTCCGCTGCGTCCGGGCGGAGTGGCTATAGCTGCGATTGTGTCGAGGAGTTGCACCGCCGGTTAGCGGCGGCCGGGTCTGCGAAACGGCGGCGGCGCGGATTTCGGCGGAGCCGAAGGCATTCCCGCCGGATACACCACCACCTGGCGGTAAGGACCCATGCCCGCGCTTTCGCTGCGCACCTGCGGCTCGTTGCGCAAGGCAAGGTGAATAATACGCCGCTCGCGGCTGTTCATTGGATTGAACTCGAAGGGGATTTTGCTCTTCTTTACCTTTTCAGCCGCCGTCAGGGCGCTCAGCCGAAGCTCCTCCACGCGGAGCATGCGGTAATCGTTGGCATCGAATTGGAGCTGCGAATGTTCGTCGGCCGACATCCGGAGCATCTCCATGGTCAACTGCTCCAGCGCCAGCAGAAGCTCCCCTTTGTTGGCGAGCAACAGATCGACGTCGGGACCTTTAAAGCGCACTACGACCTCGGGATTCTCAAAATCCGCATGGAGCGTGGCAGCGTGGCCGATCTGGTAATGAAGCTGGAAGCCGCCGCTCTGCAAGAGAGCAGCGAGGAACGCATCAATTTTGGGTCCGGCGGACTCCACTGTGTACTTTCTGTCGGCCACGTTTTCTAAACCCTCGGACTCTTTTTCTTCACCGGCCTTGTTTCAGTAACGGCAGGCGTGGGCATCGCGCGGTTGAAAAACCACTGCTGCGCCATTCCTACTACGTTTCCGGTTAACCAGTATAGTACGAGCCCGCTCGAAACGCCGTAGAACATGAAGCCCATCATCAGCGGCATCAGCATCATGACCTTTTGCTGCGCCGGGTCGGCGGAAGTTGCGGGGGAGATCTTTTGCAGCAGGAACTGAGTAGCGATTAGAGCCAGCGGGAGAATGCGAATCGCCAGGGTCTCGGGCTGCGACAGATCATTGACCCAGAGCCACTGCGCGCCGCGCATCTCGATGGCGACCGTCAGCACGGTATAGAAAGAGATGAAGAACGGGATCTGCAGCACCATTGGGAAACACCCACCCGCGGGATTGACTCCTTCGCGCTTGTAGAGCGCCATCACTTCGGCGTTCTGGTCCGCCTTCTTCGGGTCGCGGAGACCAATGCCTTCATACTTTTTGTTGATGGCAGCGATCTGGGGCGCGAGCACCTGCATCTTCTTCATCGACTTCATGCTGGAGAATTTCAAGGGCAGTAGCAGGAAATTGATGATGATCGTAACCACCACAATGGACCAGCCGTAGTTGTGAACCCAGCGGTCGTTCACCCAGTTCAGAGCGAGAAACAGCGGCTTGGCCAGGAAGCCCAGCCAGCGGCCGAAATTGATGAGCGACTCCAGCCGCGGATCCACTTTCCGCATGAGATCGAGGTCCTTGGGACCGACAAACAGAGAGAACGCATTCTGGCCGCTGCCGCCGACGGCTGCCCCTACATGCGGCTCCTCGGTCTTCGGATCCACGGCCGTGGGAACAGGATCATTCAGCGTCTGCAACTGCAGGGACTTGCCGTCCTGCGGCAGGAAAACTGCGGCAAAGAAATTATCCTCGATGCCGGCGTAGGCATAGGCGCCGGTGACCGATACAGGCCCGTTCTTGGCAGTGCCGGAATCGTTCTGGATCAACTTGTTGTCGGCCGCCTCGAAGTAGACGGCGTGCTGGTTCCCAGCGGCTTTCAGGACCGTGCTATCGCCGAAGCCGCCGCGCCAGGCGATCAGATGCGGAACGGCGGCTGTCCCCTGCAATACTTCCGTAGTCAACTGCGCCAGATAGCTGTTGCGCGTAAAGCGGAAGGATTTGCGGGCGGTGTTCTGCCCATCGGCAAACTCATAGTCGATACCAAGACCGTCCGGAGCCGGCTTCGCGATGTATAGAGCCTGGTTGAGATCGGTGGCTGGTTTCTGGTCGGTGAAGATCAGCGAGAAGGGATAGTAGACCTTCGAGGCGGCGGCCGTATTGACCAGTTCGAGCGGCTTGCCGGTCCCGTCGTGGTATTTCTTCAGCTGCCAGCTTTGCACCACCGCGCCGCGATTGGAAAACACGATGCGGTAAAGGGCGGTGTCGATGGTAAACAGCTCTTCTTTAGGCGCGGCCACGACCTGCGAAGGAGGCGCGGCGCCCTTGGGAGTGTCCGGTGGAGGAGCGGGCGCGGACTGCTGCTGCGGCTTGGCAGGCTCGGTCTGCTTGACGATCGCTTTGGGCGGCGCCGGCTTATAAAAATACTGCGTCACGAACAGAACAGCGCCCATCAGCACGAATGCAAGCAGCAAGCGTTGCTCGATGGAGATGTCGGGTTTCTTCGGTCCTGGTTTATCGGAATCGGCCATTGAGAGTAGGGTTATCGAACGGGATCAAAGCCGCCCTGGTGGAAGGGATGGCAACGGAATAGCCTGCGGGCGCCCATGGCAATTCCGCGCAAGACGCCATGACGCGCCACGGCCTGCATCATAAACTCGGAACAAGTGGGATGGAAGCGGCAGGCGGAAGGCAGCAGCGGAGAAATCCATCGCTTATAGGTACGTAAGGCCCCAATTACGAGTTCTTGCATTGTGCGAAAAGTTTTCCGACCTCACGGTGCAAGGCTTCGGTGGAGACGGTAAGAATGGCGCGCCGGGGATTGAAGACGACCCACCAGCCGCCTCCGATTCCGCTCAACTGCAACCGCACCGCTTCCCGCATTCGCCTTCTCATCCGGTTACGGACCACGCTCTTGCCCATGGCCCGGGAGACGGTAAAACCGATTTGAGGACCCGGCGGCTGGTCCTCTGTCCGGAGCGCGAAGGCTGCGAAAAAAGGACAGCTGAAACGGGAACCCTGGTCATAAACCCGGCGGAAATCACTGGACCGCAGGATTCGGACAGTTTTGGGGAAGCCAAAGTCTTTCCGGTCCGCGGAATCTGGTTTACTTGGCGTAGCGGACAGCGCGCTCGTCACTGACGGTCAACTTGTGACGGCCCTTGGCCCGGCGGCGGGCGAGTACGGCCCGGCCATCCTTTGTTTTCATGCGTTCACGGAATCCGTGCACCTTGGCTCGCTTACGATTATTCGGCTGAAACGTACGTTTTGGCATGTGATATTTCCTGAGCGCCGGCTAGCAACTCGCCCCAAAGCGCTACGCTTGTTAAAGATTACTGAAAGTCCAAAACTATCAGTATATAGAGCCCGGCAGGGAAGTGCAAACTTACCTGTCCATTGACTTCGCATTTCGATTGGTATATGACCGAATCCGATCATCACGCATCACAACACGAATCTCAACTGGAGGGTACGACCGGTATGCTTTGGCGCCTCTGTTTCGTTCTTGCAAGTTTAACAGCCACCGCCGTTGCGCAGGTGTTGCCGGTCGGAACCGTGGATGGAACGGTTCAGGATACGACGGGTGGGGCGGTGCCGGGTATGACGGTCACGCTAACCCATGTAGACACGAATCAGGTCAGGACAGCGGCTACCAACGACTCCGGGTACTACTTCTTCCCGCTGGTAAATCCGGGTCGATACCAGGTATTTGCCGAGAAGCTCGGGTTCAAACGCAGCACACAAGCCGTCCTGGTAGAAACCGGGAAACGCTCGACGGCGGATTTCGCGCTGGAGCTTGGGCAGCTTACCGAGTCCGTGCAAGTGACTGCGCAGGCGGCGCTGCTCGAGACTTCCACTGCGAGCGTCAGCCGCAACGTGCAGGAAAGGTTAGTTCAGGACATTCCTCTGTTGGGCCGCAATCCGCTGATGCTGATCAACCTGGCTCCCGGCATCACCAACAACTCAACGACTGCCAGCAGCGGCCTCATCGATATAGACAGCGTTTCTTACACTTCCGCGAACGGCGCGAGCCGGCGCCAGAACGAATTCCTGATGGACGGCATCCCGAACAATGTTTCGGACCGGGTGGCGTACATTCCAAGCGTGGATGACGTGGAAGAGTTCACGATACAGACCAATGCACTCGACGCCGAGTACGGCCACGGCGGCGGAATGTACGTGAATATAACCACGAAGAGTGGAACCAACCAGCTGCATGGCAACCTTTACGAGTTCTTCCGCAACGACAAGCTCAATGCGAATCAGTTCTTTTCGAACCGAAACGGCACCGCGCGTCCGGTAGTACGCTTCAACCAGTACGGCCTCGCTGTAGGTGGACCGGTTGTGAAGGACAAGATCTTCTGGTTCTTCAACTGGGAAAGCCTGCGCCAGCGCACGCCATTCACCTATCGCATCACTGTACCGTCGGTGCTCCAGCGTCAGGGCGATTTTTCGCAAACCTTCGACCGCAATGGCGCTCTGTTTCAGATCGCCGATCCGTTGACGACGGCGCCGAATGGCTCGGGCGGTCAGACCCGGACCCTTTTTCCAGCTAACCGTATTCCTGCGAACCGGATCAACCCTATCTCGGCGCAAGTGCTGTCGCGATACCCGTTGCCCAATACGGCCGGCGATCCCCTGACAGGCGCGAACAATTACTTTAGCGTCGTGCCGGCGGTATACGACGGAGACAACTTCTCGGTCCGCGTTGATCCGAATGTTCGCCGCCATCGTTTGTTCGGCCGCTGGTCGCATAACTATGGTTTTCCCGGCACACCGTCGGTCTGGGACATCGGCGGCGGCATCGGCGCACCGGAAGGCAACAATCGGGCCCAAACCTCGATCGGCCTCAGTGATGCCTTTGCCGTGAACCCGTCACTACTCATTACGGCACAGGCCGGCTTCACCCGGTGGACGCAGGAAGGCATACATCCGACCTTCGACCTGACTACACTTGGCTTTTCGAGCGGCCTGGTAAACCGGCTGCAGCAAAAGATTTTTCCCAGATTCAATATTGCGGATTCCTACTACATCGGCGCCTCGGAAGGACAATGGTTCGAGCACACCAACACCTATTCCTTCAACATTGGCGTAACCAAGAGCGCTGCCAGCCATAACATGAAGTGGGGAATGCAGGGGCAAGTGAAACAGAACAATTCGGTGGGAGCGGCACGTCCGGCGGGGGAGTACAATTTTGACCGCGCTTTTACTCAGCCGAATCCGTTCGGCCCAGGCACCAACCAAGGCAACGGAATTGCGAGCTTTCTGCTGGGTTACCCGGCGAGTGGATCCCTTGACCTTCGCGCGATGACCGCGCCGCAGGCGCCGTTTTACGGCTGGTACTTCCAGGATGATTTCAAGGTTACGCCGAGGCTG
>DATLBY010000476.1:0-9896 GCA_035526665.1 Bryobacteraceae bacterium
ATATTGCCGCCGGGGAGGGAAATCTTCTTGGGTTGTGCCATGGTATTCCTCGGCTTGACGATAGTGGACGCGTAAAGCGGATCTGCGGCTTAAAAAATGGAAGTAGCAGGGAGGAGAGGAGATCGAGCTGAAGGAGCTCCGTGACCGGGGGAATATGTCGTTGTCTGCGGTTTTCGAGTTTCAGAGTGGTATTTCTTATGTTCGACAATACCCAGATCAGCGCCGGGCTGTGGAGGGTTATGTTGATCGTTACAACGGTCGCGGTAGAGACGGCCATTGCTGCCCCACCAACACAGATCCGTACGTGCGGAGTTACCGCATACGGCTCCTGCCTAAGGTCGCGACGCGAAGAAGCGCTCGTCCGGATAGGGATGCAGAACCCGGCATGACGGGACATCCTTACGGGTGAGGCGATTGAACCGGGACCAGTTGATCCGGTGGCGTTGACTTCTCCGCAACAGGGCATGCCGACAAGGGCGGCACACCTCGCTACGGAAGCCATCCAATCGCTGCCAGGTTCGTCGGAACTACATGGTACGCGAAGTAGCCATTCAGGACCCGGTGAAGCCTTCAGCCAGCAGCCGGCGTACCCATGCCGAATGTGACCCCACCTCCAGCGCAATTCGGCACTGTCCGACACTGCCGAATTTTGCTTGCATTGCCCTTTTGTAGTTGACACGCCAGCTCGACAATCACTTCACCTTGGCTGGCAATCACGCAATACCGGCTGGTCTTGTTCTCCTAAATCTAGCCCGATTGTGATCCCGGATGTACCGCGGACGGATTGCCGTCTTGAGCGCTTCGCAGTGCCCCTTCTTCAAGCCCGTCCTCCTTTGCACTTCCGTTACGCATTGGAGGCTTACTGCATCCGGCGGGGGTACCGGGCGATTTCATCCGATTTCCGGCGGGAACCCTCCACCACCAGCATTCGATGCTGAAACGAGAAATTGGTTGGCGCCGCGCCTTGCGGAAAAACGCAGCCTGAAGTTACCCGCTTACGTGTCAGCACCTCTCAAAGATATTGACAGGTCGCTTCTTATCAAAACACGACCCTAAGCGATAGCTGGATCGTTCGTGGTGCTCTGCTCGCGCTGTATGCACCGAAGTTCGGATCGACCTGATTCCCGTTCGCATCGAATCGTGCGGTCGTGTACAGCCCGGAAAACTGGGTGTGATTCCAAGCGTTGAACAGCTCCGTCCGGAACTGCACAAAGCGGCTCTCACTGAAAAGCTGAACTCGTTTTGTGATATTCACGTCCCAGTTGTTGATCCCCGGGCCGCGCAGGATGTTAACGCCTGCATTACCGAAGGATCCGACCGTAGTGCGGGCAAACGCGGCGGTATTGAAATTCCGGAAGAAGTTGCGCTGACCTTCATCGAGGTGTGGGTTGCCGATGACGGTGATTCTTGCGGCTTCGGAAGAGCCGGTGATCTCGGCGGCGTCGGTGGTGGTGAACCCTGGCGTGAAAGGCGCACCGGTGATCATCGAAGTGATCCCGCTGATCTGCCAGTTATCGAACACCCATTTTGCAGGCGTCCAGCCGAGCCGCGTTCCAACTTTCGGAAGTTCGTAAAGGTAATTCACAACCAGCGTGTGGGTCCGATCGTATGAAGGGGGACCATAGTTCCACGCGCGTGCGGGGAAGTACGAAGACACAAGGCTGGTGTCGCTGTCCGCGGTCCCAAGCGCCTTGGCCCAGCTATACGAAACGCCGAACTGCAATCCATGTGAAAAGCGCTTGTTCGCGGAGACCTGGAGCGAGTTGTAGTTCGATGTTCCGCTATGCTCCTGAACGAAGAGATCGCCATACCCCTTGTACGGCCGGTAGAAGTTGTCCGGAAGCGGCCGTCCAGACTGTGTCGTATCGAAGTTGTTCTGGTCAAAACGCGCTCCGATCGCGATAGGGTTCATGTTCCGACGAAGGTAAAGATGGCGGGACAGGGCTCCCACGTACGACACGTCAATGACCGTGTCTCGCAATTGACGCTGGATACCAAACGAGAAGTTCATCGTGCTCGGAAGTTTGTGCTCGCCGTAAAGTATGTTCAGATTTGACGGTCCAATAGCACCTCCACCTTGAGCGTAGGTGTCCAGATTGCCGTAATAAAGCGTAGGTGTATAGGAAAGAGGAGGATTGCCCACCGCGTTCGCAAAAGGATTATTCTGCCCGACATCATAGAAAAGTCCAAAGCCCGTCCGTAAAGCAGTTCTGCCGTCGCCGAAGAGGTCGTACGCAAGGCCAAACCGCGGACCAAACGAAACGGGAGGACGAGTGTACAGGCCTCGCGGGTACCCGTTCTCGCCGCCTACGGCTGAGCCGTTGGACGGGTCACCGGTATTCGGAACGAACTGACCAATCAGAGGCGCTGCAGCAAACTTTCCAGTGATGGGGTCGCGAGCGACGCGCCGGCCAGAAACATCGAAGGCCGGTTGATAAAGCGCGGGAACTTTATTCTTATCGAACAAGGCCGGATCGAAGGTAGCGGCCATGTGGTTGACATCGTAAATGGGAGGCATCACGTAGAACCTCATACCCAAATCCACGGTGAGCCGCCGCGACACCTTCCAGTTGTCCTGCGCGTACCACTCGTAGTTCCAGAACTGCTCAATGCTGTTGACCCGGAGTTGCGCTTCGGAGTAGGAAGTGATCTGACCCAGCAGCGCATTCGAAAAACCATTACCGGTATCGAATGGATTGTTCACGTCGCGTCCGAAGTTAAATGAACCGCGGACGTTTCCACCGAACGGCACCTCCACATAGGTGCGCTCGACGTAGATGCCCGCCTTGATGCTGTGGGATCCGAGCACCTTGCTGAGATTATTCTGGAGTGAGTTGACGGGGTTCCGGTACCGGTTTGGAAGATTGGCCTGAAGGTTGAAGTTAACAGCATTGACCGGAATAGAGCCAAAGCTGATGTTGGGTCCATGATCGGAATACTCGGATGGATCGGGATACCACTGCGGCGGATTTCCCATTTTGCCGCGGCCGACAAGCGACTTGTCGAGAAGATCGAAGTCCCTGCTGACGTTGGTGTAGCCGTAGATCGTCTCATTGACCAGGGTCGGAGAAAATATTTTCGTCGCGTGCACGACGTGGCCAAGCCCGTATCGAATCTGTTGAACAGGTGTGAGGAAGTAGTTTATGTTCCCGGTCTGCCACGAATTCCACGGTTGCAGCAGGTTGTCGCGATCCTTGCCGAATCTGTAATAAAGACGGAATGACGGCGAGAGATTCGCGTCGGTGCGCACGATGTCATTTCTACGCGGCACTCCGCCGCTGTACTGCGACCGGTAGTTCCAGCGGTACCGATTGCGCGGATCAGGATCGGTGTAGTTCGGCACAGGCATGAAATTCAGAAATGTACGCCCCAGCTGGTTGAACCGATTCTGGGGAATGATGTTCCCGGGAAACAGCTGACCCGTCAGCGGATCACGGATCGTAATCAGTGCTCCGTTTACGTCAAAGGAGCGGGAAAAGTCGCCGTTGCGTTCCAGTTCCGTCGGCGTGTTGATAAAGCGGACGCCGTAATCCCGCTTGACGCCGGTGTACTCCTGCGACCAGAAGAAAAAGAATTTCTCCTTCGACGTGTTGAATACCTTTGGAACAAATACGGGACCGCCGATCGTATATCCGCTGATGCGATACCGGTACGGCGCCTTCTGCGTTCCCGTCCTGTTGTTGAAGAAATCGTTGGCGTTGAGGGTCTCGTGGCGGTAATAGTCGTAGGCCGTACCGTGGAATTCGCGTGAGCCGGACTTCGTGATCGCCGTGATTGCTCCACCGGCGTTTCGACCATATTCGGCCTGGTAATTACTCGTCAGTACTCGGACCTCCGAGATCGAGTCCATATTCGGCATAAAAGGCATAGACCCGTTCGAGTGCGTATCGTGAGCCGTCACACCATCAACCGTGAAGTTCTTCTGGTTGTCGCGGGCTCCGTTGATGTAAATATTTGCGTTCGAAGCGGTCGTCGTGGCTTCCCGGGACGTGTTTGTATCCACAACGCCGGGAATTGTCTGCATCAGAGCAAAGAAATCACGTCCCTTGAGTGCGAGATTGTTGATCTGCGTTCCCGTGAGCACACCCGATTTCTCTGCACTCGAAAGCTGCAGTAGTGCAGCCTCAGCCGTCACATTCACCGCCTCCCGGACCTCTCCGATTTGCATCGTGAGCCGTCCGACACTGCGAATCTGACTGGAGCTCACAGCAATGCCGCTGATACGGAGTGTTTTGAAGCCTGCGCCGGACGACTCCAGCGTGTACGTTCCTGCGGCCACAATTGGAAACACAAACCGTCCATCTGAACCTGACGAAGCCGTCTCGGTTGCTCCTGTTCCTTCGTTCGTAATCTTAACCAGGCCGCCAGGAAGGGCAGCATCGCTCGGATCGACAAGAATGCCGTTTACCGAACTGGAAACACCCTGTGCGAAGCTCAGTGTGCAGGCGAGTGCGAACAAACTAACGATCCGTGTCATAATCCCTCTCCTCCAGTCTCGAAGATTATTGAAGCGGCGGAACAATGTCAAGGCCATTTAGGAAAAGTCCATGAGGAAATGCGCCGGCGATGATCCCGGGATATGCAGCCGGTTTTCTTTTAGGGTGAAATTGCGAGCAGCAGATATAATGTACCCGATGAATCGCCCGAGCCTGCTCATGCTTCTGCTTTCCGCAATTCCGTGTGCGGCACAAACTCTGCCGGGAACGAAACCTCTGACGTGGGAAGGAGAACTTGACGTGCGCATGATGGATGGCGCGCACCGGTTCGTGGAACGAGAAATCGCCGCCTCCGTGATTTCGCGGCAGCGTCACTGGAAGCGCGACATAAGGGACTATGCAGCCTCAATTGCACCGAACCGGCGGCGGTTCCTCGAAAAAATTGGAGCGGTGGATGCGCTCGCGACCAATGCCACGATGGAGCGCTTCGGTGATGATGTAAACCCGGCGCTTGCCGCCGAAACACCGCTTTACCGAATCTTTCAGGTGCGATGGCCAGCGATAGACGGCGTGCACGGCGAGGGTCTTCTTATCGAACCACTTCAGCCGGCGAGTGCCTTTGTAGTTGCGCTGCCTGATGCCGACCAGTCTCCCGAACAGATCAGCGGCCTCGAACCCGGACTGCCGAGAGGGAAGCAGCTCGCGCGGGTGCTGGCCGAAAGCGGCTGTATGGTGCTGGTTCCGGTACTCACCAGCAGGCAGAGTCAGTTCTCCGGGCGACCGGATATCCGTATGACGGATCAGCCCCATCGGGAGTGGCTTTACCGGCAGGCGTTTCAGATGGGGCGTCACGTAATCGGATACGAGGTACAGAAGCTGCGCGCAGCGATTGAGTGGTCACGCAAGCGGAACCCGGGACTTCGAACGGGCGTGGCCGGGTATGGCGAAGGAGGCTTAATCGCGTTCTACGCGGCCGCGGCTGACCCTCGAATCGACGCAGCGCTGGTCAGTGGCTATTTCAATAATCGCCAGCGTGTCTGGGCTGAGCCGATTTTCCGAAATGTTTGGGGACTCCTCGAGGAGTTTGGAGACGCAGAGATCGCGACTTTGATTGCTCCCCGAGGCCTTGTGGTGGAGCAGTCGGACGCGCCCCTGTTTCACAGCACAAAGGGAGATCTTGATCCGATCGATGCTGATGCAGCCCGACGTGAGTTCGATCGCATCGGACAACTTTTGCCGAATGGGTTTCAGCAACGTAGTTTTATACAAGACAATGGGGTGAAACCTTTCCTCGATCTGCTCGGGAACAGGACGGTACCAGTTGCGTCCGATCCGCACGAGCTCCGACGAGATTTCAATCCGTCGGACAGACAGCGCAGGGCCGTGAAAGAGATCGAAGCGCATGTGCAGAAGTTGATCACGGAGTCCGAGCGGACACGCGCGGATTTCTTCCTGCTCAAGGCCGCACCCTACCTGAAGGAGGGCGGATGGTCAACGAAATTGCGGCATCCGACTCACCCGGCCGGGCCCTTCACTGAAGCTGCGCGGCCATATCGTGAGCTCTTTAGGAGAGAAGTCATTGGCCGATTCGACGAACAACTGCTGCCGCCTAATGCGCGGACGCGACGGATCTACGATCGGGAAAAGTGGGCGGGCTACGATGTCGTGTTGGACGTCTACCCGGATCTTTTCGCCTGGGGCGTTCTGCTGATTCCCAAAGACCTGCGCCCGGGGGAACGTAGGCCGGTTGTGGTTTGCCAGCACGGAAGAAACGGACTCCCAAAAGACCTGATCGAGCCTGTCGAGAGTCCGTATAACCAGGTCGCTGCAAAGCTGGCAGACCGAGGCTATATCGTTTTTGTTCCCCACAACCTCTACCGTGCTGAGGACCGCTACAGGTGGTTGTCACGGAAGGCTAACAGCATCAAGGTGTCGCTCTTTTCCTTTATCACGGCACAACACGATCAGATCCTGAATTGGCTGGAAACACTTCCATTTGTTGATGGCAAGCGAATGGGGTTTTATGGACTGAGCTATGGGGGTGAGACGGCGGTCCGTCTGCCCGCGCTGCTCGAGAAGTATGCTCTTTCAATCTGCTCGGGCGATTTCAACCAGTGGACACGAAAGGTCGCTTCCACTGATGAGGCTTTCAGCTTCATGTACACCATCGAATGGGAAATGCCCTACTTCAACATGGGGAACACATTCGACTACTCGGAGTTGAGTTATCTGATCTTTCCGCGCCCGTTTATGGTGGAGAGGGGCCACCACGATCTGGTTGGTCGCGACCGATGGGTCGCATACGAATACGCTAAGACCCGCGGGCTTTACAGTCAACTCGAGATGGAGGACCGAACCGAGATCGAGTACTTCAACGGCGGACACGCGATGAACGCCGAAGGTACATTTCGCTTCCTCGCCAAGCACCTGAACTGGCCTCGCGGAGACCAGTCCCTGGCGGCTATTCATTAGTCGCGGAACTGGTCGCCCGATTCGAGTTATCCACAGGTTCTCGCGCATACTCCCAAGACACGGTTGTATTTCGCAATCGCGGGAAACGATGTTGCTTCGATCAGATCACTGGCGGCCAGAATTCAGCCGCGTGAACCGGAACCGTACACAACGCTCGGACAGGCACTGCGGGCTTGAACGGACGCCGGATAATGAGCGGACATATTCCCAGATGTCCTTCATTCGTTCAGGTTGTGTACCGTTGGTTGTCGCCCGGTGGATGACCTTCAGGCGATTAAGTCCAGCGCTAAAAGTATCGTGTTCTTTGCGAGCAGCTCGGCGAAAGGCGCTTGCTCAACGCCGTCGAAGCAATGCAGTAATGCACTAATGCAGTGTAAGCGTCTGAGCAATCCAACTTGAGCGAGTGGCCGCGAATGGCGCGCGATTGCGGGATGAGTAAAGAAACGGAACGGTTTGCCGAGATGCGGCGGGAGCTGGAGGAGTTCCAGGCTGGCGGGTTATCCCGACAGGAGTTTGGTCAGCAGCGCTGCATTCCGCAGCTGATTGCAAAACTCGCAAATTGTACAGGCGTTGCTCGGTCGTCCCGAATCTTGAAACCTTCGCCACCCCGTGGGTCGCTTAAAAAACATGCGTGCTCCTCTCGCTTGCTTTTGGCGATGCGCGAACATGGACGGGTCCAGCAGGCGCTGCGCCGATCACGCTTCCGCATTACTTCACCGCGTTAATAAGCGCTGGCGATCAGCTTCACGTTGTCAAATCGACGTTCTCGCAAATCGGCGGGCCGGATCATAAATTGCAAGACACCTTCGCCAAATTTGAGGCCGATGGGCTCCCGCGAAGATAGTTCCAGCAGCAACAGCCATTCTTCCAGATATTCCTCGACATAGCCCTGTACGAAACTAGGCGGTCCGAACATATGGTTCGGGCAGGGCGCATGGAGTGAGCGCATCTCCTTCAGAGAACCTTCCGCCTTACGGGCCTTCCACGTCGCCACTGCGTCAGGCCTGCTCCAGTCGGGATATTCCTCGTGAAGATACGCCGAGGCGAGTGCGTGACGCTCCGCGCAGGTGGCCACCAGATCCGCCGGAAGTGCCGCGGCGGCTTCGCTCCCCAGCCCGAGAGTGACATTGACACATTCCGCAACAAGCGGGCCCCAACCCCGCGCGAGTACAGCCTCCAATCCCTCCATCCAGTGCCAGATGTCGTCGGACATGGCCGGTTCGACTCTGGCTGCGGGCCGGTGAGTTGCGGCAGTTGCATAAAGTTTCACTGCTTCATCTCGCCAGACCTGGAACTTCGCCTCGCGTTCGGCCTCGCTTGCTTCGCGCAGCAGCCAACTCTCCGGCCGTCGCAACTCATCAAGCACCTTGGCCACCACCACACGAACGGCGGCATGATCGTGCGGAAAGGCGGCAAACGGACGCCCGAAGGGCAACCGTTGCAACTCTTCTCGCCGTTTGGCCAGAGGTATTCCCCTTGGATGCTCCACGAGCAGCAGCGCCTCGCCGGCGGCGTCACCATCATTCCAGAAAAGTGCTCCCCGATCCTCCCCCTTGGCATTGTTCGGTGGAGGCGGATACGAGAGTGCTATCGGCAGGAACGGCCATTTCGGCAGAAAGCGTGGCACATCTTGGCCTTGCTCTGGGATCCAGGGCGAGCAATAAGGAACCTGGTAGGCTCCCTGGTCACCATACACTGGCGGGAGGCCGGCCGGGATGGGCAAGGACTGACTTCCATTCTCTGGGCCCGGCGTATGGATGAATTGAAAGTCGAACGGGTCGCCCCAGGTCAAATCAGCGAACAGGTACAACACACCGCTGTCTGGAATCAGGCCAGTTCCATCCTGAGCTGCGAGCTCGGCGCAATCCACCTGCAGGATGAAGGAGAGGGGTGAATTCCCCTCCTTGTTGCGAACCAGTGGCCAAACTAGTTGAGCCGGCCCAACCGGTACGCCCCCATAGAACGATAGCCCGGCCATCGAGGGCGGCGGGCAGATCTCGCGAAAGACGATCGGGGAAAGGCTTCCGCGCTCGACGATCGGGCCGGCTTGAGGCACCTGTGTTTGTGGCGGTATGCCGGGTCCGTTCGCGGCGACCACTTCAGGCTTGCTCCATCCGGCTGCATTTTCCGGCGCCTGGGCGCGAGCTTTCGAGATCGGCGACAGTACCGCGGCGGAGTGTTGGGAGCGACCCTCGCGCGACACCGGCTTGGCAGATGCCGCATCTGCCATCGGCCCAACTTTCGGCCAGCCACGCAACAGCGCCCAATCAAGCAATGCAGCGATCAGTCCAAACGTCGAGGCCGCAAAGACCAGCGCCTTCACAGGGGGTAATGTGTTCACGCCGCTAACCACCGATGCTTTGCCGATCGCCAGCACGAGAGCAGCACCAGCGGCGCAGAGAAAAACGGCCAAGCTGCGAGGGATGCTCATGAATCTCCTGATCCCGACAGTGTAACGGACCTGGGCTAGGAGAATTCAGGCATGGCCGCGTGCGTGCGAATCCCTGGAAGCAACCCGGGAATCGACCTGCCGACCCCGACTGACTCCCCCGCGAATCTGGCGAAATAGATATAATCGGCCTGATAAGGTTCCGGGAGCCCCTGAATGCCATTTCTGGCTAACCGCCCGCCGCGATGCGGGCCGGCGCATATTTTTGCGTTGTTGCTGGTCGCCTCCGCCGCGTTTGCTCCTGGCGCGGGAGGACAGCCCAACTTTTCTTCCGAGGTCGCTCCATTATTAAAAGACAAGTGCGTTGCCTGCCATGGTCCCGCCCAACAGATGGCGGCGCTCAACCTGAGTAGCTCCGAAGCCCTCCTCAAAGGTGGACAAAACGGTCCTTCTGTTATACCGGGTAAGGCCGCCGATAGCCGATTGTATAAACGCGTCGCCGGCCTGGAACAACCTGCCATGCCGTTGGGCAACAAACTCAGTGACCGCGAAGTTCAGATCCTTAAGGACTGGATCGACAACGGCGCCAGATGGGAAGG